>NZ_JBEYTS010000002.1:0-409100 GCF_040643155.1 Streptomyces sp. NPDC047453 | reverse complement strand
ATCTGGCAGCCCGAAGCCGTCAGCTCCGCGATCTGCTGCAAGGTGGCCCCGATGTCCGACGTACGCGTCGTCGTCATCGACTGCACCGACACCGGGGCCCCGCCCCCGACCGCCACCGGCCCGACGTGGATCTGCCGCGACACGCGTCGCTCGGCGATCGGCCGGGCCGGTACCTCGGGGACGCCCAGAGGAATGGCGGCCATGGCGTCAGTCCCGGTTCCCTGAGACCGTCTCGCGCATGGCGCGCAGGGACTCCTTGAGCGATCCCATGGTGGCCAGCACGGCGGTGGGCTCGTAGCCGCAGTGCGCCATGCAGTTGGCGCACCGCGGGTCCTTGCCCCGGCCGTACTTGTCCCAGTCGGTGTCCTCGATGAGTTCCCGGTACGTCGGCACGTACCCGTCGCTCATCAGGTAGCAGGGGCGCTGCCAGCCGAACAGGGAGTAGTTCGGGATCGCCCACGCGGTGCACGGGAAGTCGACCTTGCCCTCGAGGAAGTCGAGGAACAGCGGCGAGTGGTTGAGCCGCCAGCGGCGGCGGTTGCCGCCCGCGAAGGCCTTCCTGAACAGCTCGCGGGTCTGCTCCACGCCCAGGAAGTGCTCCTGGTCGGGTGCCTTCTCGTAGGCGTAGGCGGGCGAGATCATCATCTCGTCGACCTTGAGGTCGTCGTTGAGGAAGTTGAGCACCTCGACGACGGTCTGCGGGGTGTCGGTGTTGAAGAAGGTGGAGTTGGTGGTCACCCGGAAGCCGCGCCGCTTGGCCTCCTTGATGGCCTCCACCGCCTCGTCGAACACGCCCTCCTTCGCCACCGACTCGTCGTGCCGCTCCCGCAGCCCGTCGATGTGCACCGCGAAGGCGAAGTAGGGGGACGGCTTGAACTTGTCCATCTTCTTGCGCATCAGCAGCGCGTTGGTGCACAGGAAGACGTACTTCCGCTTGGCCACCAGCTGCCGTACGATCTCGTCGATCTGCGGGTGCATCAGGGGCTCGCCGCCCGCGATGGACACCATCGGCGCACCCGACTCCAGTACCGCTCCCACCGCCTGGGCGACGGGCATGCGCTGCTTGAGCACTCCTGCCGGATGCTGGATCTTGCCGCAGCCCTCGCACTTGAGGTTGCAGGCGAAGAGCGGTTCAAGCTCGACGATCAGCGGGAACTTGTCCCGCTTGCGAAGCTTCTGTTCGGCCAAGTATGTGGCGACTTTGACGGACTGGCGCAGCGGCATGGCCATCTGGCTCACCTCCTGGGGAGCAGAACATTACGGTGCCATTCGAAAAAAGTCGGCAGGACGGAACGAAGAACGCGGAAGGCTGATATTCCACCGCGGACCGTACCGATACGGACGAGTTCATGTTCTGGAGCGTCCACGACCACCCGCACGGCCGCAACAGGGCGCACACCCGTGCGCACGGCGCTCAGGAGCGTGGCCGCCGACTCCATGTCGACCGCGATCGCCCCGGTGGCGCGCAGGTCGGACCGCTCGGGTCCGCGTACGACATGGTCGGAGCCGGTGAGCGGCCCGGTGTGCACGGTGCGCCCGGGCAGGGTGCGGGTGAGTTCCTTGACGAGCAGTTCGGTGCCGACGCAGGGGACGGTGCCGCGCGGATCCCGGGTCTCCTCGGCGACGACGAGGTCGCCGGGGTGCATGCCGGGGGCGAGTCCCGCGCAGAAGCCCGTGGCGAGCACCGTGGCCCGGTCCAGCGGCGGGCCGGCGAGGACCCGGGTGACGGAGCGTTCCGCCGCCTTGGGTCCCATGCCCGTCCGCAGGACGGTGACCGGCCCGCCGGCTCCGTCGCGGTCACCGGCGCGCAGGGCGAGACGCTCGATGCCGAGCGCGCAGGCGATCAGCAGCGGAGCCGGTCCGGGCCGTGTGCTCATCAGCTCCCCTTGACCTCGGCGCCGGGCCGCTCGGCGAGGGGATCGGCGGTGGGGCGGCGCCAGGCGAAGGGCTCGCCGTGCACGTACCGGCCGAGCGCGGTGAGCGGGAAGACCTGCCGGTACAGGTGGTAGTTGATGGAGAAGTCCCACGGGAAGCCGGTGCCGGTGAAGTACGGCTCGTCCCAGGAGCCGTCCTCCCGCTGGGTGGCCGCGAGCCACTCGACGCCGCGCTCGACGGACTTGGAGTCCTTCTCCCCCGCCGCGAGCAGGGCGAGCAGGGCCCAGGCGGTCTGCGAGGCCGTGGAGGCGCCCTTGCCGCTCCACTCCTTGACGTACCGGTAGGAGCGCAGGTCCTCGCCCCAGCCGCCGTCGTCGTTCTGCACGCTCTCCAGCCAGGTCACCGCGCGGCGGACGGCCGGGTGGGAGCCGGGCAGGCCGGCGGCCGTCAGGGCGGGTACGACGGACCCGGTGCCGTAGATGTAGTTGACGCCCCAGCGGCCGAACCACGAGCCGTCCGGCTCCTGTTCGGCCAGCAGCCACTCGATGCCCCGCCGGGTGCGGGGGTCGTGGGTCATGCCCTCGGCGGCGAGCATCTCCACGACGTGCGCGGTGACGTCCGCCGACGGCGGGTCGATCACCTCGCCGAAGTCGCAGAACGGCAGCCGGTTGGGGAAGGGGCTGGTGTTGTCGACGTCGAAGGCTCCCCAGGCGCCGTTCTTCGACTGCATCCCGAGGTTCCAGCGCACCCCGCGGCCGATGGCGTTGTCCATCCGCTCCGGGTCGTGGTGCCTTACCCGGCGCAGGGCGAGGACGACCTCGGCGGTGTCGTCGATGTCGGGGTAGTTGTCGTTGTGGAACTCGAACGCCCAGCCGCCTGGCGGCAGTCCGGGGCGTCGTACCGACCAGTCGCCGGGCCGGACGATCTGCTCGCCCAGCATCCAGTCGGCGGCCTTGACCAACTGGGGGTGGTCGGCGGGCAGTCCGGCGTCGGCGAGCGCGATGGTGGCCAGGCAGGTGTCCCACACCGGCGACTGGCAGGCCTCGATCATGCGGGCGCCGTCCTCGCGCCGCACGGCGTAACGGTCCAGCGACTCGAGGCCGGCCCGCATCACCGGGTGCTCGAGGTCGTAGCCGAGCAGGTACAGGGCGATGACCGAGTACACCGCCGGCGGTTGGATGCCGCCCCAGCAGCCGTCGTTCTCCTGCCGCTCGATGATCCAGCGGGCGGCCGAGTTCAGGGCGGCCTCGCGCACCCTGCGCACGGCGACGGAACGGTAGCCACGCACCACCATGTCGAGCCGCTGGAACAGGCCGTCCCAGGTCCTGGCCGGGGCGAGCGGTCGCGGCGGACGGGGACGGCCGGGGTCGGTGTGCAGCTCGTCGAGCGGGAACGGGGCCGGACGCACCGGGCGCTTGGCCGAGACGACGGTCAGGGGCACGATCGTCTGCCGCGCCCAGCAACCGAAGTTGTAGATGTTGAGCGGGAACCACTTGGGGAACCAGATGAGCTCGGGCGGCAGTTCGGGCAGGTCCTCCCACTTCCACCAGCCGAACAGTGCCAGCCAGATGCGGGTGAAGACGCGGGAAGCCGCGATGCCGCCCCGCGCGCGGATCCAGGCGGAGGCCCGGGCCATGTGGAGCTCGTCCGGCGCGTCGCCGGCCAGCCGGAGGGCGACGTAGGCCTCGATGGTGGTGGAGAGTTCGCCCGGGCCGCCGTAGAAGGTGGCCCAGGTGCCGTCCTCGCGTTGCTCGCCGCGGATGAACAGCGCGGCGGCCCGGGTGGTGTCCTCGTCCAGGATGCCCAGGAACTGGCGCAGCAGCAGGTCCTCGGCGTCCATGGTGACGTTCGTCTCGAGGTCGCCCTTCCACCAGCCCTCGGCGTCCTGCTGGGCGAGCAGGAAGTCGGTGGCCCGCCTGACGGCGGCCGCGGCGGCTTCTTGTACCCCGGCCGCCTCGGGGGTGCTGAGTACGGTTTCACTGGCCGCGGCAGCGCGGGACGGCAGTGTCGCCCCGGTGCTTCCGTCGGTCGTCGCTGTCATGGCTTCCCCTTCGTGCAGTCGTGCAAGTCGTGCTGCTGTGGGTCCGCCGTCGGCCGGTGCCGAAACCTCCTTGCTGCACCGGCCGGCGACTACGCGAGGCTGGTTCGACCGATAGTGATCATCTCTTTCGTACGACGACGAAGTCGGCGAGCGCCGTGAACGCGGCCCGTACCTGCTCGGGCATGCCGACGGCGTCGAGGGCTTCGATGGCGATGGTGTGCTGACGGCGCGCCTCCTCGGCCGTCCACTCCCGGCCGCCCGCCTCCTCGATGAGGGCGGCGCGGGCCGCGAACTCCTCCTCGGAGAAGTTCGCGAAGTCGCTGCTCTTGGCGTCGGCGGCGAGGATCTCGCCGAGCCGCTCGGAGGCCGGGCCGCCCGCCGCGAGCGCGGCCACGACCGGCAGGGACTTCTTGCGCTGGCGCAGATCGCTCCAGGTCTGCTTGCCGGTGGCCTCCGGATCGCCCCAGATGCCGAGGAGGTCGTCGACGGCCTGGAAGGCCAGACCGAGGTGGTACCCGTACTTCTCCAGCGTGTCGGCCGTGCGGTCGTCCGCGCCGCCGAGGACCGCGCCGACGGAGGAGGCGCAGGCGAGCAGGGCACCGGTCTTGTTGCCCTCCATCTCCAGGCACTCCGCGACGCTGACCCGGTCGCGGTGCTCGTAGGAGATGTCCTGCGCCTGACCGTCGATCAGGGCGCGGGTGGCGGTGGTCAGCCGGCGGGCGGCGCGGCCGGCCTCGACCGTGCCCAGCTCCAGCAGCACCTCGTTGGCCAGGGCGAACAGCGCGTCGCCGACCAGGATGGCCTGGGCGGGGCCGTGCACCTTCCAGACCGTGTCGCGGTGGCGGCGCTGTTCGTCGCCGTCCATCAGGTCGTCGTGCAGCAGGGAGAAGTTGTGGACGAGCTCCACGGCGACCGCGCCGGGCACACCGGCCTCGGGCGCGGCCCCGGTGACCTCGGCGGAGAGCACGGCCAGGGCGGGGCGCACAGCCTTGCCGCCGTCCCCGCGGGCCGGGTTGCCCAGGGCGTCGATCCAGCCGAAGTGGTAGGCGGCGACGGTGTCCATGGGGGGCGCCAGGCGGTCGACGGCCGCCCGCAGTACCGGCGTGGCCAGGGTCCGGCCGCGCTCCAAAAGCGCGGTCACGTCCACCGCGGTCCTCCGAGCGGCCGTCGAGGCCGGGGGCACAGTGGGCACAGTCTCTCCTCTTGTTGCGGTGCCGGAGGTGCGGGGGCCCGCCGCGGGCTGCTGATCGAACGTCATGCCGCCGCCTCCTCGATGGCGAAGAGACGGCTCGGGCGGGGCCGGCCCAGGGCGCTCAGCGCGGCCTCGGCCGCCTTCACACCGCTGCGGACCGCACTCTCCATGGTCGCGGGCCACCCTGTGGCGGTCCACGCTCCGGCCAGATACAGGCCGGGGGCCTTGGTGCGGGCGCCGGGCCGCAGCCGTCCGACGCCGGGGGCCGGGGCGAACGTCGCCGTGCGCTCCCGGGTCACGAAGAAGTCCTTCACCTCGGCACCGCGTGCACGGGGCAGCAGCCGCCTCAGTTCGGGCAGATAGCGCTCGCGCAGCACGGCGACCGGCGCGTCGATCTCGTCCTGCGCCACCGACTGGGACACCGCGAGGTACTGACCGTGCTTCAGGCCGGCCGCCTCGGTGCGGTCGAAGACCCACTGCACGGGTGTGCCGATGGCCGCGAAGAAGGGCGCGTTCAGCACCGTGCGGTCATAGACGACGTGGGCGTTGAGGATCGGCGCGGTGCCGATCCTGAGCAGCCGGTCCGGCGCGTCCAGGGCGCCGGCCGGCAGCAGTCCGTGCGCCTCGCGCTGCGGTACGGCGAGGACGACCGCGTCGGCGACCAGGCTCTCGCCGGGAAGCTGAACGTTCCAGCTCCCGTTTCCGTTGAGGGAGACGGAGGTGACGCGTGTCCGGACCTCGGTACGCACGCCCGCGGAGTCGAGCGCCCTGCGGGCCAGCCCGTCGTGCAGTTCGCCCAGCGGGACGCGGGCCCAGCCGATGTCGGCCGCGCCCGGGTCGGACAGCAGTCCGGTCTTGAACACCATCGCGGCGAGCCCCAGCGAGGAGTCGCGCGCGACCGCGTTGAGCGTGGCGACCCCGACCAGGTCCCACAAGGCCTCGACGGCACGCGCCGACTGGCCGTGCTCCGTCAGCCAGCTGCCGAAGTCCCGTGCGTCCAGGGCCGGATCGGTCAGGTCGAGTCCCTTGAGCGCGAGCGCGGCACGGCCCACCCGGACCCGCTCGGCGAGCGAGAGGTGCGGGTAGGTGGCGAGGCTGCGCCCCAGGTGCAGGGGTACGGGCAGCGCGTCGCGCCGCAGTGTGCCGAGCCGCCGGCCCTCGGGTCTCGTGGCGTCGACGACGGGCACCTCCAGCCGGTCCTGCAGCGGGGCGAGCGCGGCGCCGCCGATCCGGTCGAGGAACCAGCGGTAGGCGGTGCAGCAGCGCAGGTAGACGTGCTGTCCGTTGTCGATGGTGAGGTCGCCGCGCTGGAAGGAGAAGGCGAGCCCGCCCAGGCGGGGTCTGCCTTCCAGCAGCGTCACGCGCATTCCGGCGTCGGCGAGCGCGAGCGCGGCGGTGAGACCGGCCAGGCCGCCGCCGACCACCACGGCATGCCGTCCGGCCGGTCCCGAGGCGTCCGTGAGCGGTCCGTCCCGCCGTGTGCCGTCGGTCATCGTGCGCCCTCCCCTGTGCGTCCGCCGCGGTGAGCGGGTGCCTCGCGGGCGACCGTTGCCGTCAGGGACGCCGCCCGGCATCGGAGGGTTGCCCGTCGTTTCTCGCCGGTGGCTTCATCGTGCGGTGACATCACCATCAGGCACGCCTCCTGACGGTCTGCCGGGACACGTACCGGGCGTCGAGGCCGGACAGGCCGCGCACGGCGACGTACGCCTTCTCGTGTCCGGGCAGCGAGACCCGGCCGCGCAGCACGGCCTCCGGGTCGCGCTCGATGCGGTCGAGCAGCCGGCGGTAGATGCCGGCCATGGCGGCGACGCACGCGCCGCTGCGCCGGTCCAGCAGGGGCAGCAGCCGGTAGCCCTCGGCGAACAGGGCGCGGGCCCGTCGCACCTCGAAGTGCACCAGGCCCGCGAAGTCGGAGCCTTCCGGCGGCGTCGGCCCGTGGAACCCGGCCGAGCAGCCGAACTTGGCGAGGTCGTCGGCGGGCAGGTAGGTGCGGCCGCCCTCGGCGTCCTCGCGGACGTCTCTGAGGATGTTGGTCAGCTGCAACGCGAGCCCGAGCGTGTCGGCGTACTCGGGAGCGCGTTCGGCGCCGCGCGCCCCCGGCTCGGTGCCGAACACGCCGAGGGAGAGCCGTCCGATGGCCCCGGCCACGCAGCGGCAGTAGGCCTTCAGGTCCTCCCAGGTCTCGTACGTCTCGCCGCGGACGTCCATCAGGACGCCGTCGATGAGTTCGTCCAGGCCGCCGAGCGGGATCGGGAAGATCCGGGCGGCGTGGCTGAGGGCGACGGCCACGGGGTCGGTGTCGTCGTCCTCGACCGCGCCGTCGCGGACCCGGCCGAGCAGCGCCCGGGTGTCCTCCAGACGGGTGATCTTCACGTCGTGGGCCAGCGTTCCGTCGCCGATGTCGTCGACGCGCCGGGAGAGCGCGTACAGCGCCGACATCGCCCGCCGCTTGGCCGTCGGCAGCAGTCTGATGCCGTAGGCGAAGTTGCGGGCCTGCTGTCCGGTGACGGCCTCGCAGTAGCTGTAGGCGGCGAGTACCGGCGCGGACACGTGCTGTTCCGACTCCACGGCCCGGATCACCCCTCTCCTCGCAGAGTCAGGCCCACCTCGCGCAGCAACCGGGTCTTGCCGGGCTTGGGCGGGCCGGGAAGTACGTCGTATTCGGCGGCGGCGATCGCGTGGATCGCCGCCCTTCCCCCCGCCACGAACCCCGCGAGCAGCAGCTTCAACCTGCCGTGGACGCTACCCACCAGGGGGGCGCCTTCATTCAGCAGACCGCGGGCGCGTTCCGCTTCGTACGCGACGAGTGCGCGCACCGATGCGCCCGCGGTGGGCGCGGCGAGATCAGACTCCTGCACGTGGAAACGTTTCATGTCGGCGGCGGGCAGATAGATGCGGTCGCGTCCGAGGTCCTCCGTGACGTCCTGGAGGTGCTCGACGATCTGCAGGGCGGTGCAGACGGCGTCGGAACGGCGGATCCGCTCGGGGGTCGAGGTACCGGTGACGGCGAGGACGAGGCGGCCGACGGGGTTGGCGGACAGTTCGCAGTAGGCGAGGAGGTCGTCGTAGGTCTCGTACCGCGTGACGAGCTGGTCCTGGCGATTGGCGGCGATCAGGCCGAGGAACGGCTCGGGGGTCAGTGATCTGCGGCGCACGGTGGGCTGGAGCCGGCGCAGCAGGGGGTGGCGCGGGGTGCCGTCGAAGACCCGGCGCAGATCGGCCTCGAAGGCGTCGAGGAGGACCAGTCGGTCCTCGGCCTCGCCGGGCGACACGCCGAGCAGCCGGGCGTCCGCGCCGCCGGGGGCCAGGTCGCCGTCGCCGATGTCGTCGACGAGGCGGGCGAAGCCGTAGACGGCCATCAGGTCGACGCGCCAGGCTCTGGGCAGGAAGAACGGTGCCACGGGGAAGTTCTCACCCGCGGCCTTGTCGAGGGTGGCGCGCTCGGGGTCGCGCGCCGTCGGCGTTCGCGTCATCGTCCACTGTCCGGCACGGGGACGGCACCTGCTGCGTTGAGCTGGGGAGTTTCCGTAGCCATTGCCGTCACATCTCCCGTTCTACACTGCCGACCCAAGACACACTATTTCGGACACGCCGCCCGGCGGTCCGCGGGGCGGCGTCGGCGGAGGGTGTCGCGCATTATCTCCCCACTTGCCGCTTTCCGGGACCGGTACAGCTTACGTTGTACAACGCAGCGAGCCGCGCGGGGGGTGTCCCGCACATCACAACAACACACCGATTGGTGTCAAGATTCCTCAGGACGGCGCGAGTTGACACATCCTTTGCGGACGAGGGGCCCCACCGGACGCGTTCCGGCGGGGCCCTGGCGCCTGCGGGCTACTTGCCCGTGAACTTCTCGTACTCCTTGAGCACCGCTTCGGTGGGGCCGTCCATGCGCAGTTCGCCGCGCTCCAGCCACAGCACCCGGTCGCAGGTGTCGCGGATCGACTTGTTGTTGTGGCTGACCAGGAACACCGTGCCGGCCTCCTTGCGCAGCTCCCGGATGCGCGCTTCGGAGCGCGTCTGGAACTTGCGGTCGCCGGTGGCCAGCGCCTCGTCGATCATGAGGACGTCGTGGTCCTTGGCGGCGGCGATGGAGAAGCGCAGCCGGGCCGCCATGCCGGAGGAGTACGTGCGCATCGGCAGGGTGATGAAGTCGCCCTTCTCGTTGATGCCGGAGAAGTCGACGATCCCCTCGTAGCGCTCCTTGATCTGCTCGCGCGACATGCCCATGGCCAGTCCGCCCAGGATGACGTTGCGCTCGCCGGTGAGGTCGTTCATCAGCGCCGCGTTCACGCCGAGCAGCGAGGGCTGGCCGTCGGTGTAGACCCGGCCCCTCTCGGCGGGCAGCAGGCCGGCGATGGCGCGCAGCAGCGTGGACTTGCCGGAGCCGTTGGAGCCGATCAGGCCGATCGCCTCGCCGCGGTACGCGACGAAGGAGACGCCCTTGACCGCGTGCACCTTGCGCACGCCCCGCGCCGTGTCGTCGGAGCCCCGCTTGAGGATGCGGCTGAGCGCGGCGGTGGCGCTGCCCTTGCCGGACTTGGCGCCGTTGACGCGGTAGACGATGTGCAGCTCGTCCGCGATCACGGTGGGCACCCGCCCGGCGTCGCGCATGTGGTGGTCCTGGTCAGCCACGGCCGTACCTCTCCTCCGCCTTCCAGAAGTACACGAAGCCACCGACGAAGACGAGCACGGCCCAGCCGAGGGCGCCGGCCCAGACGTGCGGCGGCAGGTGCGAGGAGTCGTAGCCGTCGATCAGCGCGAAGCGGATCAGGTCCATGTAGATGGCGGCGGGGTTGACCTGCATCAGCCGGATGACCCAGTCCGGCTTCCCTGCGAGCATGCCGCTGAGGGAGAACATCACGCCCGACGCGTACATCCAGGTCCGCGTGACGAACGGCATGAGCTGGGCGAGGTCGGGGGTCTTGGAGCCCAGCCGGGCCATGATCAGCGCCAGCCCGGTGTTGAACAGGAACTGCAACGCCAGCGCCGGCACGATCAGCAGCCAGGACAGGCGCGGGTAGCTGCCGAAGGCGATGACCACGACGAACAGCACGATCATCGAGTACAGGAGCTGCTGGAGCTGCTGGAGCGCGAAGGAGATCGGCAGGGAGGCGCGCGGGAAGTGCAGCGCGCGCACCAGACCCAGGTTGCCGGAGATGGCGCGGACACCGGCCATGACGGAGGTCTGGGTGAAGGTGAACACGAACACCCCGGTCACCAGGAACGGGATGTACGTCTCCTGGTCGAGTCCCCGGGTGGCCTTGATGATGATGCCGAAGATGAAGTAATACACCGCGGCGTTCAGCAGCGGTGTCGCCACCTGCCAGAGCTGGCCGAGCTTGGCCTGGCTGTACTGGGCGGTCAGCTTCGCCTGGGAGAAGGCCAGGATGAAGTGGCGCCGCCCCCACAGCTGCCGGATGTACGCCCCGAGCGGGGGCCGGGCGCCGCTGACGGACAGCCCGTACTTGTCGGCAAGCTGGGCCGGGGTAAGACCCTCGTCGGGCGACGGAGCCGCGCCGAGGGCGACGCCGCCGTCATGCGTTGTCTCACTCACAAGTGGAAACTTTCGTCTTCGAGATGCGCTGCCAGTGCGGATGTACGGCCGTGGCTCGAGCACCGGCTGGGTAATGCCGCGTACTCGGGGGAACGATCTTGTCAGATGACCGGCGGCCGGCCCAGTCGGGTGAGTCGCCACACCGTACGCCACTTCATGGGCCGGCGCGGGCCGCAGGGTGTGGTCCAGCCCTCCCGGAAGCCGCCGAACCAGGCCCTCAGGGCCGGACGCGAGGGGCGGCGGGCGAGGGTGAGCAGCAGCCACACCCCAAGGTAGACCGGGACGAGGAGCACCGGGAGGTTGCGGCGGGCCAGCCAGACCCGGTTGCGGGCGACCATGCGGTGGTAGACCGCGTGCCGCGAAGGCGCGGTCGTCGGGTGGTACAGCACCATGTCGGACCGGTAGTCGATCATCCAGCCCGCGTCGAGGGCCCGCCATGCCAGGTCGGTTTCCTCGTGCGCGTAGAAGAATTCGTCCGGCAGGCCGCCGACTTCCGCGAAGACCTTGGTGCGGACGGCGTTCGCGCCGCCCAGGAAGGTGGTGACCCGGGAGGAGCGCATCGGGTCGGCGGCGCGCAGCCGCGGCACGTGGCGGCGCTGGGTGACGCCGATGTCCGGGTCGGCGATGCGGAAGCTGACGATGCCGAGCCGGTCGTCGGCGGCGAAGGCCTGGCGGCACAGCTCGGCGGTGTCGTTCCGGGCGAGCAGGCCGTCGTCGTCGAGGAAGAGCAGGATGTCGACGTCGCCGCCGGCCGGGCCGAAGGCCTCGATGCCGACGTTGCGGCCGCCGGGGATGCCGAGGTTCTCCGGCAGCTCGACGGTCCTGACGCCCTCGGGGACGTCCGGGACGGGCGAGCCGTTGCCGACGACCACCACCTCGACCCGGTCGCCGTCCTGCTTGGCGACCGAGTCGAGCAGGGCCCGCAGCTCCTCGGGCCGGTTGCCCATGGTGATGATGACGGCGCCGACCTTGAGCGGAGCGTTCGCAGAGGTCACGCCGCTCACCTCAGCCTGCTGGAGACGAGGATGGACACCAGGTGCAGGAGGGTCTGGAGCAGCGCGATGCCGGCGAGCACGGCCGTGCCGAGCCGGGTGAAGAACAGGTCGCCCCTGATCGTGTCGGCGATCGCGAGGACCAGGATCAGCAGGGACGCCTCGATCCCGAGGATCAGCCGGTGGAACTTGAGCGCCGCGGCGGCCCGGCGGGCCAGCGCCATGCCCGACGAGCGCGGTTCGGCCGCGCTCTCCTGGACCGGCGGCAGCCCGCCCTGGTGGCGGGCCACGCCGACGAGGTCGGTCTCGGCCTTGATCAGGATCGCGCCGAGAGCGGCCAGGGTTCCGAGGAAGGCCCACAGCCAGTCGATGCGCCCGGGACCCCACAGGTCGGCGGCGCGCAGCCCGAGCCCGACCAGGACGGCGGCGTCGGTGAGATAGGCCCCGACCCGGTCCAGGTAGACCCCGCCCAGCGAGAACTGCTGCTTCCAGCGGGCGATCTCGCCGTCGACGCAGTCCAGCAGCAGGTAGAGCTGGACCATCAGCACGCCGAGCACGGCGCCCGCGATCCCCGGCACCAGCAGGGCCGGGGCCGCGAGGACGCCGAAGACGGTCATCAGGTACGTGAGCTGGTTGGGCGTGACCCTGGTGCCCACCAGGTAGCGGTCCACCCGCAGGGACACCTCGCGCATGTAGAGGCGTCCCGCCCAGTGCTCTCCGCTGCGCCGGTCCTTCACCCCTGCCGGATGGACGACCGGTCTCAGTTCAGCTACCGATGGCCTTGACATAGTCGGCGTAGATGTCCTTGATCTGGTCGGTCTTGAGGTCGAGGTGTTCGAGGATCGTGTAGCGGCCGGGCCGGGTCTCCGGGGCGAACTCGACGACCCGGACGAACTCGTCCACCGTGAAGCCGATGTCCGTGGGCAGTACCGGCAGCCCGTGCCGGCGCAGCACCTCGGCCATCTGTCCGGCCGTCTCCACGTCGCCCCGCAGATACGTGGCGAACGCGCCGCCGAGGCCGCACTGCTCGCCGTGGAGCGCGTTGCGCTTGGGGAACCGGAGGTCGAACGCGTGGCTGATCTCGTGGCAGGCACCCGACGCCGGACGGCTGTCCCCGGCCACCGACATGGAGATGCCGCACAGGACCAGGGACTCGGAGAGCGTCGTCAGGAACGAGTCGTCGCCGATGCCGCCGGGGTGCCGCAGCACGGCCTCGGCCGCCTGCCGGGCCATCGCGGCGGCGAGGCCGTCGATCTTCTCCCCGGTCTCGCGGTGCGACAGTTCCCAGTCGGCCACGGCGGAGATCTTGCAGATCACGTCGCCGATGCCGGCACTCACGAAGCGCACCGGTGCCTCGCGAATCACATCGAGGTCGATGACGATACCGATCGGGTTGGGCACGCCGTACGAGCCCCGGCCCGCGTCGTTGTCCAGCGTGGCGACCGGCGAGCACAGCCCGTCGTTGGCCAGGTTGGTGGCCACCGCGACCAGCGGCAGGCCCACGCGGGCCGCCGCGTACTTGGCGCAGTCGATGACCTTGCCGCCGCCGAGGCCGACCACCGCGTCGTAGCGGCCGGCCTTCTTGATGGAGTCGGCGAGCCTGACCGCACCGTCGATGGTGCCATCGGCGTCCTCGAACCAGTCGGCGCTCGGGAAGGCCGGGGCGAACCGCTCGCGCAGCAGCCGGCCGGAGCCGTTGCTGATGGCGAAGGCCAGCCGCCCGGAGGGCGAGATCCGCTCGTCGGAGACGATCACGGCCAGGTCGTCGAGCGCGCCCGGGCGGATGTCGACGGCGACCGGCGACGGGATGAGCCGGGTCAGTACTGGCACGCGATCCCCCGGCCCTTGGCGAGGTCGTCGTGGTTGTCGATCTCGACCCACTTGACATCGCCGATCGGTGCCACGTCGATCGTGAAGCCGCGGTTGACGAGCTCCTGGTAGCCGTCCTCGTAGTACAGCTGCGGGTCCCGCTCAAAGGTGGTCTTCAGCGCGTCGGCCAGTTCGGGGGCGGCGTCGCCCTCGATGAGGGTGACACCGATGTACTCGCCCGTGGCCTCGGCCGGGTCCATGAGCTTGGTGATCCGCCGCACACCCCGGTCGGCGTCGGCGACGACCTTCATCTCCTCGTCGGCCAGCGACTTCACCGTGTCCAGGGCGAGGATGATCTTCTTGCCGTCGCCACGGGCGGCGAGCAGGGTCTTCTCGACGGAGACCGGGTGCACGGTGTCGCCGTTGGCGAGGATCACGCCGTCCTTGAGGGCGTCACGGCCGCACCACAGGGAGTAGGCGTTGTTCCACTCCTCGGCCTTGTCGTTGTCGATCAGGGTGAGCTTCAGGCCGTACTTCCGCTCCAGGGCCGCCTTGCGCTCGTACACGGCCTCCTTGCGGTAGCCGACGATGATCGCGGCCTCGGTCAGGCCGACCTCGGCGAAGTTGCCGAGGGTGAGGTCCAGGACCGTGGGGCCGTCCTCCGCGCCGTCGGGCCCCACCGGCACCAGCGCCTTGGGCAGGGTGTCGGTGTAGGGGCGCAGGCGCCGTCCGGCGCCGGCCGCCAGCACGAGGCCGATCATGCGAGTTCTCCTTCGTCGTGTACGGCGGGTGCGCCCCTCAGATGAGAGGCCACCCAGAAACGGATGCTCTCGGCGAGCACCAGCAGGGCAACAGCCACGGCGAGGACCGTGAGCGCGACCTGGAATTGCGAGGCGGTGAGCAGCGCGGCCAGCAGGGTGACGAACAGCGTGCGCCCCTCCTGTCCTCCGAGGGCGCGCACCAGCCAGACCGGCGGCGCTCCGGCGTTGCCGCGGATGCGGTACACCGTGTCGTAGTGATGGTAGGCGACGGCCGCCACCAGGCCGAAAGCCGCAGGAAGGGCTCCGTTCACCTCCGCTCTGGCCGCCAGCACCAGCACGGTGACGTATTCGGCGGCGCGGAACAGCGGGGGAACGAGCCAGTCGAGGGGGCCTTTGAGGGGCTGGGAGAGGGCCAGTCCTGAGAAGACGACGTAGAAGGTGGCGCCCACGAAAGGCAGCCAGTTGTCGCCGGAGTACAGGGCCCCGGCGAGGATCACCACGCCGGCCAGGGCACGCAGCAGCGGGAAGTCGAGGTACCAGCGCGCGTTGGGATCACGCAGCCTGGCGACGAGGTCGGCGATCGGCCCGTTGTCCGCGAGGTCCGCCAGCGCCTGCGCCGCCCGGTCGGTGCGCCGCGCCTTGCGCGTCACGGACCGCAGGACGCGGCCCGCCGTGGTGTACGTCGCCGCGAGGGCGCAGCCGGCGAGCAGCACGTAGAAGGTGATCCTGGGGGTCGTGACCGCCGTCAGGACCGCGATCATCGCCCAGCGCTCGCCGATGGGCAGAACGATCATCCGGCGCACCCAGACCGTCCAGCCGACGCTGTCCAGCTTGTCGGAGAGCGCGGCGGTGGGGCTGGTGTTTGCGGTGGCGTCGTGGTTGGCCTCGTTGAAGGAGAAGTCGACCACATGCCGGCAGGTCTGGAGGATCATGGCGCCCAGGGCCAGGGCCCAGACGTCGTCGCCGCCGCGGGCGGCGCCCAGCGCGAGGCCGGCGTAGTAGGCGTACTCCTTGGCCCGGTCGAAGGTGGCGTCCAGCCAGGCGCCGAGGGTGGAGTATTGAAGCGAGTAGCGGGCCAGCTGGCCGTCGGCGCAGTCCAGTACGAACGAGGCGATGAGCAGCACGCCGGCGGCGACGAAGCCGCCGCGGGTGCCGGTGGCGGCGCAGCTCGCGGCTATGAGCGCGGTGAGCAGGGAGGCCGTGGTGACCTGGTTGGGGGTCAGCCCTCGGCGGGCGCACCAGCGGGCGACGTAGCGCGAGTACGGGCTGATGCAGAAGGTGGTGAAGAAGCCGTCGCGGGCCTTGACGGCCGACTTCAGGCGGACGGCCTCGTCGTCGACGGCGGCCACGGCCTGGCGGGCCTCGTTGCGGGTCTGGGGGTCCTCGGGTACGGCGGCGACGAGGGTGCCGAGCACGGGGCGGTGCACCTCGGAGCCGTCGGCGTCCAGGGCTTCGGAGATCCGGTCGGCGAGGCCGGCGACGGCGACCGCGGTGCTGCCGCCGGCGGAGTTCTCGCGGGCCATCGCTCGGGTCAGCGCCTGGCGGCCGGCCGGCCGGGCGGTCATCGCGCCGGGGACGGCGGCGAGCGGGAAGCGGGGGTCGGTCAGGCCCAGTCGCAGCGCGTGCAGATGGCCGACGAACCGGGCGTCGACGATGGCGACCCGCTGGTCACCGGGCACCTGGGCG
This sequence comes from Streptomyces sp. NPDC047453, assembly GCF_040643155.1. NCBI lineage: Bacteria > Bacillati > Actinomycetota > Actinomycetes > Kitasatosporales > Streptomycetaceae > Streptomyces > Streptomyces sp. NPDC047453. The sequence goes on along the minus strand of NZ_JBEYTS010000002.1, from coordinate 393,187 downwards.
AGCAGCGTCTCGGCGTCGGTGCCGTCGGAGGCGACCCGCACGTCGAATCCGAGGGACCGCAGATCGCCCTCGATCGACGATCCGGGGACCGGCTGACCGGTCAGGATGGCGGTCGACAACGAACTCACTCCCTGGGGGGCCGACGCGCCCGCGCCGGTCATGTGCATATAGGGGCCCCGCCTGCCTGTGGCACCCGGGCGGCATGTCGGCAGAGGCTATCGGATGGCGGGAAGCCCACGTTCACCGCCCGTTCACCGGCCTGATCGACGTGGTCTGCCGCAGCCTTCGCTCCGATCATCATGGGTGATCCGGCCGCCGGGTCACAAACTCCGCACCAGATCGGGCATTCGTCACATCCTGCCCCGGCATGGGCTGGACGGCCATGACATGACTGATCACCAAAGGATCTCCTCGCTGTGCGGGGCCGACTGCCGCACCCGGGCGACCGAGTCGTCCGCGCACCCTGACCTGCGGTTCGTTTGCGCAGGTCAGGGCACATGACAACGGTGTTCAGTGCCGCGTTGCCCCATACCCCCCACCCGTAGTTCACTGTGATCCCGGAGGCAATACGGAAAGGGCGGTCATCCCATGGGGGCCGGTCACGACCACGGACACGCGCACGGCGCAGGAGCAGGCGGCACGGCCGGCGCCGCGCACCGCGGCACACTGCGCATCGCACTGTCGATCACGCTCACCGTGATGGTGGTGGAGATCGTCGGCGGCCTGCTCGCGGACTCGCTGGCGCTGGTCGCGGACGCCGCCCACATGGCCACCGACGCCCTCGGCCTCGGTATGGCGCTGCTGGCCATCCGCTTCGCCAACCGGCCGCCGAGCGGGAACCGCACCTTCGGCTACGCCCGCGCGGAGATCCTCGCCGCGCTCGCCAACTGCCTGCTGCTGCTCGGCGTCGGCAGCTATGTGCTCTACGAGGCGATCCAGCGGTTCCTCACCCCGGCGCCCACCAACGGCGGGCTGATGATCGTGTTCGGCGCGATCGGCCTGGTGGCGAACTCGATCTCCCTCATGCTGCTGATGCGCGGCCAGAAGGAGAGCCTGAACGTGCGCGGCGCCTTCCTGGAGGTGGCCGCGGACGCGCTCGGCTCGGTGGCCGTCATGGTCTCGGCGGCGGTGATCCTGCTCACTGGCTGGCAGGCCGCCGACCCCGTCGCCTCCCTCCTCATCGGCCTGCTCATCGTGCCGCGCACCTTCCGGCTGCTGCGCGAGACGCTCGACGTGCTGCTGGAGGCGGCCCCGAAGAACGTCGACATGAACGAGGTGCGGGAGCACATTCTGGAGCTGGACGGCGTGGAGGACGTGCACGACCTGCACGCCTGGACGATCACCTCGGGTCTGCCGGTGCTCTCCGCGCACGTGGTCGTCGGGTCCGACGCGCTCAGCGCCATCGGCCACGAGAAGCTGCTGCACGAGCTCCAGGGCTGCCTCGGGGACCACTTCGACGTGGAGCACTGCACCTTCCAGCTGGAGCCGAGCGGGCATGCGGAGCACGAGGCCCGGCTGTGCCACTGACGGGACACTCCCCGCCGTCCTGACCGAAGGGGCGCCCGGCGCGCACGGCGCCCGCGCCGGTACACGGAGGCGCGGTGTGCGCCCGTGCCCTCTCCGCGGGGGCGCCCGGACGGTTCCGGGCGTGCCCGTCCGGGCACGATCACCTACGGTGCCCGGCCCGTGACAGTCGAGGACCTCGGCACCGCGTGGGACATGCGGAGTGCCGGGAAGTGCCGGGAGTGCCGGTTTCGTACGGCAGACTTGGGACTCGAGGACCGAAGTGAAGGATGGGTATGCCGACCACACCTGCCACCGCGAAGCACAGCTCGTCGAACGGCGCCGCGGACGCGATCTTGCTGGAACTGGTCGACGAGGACGGCGTGACGATCGGCACCGCGGAGAAGCTGTCCGCCCACCAGCCACCGGGACGGCTGCACCGCGCCTTCTCCGTATTCCTGTTCGACAACCGCGGCCGGCTGCTGCTCCAGCAGCGGGCGCTGGGCAAGTACCACTCCCCCGGCGTGTGGTCCAACAGCTGCTGCGGCCACCCCTACCCCGGTGAGTCGCCCATGGCGGCGGCGGCCCGGCGCACGTACGAGGAGCTGGGGATCTCCCCGTCGCTGCTCGCCGAGGCGGGCACGGTCCGCTACCACCACCCGGACCCGGACTCGGGCCTGGTGGAGCAGGAGTACAACCACCTCTTCGTCGGCCTGGTGCAGTCCCCGCTGCGGCCGGACCCGGAGGAGGTCGGCGCCACGGCGTTCGTGACGCCCGCCGAGCTGGCGGAGCGGCACGCCCGGGACACCTTCTCCGTCTGGTTCCCGACCGTGCTGGACGCGGCCCGTCCCGCGATCAGGGAACTGACGGGTCCCGCCGGCTGGTAAGCCGGACCTCAGGGGTGCTGTTCCAGCTGGTGCGCCGGTTTGAGCGGCAGGGCGGCCCAGATCACCTTGCCGCCGCTCGCGGTGTGCTCGACGTCGCAGACCCCGCCGGCCTCCCGCGCGATCTCACGGACCAGGAGCAGCCCACGCCCGCCGGTCCGCCCGTGGTCGGTCTCCAGGGCGGTCGGGCGGTAGGGGTGGTTGTCCTCCACGGACACTCGCACCCACTCGGCGCCGACCGCGACCTCCACGGCGAGCATCGGCGACAGCAGCGCCGCGTGCCGTACGGCGTTCGTGACCAGCTCGGACACGATCAGCAGCAGGCCGTGGACCAGGTCGTCCGAGACCGGGACGCCCTGGCGCAGCAGCAGGTCCCGGACCGCGTGCCGGGCCTGCGGGACCGAGGCGTCGGCGGCGGGCGCGGTGAACCGCCAGACCCCCTCGTACGGCAGCGGATCCGGCGGTACGTCATGGAGAGGTGCCCCCGCGCCGCCCTCCGGGCGTGAGCCGTACCCGCGCCCGTGGTTGTCCATCGTCCGGTCGCCACCCTCGCGCTCGATTGTCACCACACGTCGAGTGTTGGTAACGCACCGCTCTCAGCCCAAGGACTGAACACAAGTCAGCGTGTTTCAAGCGCCTTGTGACCATTGGCGTACGAATCCGTCACGGCAGGGATCGTTCCTGTCTCGTCCGCGCCGACATCGCGAACTTTTCGGGTTGTACGGTCCATGTCTCCCGCGCCCGGCGCGGCCGGGACGGCTCAGTCAGGCCGTCCGGTCGGAGACCATGCCGACGATGCGGCGGCCGCCGAAGCCGGTCGCGATCAGGCCGAGGCCGTCGAAGAGGAGGGCGAGGGAGAGGAACGCGCCGATGACGTACTGGCTGCTGCTCGGCCAGGAGGCCAGCACCATGATGCCCAGCAGCAGGTAGAAGGCGCCCAGCAGCAGCGTCCAGCCGAACTGGGGGCCGCGCACCACGACGCTGCCGACCACCCGGAACAGGCCGCCGGTCAGGAACAGCAGGGCCGCGAACATGGTGAGCGCGGCGGCGGTCGCGTGCGGATGTCCGATGACCACCACGCCCGCCGCGATGTTCAGGGCGGCCACGATGACACCGAGCCAGAAGAAGTTCGAGCCGCGCGCCTGGACCGCGTGCAGCAGCCCCACGAGACCGCCGATCAGCAGCAGCCAGCCGAACAGGAGCATGGAGGTCAGCGTGACGGCGGCCGTGTAGACGAGCCCGACGAGTCCGGCGACCACCAGGAGCACCCCCAGTCCGGCGAGCCAGCCGAAACCGCGGCGCATCCTCGCCGTCTCGCTGCGGGGCTTGGTGAACCTGGCCATCGACGCCTCCTCAAAGCCGCACGATCCCCCAGTTTCCACCTTTTGTTCCGTTTGTTGCCGTGTCGTAACTCTCCCCCGCCCCTTCTTGATCAAACACTCGGCCCGACGGATAGCATCCGGCGCATGGAGCCGCAGTTGCTGCACGACGTCACCGACGCGGTGGCCACCGTCGTGGTCCACCACCCGGCCAAGCGCAACGCGATGACCGCCGCGATGTGGCGGGCGCTGCCACCGCTCCTGGACGGCCTCGCGGCCGATCCGGACGTCCGGGCGCTGGTGCTGACCGGGTCGGGCGCGACGTTCTGCGCCGGTGCCGACATCTCCACGCTGCGCGGCTCGCCGCGGGAGGCGCAGCGCCTGGCGGGGCAGGCAGAGGAGGCGCTCGCCGCGTTCCCCAAGCCGACGCTGGCCGCGGTGCGCGGGTACTGCGTGGGCGGCGGCGCACAACTCGCGGCGGCCTGCGACCTGCGGTTCGCCGAGGCGGGCGCGCTGTTCGGGGTGACGCCGGCCAAGCTGGGCATCGTCTACCCCGCCTCCTCCACCCGCCGCCTGGTCTCCCTGGTGGGCCCGGCGACCGCCAAGTACCTGCTCTTCTCGGGTGAGTTGATCGACGCGGAGCGCGCGCTGCGCACCGGCCTGGTCGACGAGGTGCTGCCGGAGGGCGAACTCGCCAAGCGGATCACGGAGTTCAGCAGGATCCTCACCGCGCGCTCGCGGCTGACGCAGGCCGCGGCGAAGGAGTTCGCGGACGGCCGCACGGACCGCGACGCCCACTGGGCCGAGCAGGCACACGAGAGCGACGACACCGCGGAGGGTGTCGCCGCGTTCCTGGAACGCCGGGCCCCCCGGTTCACCTGGAGCGTGCGGTAGTCGGCCGCCTACGTCAGCGCGAAGCGGCTGTTGGTGCGGAACTCCTCGACGAGGTGCGCGGGCGCCTTCTCCGGGGATCCGGCGTCGTAAGGCGGCTGAGGGTCGTACTCGGTCAGCAGTTGGACGGCCTGGGCGTGTTCGTCGCCGGCGATCCGGCCGAGCAGCGTCAGGCCCATGTCGATGCCCGAGGAGACGCCGGCGGCCGTGACGTACTTGACGTCGAGGACGACCCGCTCCCCCGTGGGCTCGGCGCCGAAGCGCCTCAGCTGGTCGAGGGCCAGACAGTGCGAGGTGGCGCGGCGGCCGTCCAGGAGTCCGGCGGCCGCGAGCAGCAGCGAGCCGGTGCACACGGAGGTGGTCCAGGAGCTGGTGGCGTCGGCGGTGCGCAGCCAGTCCAGCAGGGTCTCGTTCTCCATCTGCGACGCCTGGCCGGGGCCGCCCGGGACGACGACGATGCCGGGGTCCGTGACCTCGTCCAGGGTCCGGTCGGCGGTGAGCGCGAGGTGCCCGGTCTCGGTGCGGACGGGTCCGGTCCGTTCGGCGACGAAGACGGTCCGCGCGCCGGGGAGCCTGCCGAGTGTCTCGTACGGGCCCACGGCGTCCAGGGCGGTGAAGCGGTCGAACAGGACGATGGCGATCTGCACGGATTTCCCTCCGGTGGGTGTCAGGTGGTGGCGGGAGCGGGGCGGAACCGCCGCCGGTACTCGGCCGGGGCGGCGCCCAGCGCCTTGACGAACGCGCGCCGCATGGCCTCCGGTGTGCCGTAGCCGCTGGCGCGGGAGATCTCCTCGACGCCGTCGGCGGTGTCCTCCAGCAGCCGGCGGGCGTGTTCGAGGCGGACCCGGTCGACGTAGCGGCCGGGGGTCGTACCGGTCTCCGCCCGGAACGCGCGGGCGAAGTGGCGCGGCGAGAGGCGGGCACGGGCGGCGAGCGCCTCGACGGACAGGTCGTCCGCCGGATGCTCGGTGATCCACTGCTGTACGTCCCGCAGGGGCTCGCGCCGTGCCGTCTGCGCGGCGAGCTGGGCGCTGAACTGGGCCTGGTTGCCGGGCCGGCGCAGGAAGACCACCAGGTGGCGGGCGACGCTCAGCGCGACGTCGCGGCCGAGGTCCTCCTCGACGAGCGCGAGGGTCAGGTCGATGCCGCAGGTCACGCCGGCCGACGTCGCCACGTCCCCGTCGCGCACGTAGACCGGGTCGGCGTGGACCTCGACGGCGGGGTGGTCGCGGGCGAGCTTGGCGCAGTACGCCCAGTGGGTCGTGGCCCGGCGGCCGTCCAGCAGGCCCGCCTCGGCCAGCAGGATCGCGCCGGTGCACACCGAGACCAGGCGCGCGGCCCCCGGCCCGTGCGCGCGGACCCAGTCGACCAGACGCGGGTCCGGCCGGCGGGTCCCCTCCCCGCCGGGCACGAGCAGCGTGTGCGGCGCGGGCGCCTCGGCGAGCGGCGAGTCCGGTACCAGGGTCAGGCCGCTGGAACTGCGTACGGGACCGCCGTCCAGGGAGGCCGTGTGGATGCGGTACGCCCCCGGTACGTGCCGGACGGCACCGGTGAAGACCTCCACGGGGCCGGTGACGTCGAGACTCTGGACGCCGTCGAAGAGGACGACGAGAACGGTTCGCTGCGCCATGCGACCGATTCTTCGCGGCCCGGAGGATGGCCGCAATGACGGGTTTCCCACCTTTCCCGCCACACCCGCCCCGTCTCCGCCGGTGCGAGCGGCGGCAGGGGTGCGCCTCGCCGGGTGGCGCCCTGCGGCCCGGTTGTCTGCGGGGCCTGCCACAATTGCGGCGCACACCGGAGTGGAGAAGGCGGTACGGGATCGTGACGACACCCCTCACAGCGTCCATCGAGGGCAGGATCGCCGAGGAGCTCGGCGTACGGGAGCGGCAGGTCAAGGCCGCCGTGGAGCTGCTGGACGGCGGTTCGACGGTGCCCTTCATCGCCCGCTACCGCAAGGAAGCGACCGAGATGCTCGACGACGCGCAACTGCGCACGCTCGAGGAGCGGCTGCGCTATCTGCGGGAACTGGAGGAGCGGCGGACGGCGATCCTGGAGTCGGTGCGCGAGCAGGGCAAGCTCACCGAGGAACTGGAGGCGCAGATCCGCGGCGCCGAGACCAAGGCGCGGCTGGAGGACGTGTACCTGCCGTACAAGCCGAAGCGGCGGACCAAGGCGCAGATCGCCCGGGAGGCGGGCCTGGAGCCGCTGGCCGAGGGTCTGCTCGGCGACCCGGGCGTGGATCCGCTCGCGGCGGCCGCCGCCTTCGTCGACGCGGACAAGGGCGTCGCCGATCCGCAGGCGGCCCTGGACGGCGCGCGGGCGATCCTCACCGAGCGGTTCTCGGAGGACGCCGACCTGATCGGCGAGCTGCGCGAGCGCATGTGGGGGCGCGGGCGGCTGGCCGCCAAGGTGCGGGAGGGCAAGGAGGAGGCGGGCGCCAAGTTCGCCGACTACTTCGACTTCGCCGAGCCGTTCACCGAACTGCCCTCGCACCGGATCCTGGCGATGCTGCGGGGCGAGAAGGAGGAGGTCCTGGACCTCGTCCTGGAGCCGGAGGAGCCGGTGGACGGCCCGTCCTCGTACGAGGGGATGGTGGCCCACCGGTTCGGGATCGGCGACCGCGGCCGGCCCGCCGACAAGTGGCTCCAGGACACGGTCCGCTGGGCCTGGCGCACCCGGATCCTCGTCCACCTGGGCATCGACCTGCGCCTTCGGCTGCGCACGGCCGCGGAGGACGAGGCGGTGAACGTGTTCGCGGCCAACCTGCGCGACCTGCTGCTCGCCGCGCCGGCCGGCACCCGCTCGACCCTCGGCCTGGACCCCGGGTTCCGTACGGGTGTGAAGGTCGCCGTGGTCGACGCGACCGGCAAGGTCGTCGCCACCGACGTCGTCCACCCGCATGTGCCGGCCAACCGGTGGGACGAGGCCGTCGCCAAGCTGGCCCGGCTGGCCAAGGAGCACGCGGTCGAGCTGATCGCGATCGGCAACGGCACGGCGTCCCGGGAGACCGACAAGCTGGCCGCCGACGTCATCACCAGGCACCCGGAGCTGAAGCTCACCAAGGTGATGGTGTCGGAGGCGGGCGCCTCGGTGTACTCGGCGTCGCCGTACGCCTCGCGGGAACTGCCCGACATGGACGTCTCCCTGCGCGGCGCGGTCTCCATCGCCCGCCGGCTCCAGGACCCGCTGGCCGAACTGGTCAAGATCGACCCCAAGTCGATCGGTGTCGGCCAGTACCAGCACGACCTGTCCGAGGTGAAGCTGTCCCGCTCCCTGGACGCGGTGGTCGAGGACTGTGTGAACGGCGTCGGCGTGGACGTGAACACCGCGTCCGTGCCGCTGCTCGCGCGCGTCTCCGGCGTCACCTCGGGACTCGCGGAGAACATCGTGGCGCACCGGGACGCCAACGGGCCGTTCACGTCGCGGGCGCAGCTGAAGAACGTCTCGCGGCTCGGTCCGAAGGCCTACGAGCAGTGCGCGGGCTTCCTGCGGATCCGCGGCGGCGACGACCCGCTGGACTCCTCCAGCGTGCACCCCGAGTCCTACCCCGTGGTCCGCCGGATGGTGAAGACCGCGGGCCAGGAGGTCGCCTCGCTCGTCGGCAACACCGGGGTGCTGCGCTCGCTCAGGGCGGCCGACTTCGTGGACGACACGTTCGGTCTGCCGACGGTGACGGACATCCTGCGGGAGCTGGAGAAGCCGGGGCGCGACCCGCGGCCCGCGTTCAAGACGGCCACCTTCAAGGAGGGCGTCGAGAAGATCTCCGACCTGGCGTCCGGGATGGTCCTGGAGGGCGTGGTGACGAACGTGGCGGCCTTCGGCGCGTTCGTCGACGTCGGCGTCCACCAGGACGGTCTGGTGCACGTCTCGGCGATGTCGAAGCAGTTCGTGAAGGATCCGCGGGACGTCGTCAAGCCCGGTGACATCGTCAAGGTGAAGGTGCTGGAGGTCGACATCCCGCGCAAGCGGATCTCGCTGACGCTGCGTCTGGACGACGAGGCGGCGGCGCAGGACCGTCAGGGGCAGGGCGACGGCGGCGAGCGCCGCCGGCGCGGCGGGCGCCCGCCGCAGCAGCGCCAGGGCCGCGGTGGCGGTGGTGGCGGCGGCTCCCGCCAGGCACCCCCGCCCGCCAACAGCGCGATGGCCGACGCCCTGCGCCGCGCGGGCCTCGTCGACCCGAAGAACACCCGCCGCTGACCCACCCGGCCCGGACTCGCCTCACCACCGGTGGGCGGGTCCGGGCCGGACCTCCTGAACCGGCCGGGGACGGCGGGCCGGTGGCGGCGGGCAGTCGAGCCGCCGGTGGTGGCGCGCCACTGACGAGCTGGTAGCCGCGGGCAGTCGCCGGCCGGCGGCGGCAGTTGACCCGGCTGAACCCGGGTGAGCCGCAGATCGCCCCGTGGCAGCGGACCATCAACGGGGCGACAACAGCGCCCCGTTGGCCCGGCAGTGTCGGCAGGCCATTGACCCACCCGCAACAACGGACATCGCCCGACTGCTACCGGCCACCCCTTCACCGGCCGGGACGGCGGCAGTTGACCGGGCTGTACCAGCTGGGGCCGTTGACCGCCCCGTAGCGGCAGGACCGTCGACGGGGCGACAAGGGCCACCCGTTGGCCCGGCACGTGACAGCGGAGCGTTATCGCGGCGGGTGCTGGCCTGGGGGGAGTTCCGAGTGGGGGCGTGGGGTCGCGCCTGGGGGCGGCGGGCCTGGCTGGAAGGCGGCGTTGGGCCGCCCTGTTCGCATCACGTCCTCGAGTTGCCTGTGTATGGCCGTGGCCGCGTCCCGTACGCGTGCGGGCACGTCGCCTCGCTCGGCTACGAGTTGGTGATAAATGGGGGCGTCTTGGAACATGGGTGACCATGCCTTCCGATCTGCGGTTTCGTTCCGCCGGGCAACGGTGACCGAGTGTAAGACCCCGCATCGGAGCGTTCACCCCGGGTCCGGCCAAGGCAGGAAATGGCCTGGTGCTGCGAACCGGAAAGGTTCACCGGCTCGCTACGCCCGGCAAACCTTGCCGGTCACAGCACTAGCGTTCCGTCACTTTGCCCGCGGCGACCTCCAGCCGGCGGGTGACGCGTACGGCGTCGAGCATGCGACGGTCGTGGGTGACCAGCAGGAGGGTGCCCTGGTAGGAGTCCAGGGCCGATTCCAGTTGCTCGATGGCCGGCAGGTCCAGGTGGTTGGTGGGCTCGTCCAGGACCAGGAGGTTGACGCCCCGGCCCTGGAGGAGGGCGAGCGCGGCCCGGGTGCGCTCACCCGGGGAGAGCGTCGCGGCGGGACGCGTCACATGGTCCGCCTTCAGGCCGAATTTGGCGAGCAGCGTGCGCGCCTCCACCGGCTCGGTGTCCGGCACCGCCGCGCAGAAGGCGTCCAGCAGGGACTCGGGGCCGTGGAAGAGGCGGCGGGCCTGGTCGACCTCGCCGACCAGCACACCTGAGCCCAGGGCCGCGTGCCCGGCGTCCACCGGGATCCGCCCCAGCAGCGCGCCCAGCAGCGTCGACTTGCCCGCGCCGTTGGCGCCCGTGACCGCCACCCGGTCCGCCCAGTCGATCTGGAGGGACACCGGGCCGAGTACGAAGCCGCCGCGGCGCACCTCCGCGTCCCGGAGCGTGGCGACGACCGCGCCCGACCGCGGGGCCGACGCGATCTCCATGCGCAGCTCCCACTCCTTGCGGGGCTCCTCGACGACCTCGAGGCGCTCGATCATGCGCTGGGTCTGGCGCGCCTTCGCGGCCTGCTTCTCACTGGCCTCGCTGCGGAACTTGCGGCCGATCTTGTCGTTGTCATTGCCCGCCTTGCGCCGGGCGTTCTTCACGCCCTTGTCCATCCAGGCGCGCTGCGTCTGGGCACGGTCCTGGAGGGCGGCCCGCTTGTCGGCGTACTCCTCGTAGTCCTCGCGGGCGTGCCGGCGGGCCACCTCCCGCTCCTCCAGATAGGCCGCGTATCCGCCGCCGTAGAGGTTGATCCGGCCCTGGGCGAGGTCGAGTTCGAGGACCTTGGTGACGGTACGCACAAGGAACTCGCGGTCGTGGCTGACGACGACCGTCCCGGCGCGCAGCCCGGTCACGAACCGCTCCAGGCGCTCCAGGCCGGCCAGGTCGAGGTCGTTGGTCGGCTCGTCGAGCAGGAAGACGTCGTAGCGGGACAGCAGCAGCGAGGCGAGTCCGGCGCGGGCCGCCTGGCCGCCCGAGAGGGACGTCATGGGCTGGTCGAGGCCGACGGCCAGGCCGAGCGAATCGGCGACCTCCTCGGCGCGTTCGTCGAGGTCGGCGCCGCCGAGGCCGAGCCACCGCTCCAGGCTGGTCGCGTACGCGTCGTCCGCGCCCGGCGCTCCCTCGACGAGGGCCTGCGTGGCCTCGTCCATCGCCCGCTGGGCCCCGGCCACCCCGGTGCGCCGGGCGAGGAACTCCCGTACGGTCTCCCCTGGCCTCCGCTCCGGCTCCTGGGGAAGGTGCCCGACGCTCGCCGTCGGCGGGGACAGGGTGATCTCGCCCTGCTCCGGGGTGCTCAGCCCGGCGAGCATCCTGAGCAGCGTGGACTTGCCCGCGCCGTTGGCGCCGACCAGCCCGATCACGTCCCCGGGCGCGACGACGAGGTCCAGTCCGGCGAACAGCGCGCGGTCGCCGTGCCCGGCGGCGAGGTTCTTGGCAACGAGGGTGGCAGTCATCAGAGGACCGATCCTAATGGCCGTGCCCCGGCGCGCTCAGTGCGCCACCGCCGCCACCATCACGCCCCCTGCCGTCCGCGCCACCACGAAGGACCTGCCCTTCACCGCCCCGGCGTCCAGCGCGAGCCGGTGCCGGCCCGGCTCCAGGACGCCGTCGAAGACCTCCTGGGTGTGGCTGCGGTGGAACCGGTCGAGGCGGTGGACGGTGAGCCGGATCCGGCAGGCGGAGGTGACCTCGACGTCCGCCACGCCGTCTGCGGCCGCCAACCGGGTCAGCCGGCGCCGCTCCACGGGACCGCGGTCCAGGGCCTGTTCGATCTGGGCGACCAGGAGCGGCACGATCGGGGCCGGCCCGTCGACGTAGGCCACGTCGGCGCCCGCGCGCTCGAAGGCGCCCCGGACGGCGGCGCGTTCGGCCGGGCCGACCGCCGGACCGAAGGCGACGGCACCGTACTGGCGCAGTTCGTCGGCGTGGACGTGGAGCGCGTCGCGGGTGATGTCGGCGCCGATGCCGATGGCGCGCAGGGCGGCGGCGAGTCTGGCGAGGGCGGCGACCCGGGCCCCGACGAGCAGCACCCGGCGGCGGGGCGTGGGGCCGCCGCCGTCCAGCAGCGCGCCCAGTGCCGCGCGGTACTCGGCGCCGGCGAAACGGAACGGGCCGATGCCGTGGTAGCCGTCCCGTTCCAGGTCGGCATGTTCGTCCGTCTGCCAGGCGAAGTCCCGCCAGACGTAGTCCGCCTCGTCAGCGCCGGACCTCTCGATGACGGCGGTGACCGCGCCGCAGGCCAGGTCCTCGCACTCGGGGCAGCCGTAGACGAGGTACCGGCCGCCCGGCAGCGGCGCCTCGCTCTCCAGCAGCAGGCCGCGCACCTGGGCGGCGAGGATCGCGGGCGGGATGTCGGAGGCGAGCGGGGAGACCGCGTCCAGGTCGGCGAGCCGGAAGAGCAGGGGCCGTCCGTCCACGACGAAGTCCACGAAGTCCCGGTGGAGCTGGTGACCGCCGTCGGCGAGGATCTCCCCGGGACGCGTCGCCGGGGCCAGGCCGAAGGTCGTGTACTCGGCAGGCATGCCATGAGTATTCCCGGCCCGGGGGCGAGGTGAGCACGGTGTGCGCCTTCCGCTACCGTGCGCCGCGTGGACAGTGGGCCGGGTATCGAGGTGACGGTGGTCGGCGGCGGCGTCGTCGGGCTGACGACGGCCGTCGTGCTGGCCGAGCGCGGCCGGCGGGTGCGGGTGTGGACGCGTGAGCCGGCCGAGCGGACGACGTCGGCGGTCGCCGGCGCGCTGTGGTGGCCGTACCGGATCGAGCCGGAGTCGCTCGTCGGGGAGTGGTCGCTCGAATCCCTGGCGGTGTACGAGGAGTTGGCCGGGCGTCCCGACGAGACGGGCGTACGCCTGGTCGAGGGCGTGCACGGCGGGACGCGGCTCGACTCGCTGGGGCCGTGGGCGTCGCGGGTGCCCGGTCTGCGCCCGGCGCACGCCGGGGAGTGGGCGGCGGGCACGGCGCTGTGGGCGCGGCTTCCGCTGATCGACATGTCGGCTCATCTGCCGTGGCTGCGGGAGCGGTTGACCGCGGCGGGCGGCATCGTGGAGGAACGGGAAGTGACCGATCTGGCGGCGGTCGACGCCCCCGTCGTCGTGAACTGCGCCGGCCTCGGCGCCCGTGAACTCGTCCCCGATCCCGCGATGCGTCCCGTGCGCGGTCAGCTCGTCGTCGTGGAGAACCCGGGGATCACGACGTGGCTGACGTCCGTCGACCCCGCCTCGCAGTCCCCCACCTACGTCTTCCCGCAGCCGGGCCGGCTCCTGCTCGGCGGCACGGCCGAGGAGGACGACTGGTCGCTGACGCCCGATCCGGCGGTGGCCGAGCGGATCGTCGAGCGGTGCGCGGCCCTCCGGCCGGAGATCGCCGGGGCGCGGGTGCTGGAGCACAGGGTCGGGCTGCGGCCGTCCCGGCACGCGGTACGGCTGGAGCGCGAGGAACTGCCGGGCGGGCGGGTGCTGGTGCACAACTACGGGCACGGCGGGGCCGGGGTCACCGTGGCCTGGGGCTGTGCGCGCCGGGCGGCCGCGCTGGCGTACCCGGCCGTCTGAGCGGGCTGGGGCCGGAAAGACCCCTGAGCATGTTTCACTCATGACGGCCGGATGGCGATCGTGTGACAGCGGTGGGCATGGACATGCCTGTGACCATCGGGACTCAATAGGCTCCGAACGAACCTCGTGTCCCTACGACTTGGAGCTGACGTGCACCGCAGAATGATCGCGCCGGGCGCACTGGCGGCGGCCACCCTGCTGCTGGCGATCCCGGCATCGGCGGCGAGCCACTCCCCCGGCGCACCGGGCATCGGCGACCCCTACTACCCGTACTACGGCAACGGCGGATACGACGTCTCCCACTACGCCCTCAGGCTGAAGTACCAGCCGGCCACGGACGAACTGGAGGGCACGGCGACGATCGAGGCGCGGACCACGCAGGACCTGTCCAGCTTCGACCTGGACTTTCTGCTGGACGTCAGCGAGGTGCGGGTCAACGGCGCGACGGCCGCCTTCACCACCTCCGGCCAGCACGAACTGGTGGTCACCCCGAAGAAGCCGCTGGCCAGGAACACGCCGATCACGGTGGTGGTCCGCTACAGCGGGGTGCCGTCCAGGAAGAGCGCGTACGGCTTCACCACCTGGCACCGCACCCCGGACGGCGGGATCGCGGCGGACGAGCCGGAGGCGGCCTGGTGGTGGTTCCCGAGCAACGACCACCCGAGCGACAAGGCCACCTACGACGTGTCGGTGGCCGTGCCGGACGGCACGCAGGCGATCTCCAACGGCACCCTCCAGTCGACGAGCTCGCAGCTCGGCTGGACCCGGTACAACTGGCGCCAGAACAAGCCGCAGGCCACGTATCTGGCCACGCTCGCGATCGGGAAGTTCGACATCACGACGGGCACCTCGGAGGACGGCGTCCCCGTCCTCAACGCCTACAGCAGGGACCTCGGCGACAACGCCGGGGCGGCGCGGGCGAGCGTCGAGCGCACCGGGGAGATCGTCGACTGGCTGAGCGGCTATTTCGGGCCGTATCCGTTCAGCTCGGCCGGCGGCTACGTGCCGAACACGACGACCGGGTACGCGCTGGAGACGCAGACCCTGGTGTACTACAGCCCGAGGCAGTTCGCGAAGGGCTCCAACACGTCCGTCGTCGTGCACGAGCTGGCCCACCAGTGGTACGGCGACAGCGTGTCGCTCAAGGGCTGGAAGGACATCTGGATCAACGAGGGCTTCGCGCGCTACGCCCAGTGGCTGTGGTCCGAGCACGAGGGCGAGGGCACCGCGCAGGAACTGGCGGACTGGGTGTACGCCTCGCACCCCGCCGACGACCCCTTCTGGACGGTCGCGCCGGGCGACCCGGGTCCGGACGACCAGTTCGACATCGCGGTCTACGACCGGGGCGCGCTCGCCGTCCAGGCGCTGCGCAACGAGATCGGCGACAAGGCGTTCTTCGCCCTCCTGAAGGGCTGGCCGAAGAAGCACGCCTACGGCAACGCCTCCGTGGCCGACTTCCAGAAGTACGCCGAGAAGGTCTCCGGCAAGCCGCTCACGGCCCTCTTCGACACCTGGCTGTTCCAGCCGTCCAAGCCGGCCGCACCCGCGGCGCGCGCGGCGTCCCTGGCGAAGACGCCGGCCGCTCCCGAGCAGCCGAGGTCGTGGAAGAAGATCGAGGCGACGAACGACGTGCATACGAGGTGAACCACGGCCGGGCGGCAGGGACAGACCCCGGGCCGCCCGGCCTCACCCCTCGTGGTCGTACACCGTCACCGCGATCCACCGGCGCACCAGCCGTTCGTCGATCAGCGGCTCGATCCGGTCCCAGGTGCCGCCGGCCAGGCCGCAGCCTATTCGGGGCATGTGAACGGACGCGCCGAGCTCGACCGCACGGACGGCGAGCCGGTCCAGTGCGGTGTCGATCGCCTCGTACCGCACGGGCGCGACGGCCTCGCCTCTCCGCCGGACGCCGCGTTGGCCGATCATGTTGGCCACCCACACATCCGGCTCCACCCGGACGAGCTGGACGGCACCAAGGCCGAAGTCGTTGTCCGCACGGTCCCGGTGCCAGGCCCGGTAGGCGGCCTCCGGCTCCGGCCGGCGCCGGGAGAGGGCCTGGACGAAGCCCCTCCCCCAGCCGCCGATGTCGTTGCAGACGTGGGCGATCACTTTGACGCCCTCGGCCGAGGGCGCGGTGGCGTCACCCCGGATGTATGTGATCTCCGGCATGACGCCACCGTAGGGGGTGCCACTGACAGCGGGGTGGGGCCGTTACTCCGTGATTTCGGAGAGCTCCCGGTCGGCCGTCCGGGAGACGCGGCGGCGGACGCCGAACCAGCCGGCCACCAGGAGCAGGGCGATCAGCGGGATCAGCAGGAGGGTCTTGCGGCCCACCTCGGGGTCGTTCCACATCATGGCAAGACAGCCGACGAAGAAGGCGATCGTGGCGATCTCGGTGACCGGGCTGCCGGGAAGGCGGAAGTGCGGGCGGGTGAGCAGGCCGGCCTTGGCGCGGCGGACGAAGACCAGGTGGCAGATCATGATGGTCACCCAGGTGCTGACGATGCCGAGGGAGGCGACGTTCAGCACGATCTCGAAGGCCTGGCTGGGCATGAGGTAGTTCAGGCCGACGCCGAGTACACAGACCGCGCAGGTCAGGAGGATGCCGCCGTAGGGGACCCGGGTGCGGCTCATCACCCCGGTGAACTTCGGAGCGGAGCCCGCCGCGGCCATGGAACGCAGGATGCGGCCGGTGGTGTACAGGCCGGAGTTCAGCGACGACATGGCGGCCGTGAGGACGACGAGGTTCATGACGTCGCCGGCCGCCGGGACGCCGATCCTCGACAGGACGGTGACGAAGGGGCTCTCCCCGGCCGAGTAGACCGAACCGGGCAGCAGCAGGGCGAGCAGGATGACCGAGCCGACGTAGAACAGGCCCACCCGCCACATGATCGAGTTCACCGCGCGCGGGATGATCTTCTCCGGCTCGGCGGTCTCACCGGCGGCGACACCGATCATCTCCAGGGCGGAGTAGGCGAAGATCACGCCCTGCATGACGAGGACGACCGGCATCACGCCGTGCGGGAAGAACCCGCCGTGGTCGGTGATGGAGCTCAGGCCCGGGGTCCGGCCGCCGACGTCGTGCTGCGTGGCCAGCAGGAAGACGCCGATCAGCATGAAGCCGACCAGGGTGGCGACCTTGACGATCGCGAACCAGAACTCCATCTCGCCGAAGATCTTCACCGAGATCAGGTTCACGGCGAGGACCACGGCGAGGGCGATCAGCGCGAGCACCCACTGCGGGACGGACGTGAACATGCTCCAGTAGTGCGTGTAGAGCGCGATCGCCGTGATGTCGGCGATACCGGTCGTCGACCAGTTCAGGAAGTACATCCAGCCGGCGACGTAGGCGCCCTTCTCGCCGAGGAACTCGCGCGCGTACGACACGAACGAGCCGGACGAGGGCCGGTACAGGACCAGCTCACCGAGGGCCCGGACGACGAAGAACGCGAAGACGCCGCAGACGAGGTAGGCCAGCGCCAGCGCGGGTCCCGCGTTGTGCAGGCGGCCGCCCGCGCCGAGGAAGAGGCCGGTGCCGATCGCCCCGCCGATGGCGATCATGTTGACGTGGCGGTGCTTGAGGTCCTTGCTGTATCCGGCGTCGCCCGCGTCGGCGGGCGTCCCGGTCGCCTGGGGGTGGGAGGCGACCTGTGCCGTGGGCACGGCATCCTTGCTCAAGGGTGGTTCCACTTTCTGGTGCCCCGGGCAGCGTGCGCCCGGGTGTCCGTACGTGTCGCGGCCCGCACCACCCATGTCGCGGCACAGACCAGAACGGCAGCTTCCCTGGCGGTCGATTCCCCTGCGATGGCGTACGTCACAGAGCGGGACTTCTCACACGCGTCATTCACTCATCGGCCACCAGCCGTACATCAGCAGGTCAGGGCCTTTCACAGCGTCGGTGGGACAGCGATACTGCTGCGATGACGACCGACACCGACGAGCCGACCCTCACGATCGACGAGCTGGCCGCACGGGCCGGCGTCACGGTGCGCACGGTCCGCTTCTACAGCGGCCGGGGCCTGCTGCCGCCGCCGGTGATCGGCCCGCGCCGGGTGGGCCGCTACGGCCAGGAGCACCTGGCGCGCCTGGCGCTGATCGAGGAGATGCAGCTGCGGGGCATGACGCTCGCCGCGATCGAACGCCATCTGCGGCAGCTGCCGCCGGACCTCACCCCGCACGACCTCGCCATCCACCGCGCGGTGGTCGCGTCCTGGGCGCCGGACACCGTGGAGTCGCTGTCCCGGCGCGAGCTGGAGCGCCGGGCCGGCCGGCCGCTCGCCGAGGAGGACGTCCGGCGGCTGGCCGCGATGAACGTCGTCGAGGGCGACGGCGAGTCCTTCCGCGTCGACTCCGGTCTGCTGCGACTCGGCGTGGAGCTCCTCGACGTACCCCTGTCCCAGGAGACGATCCTCGCCGCCCGCACGGTGCTGACCGAGCACGCGCGTACGGCCGCCCACGAGCTGTCGAAGCTGCTGCGCGACGCCGTCGCCGAACGCGACACCCGCGACGTGAAGTCCCTCTCCGCCCATATGCACCCCCTGGTGGTGCAGGCCCTGCTCACCACCTTCCAGCGCTCACTGAAGGAGGAGCTGCGGGAGTGGTTGGACACGGCCGGGCGGGAGGGCCCCCGGGGAGCGGATCCCCGGGGGCCTCAGGAGCCGCAGTCCGGCTGAGCGGCCCGTCAGCGCGCGTCGGTGAAGGTCTCCCCCCTCTCCGCCTTCGCCACCAGCAGCGCCGGCGGGGTGAACCGCTCGCCGTAGCGCTCGGCGAGTTTCCGCGCGCGTCCCACGAAGCCGGGCAGACCGCCCTCGTAGCCATTGATGTACTGCAGCACCCCGCCGGTCCAGCCCGGGAAGCCGATGCCGAGGACCGAGCCGATGTTGGCGTCGGCGACGGAGGTCAGGACGCCCTCCTCCAGGAGCCTGACCGTGTCGAGCGCCTCGGCGAAGAGCATGCGCTCCTGCATGTCCCGGAACGGGATCTCGTACCCCGGTGTCGTGAAGTGCTCACGCAGACCCGGCCACAGTCCGGCGCGAGTGCCGTCCTCGCCGTAGTCGTAGAAGCCGGCGCCGCCGCTGCGGCCGGTGCGGCCGAACTCGTCGACCATGCGGTCGACGATCGTGTCCGCGGGATGCGGGGTCCAGGTGCCGCCCGCCTCCTCCACCGCTCGCCGCGACTCGGCCCGGATCTTCCGGGGCAGGGTGAGGGTCAGCTCGTCCATCAGGGACAGCACCTTGGCGGGGTAGCCCGCCTGGGCCGCCGCCTGCTCGATGGACGCAGGCTCGACGCCCTCGCCGACCATCGCCACGCCCTCGTTGATGAACTGGCCGATGACCCGGGAGGTGAAGAAGCCTCGCGAGTCGTTGACGACGATCGGGGTCTTGTTGATCTGCCGGACCAGGTCGAAGGCGCGGGCCAGCGCCTCGTCGCCAGTGCGCTCGCCCTTGATGATCTCGACCAGGGGCATCTTGTCCACGGGTGAGAAGAAGTGCAGCCCGATGAAGTCGGCCTGGCGCTCCACGCCTTCGGCGAGCAGGGTGATCGGCAGGGTGGAGGTGTTGGAGCACAGCAGCGCGTCCGGCGCGACGACCTGCTCGATCTCCTGGAACACCTTGTGCTTGAGCGCCGGGTCCTCGAAGACGGCCTCGATCACCGCGTCGCAGCCCGCGAGGTCGGCGGCCTCCGCGGTGGGCGTGATGCGGGCGAGCACCGCGTCCGCCTTCTCCTGGCTGGTACGGCCCTTGGCCACGGCCTTGGCGCACAGCTTCTCCGAGTAGCTCTTGCCCTTGGCGGCGGCCTCCGGGGACACGTCCTTCAGGACGACCTCGATGCCCGCGCGGGCGCACGCGTAGGCGATGCCCGCGCCCATCATCCCGGCGCCGAGGACGGCCACCTTGCGGACCTGGCGGGGTTCGACGCCCTGGGGCCGGCTGGCGCCGGAGTTGACGGCCTGGAGGTCGAAGAAGAACGCCTGGATCATGTTCTTCGAGGTCTGCCCCGCGGCCAGCTCCACGAAGTAGCGGGCCTCGATGACCTGGGCGGTCTCGAAGTCGACCTGGGCGCCCTCGACGGCGGCGGCCAGGATGTTGCGCGGGGCCGGGTAGGGGGCGCCGTTCGTCTGCTTGCGCAGGCCGGCCGGGAACGCGGGCAGGTTGGCGGCGAACTTCGGGTTCGCCGGGGTGCCGCCCGGGATGCGGTAGCCGGGCTTGTCCCAGGGCTGCCCGGACTCGGGGTTGGCGTCGATGAAGGCGCGAGCCCTGGCCAGCAACTCGTCCTGGGAGGTGGCCACTTCGTCGACGAGCCCGTTCTCCTGGGCGCGCCGCGCGTTGTACTGGGTGCCCTGGAGCAGCACCTTGAGCAGGGCGTCGGTGATGCCCAGCAGCCGTACGGTGCGGACGACCCCGCCGCCGCCGGGAAGCAGGCCGAGGGTCACCTCGGGGCAGCCGATCTTCGTACCGGGGGTGTCGAGCGCGATCCGGTGGTGGCAGGCCAGGGCGAGTTCGTAACCGCCGCCCAGGGCCGCGCCGTTGATCGCGGCGACGACCGGCTTGCCCAGGGTCTCGATACGGCGCAGGTTCCGCTTGAGCGCGAGGCCGCCGTCGAAGAGCTCCTGGGCGGTGTCCGGGGTGACCCGGATCAGGTCGCGCAGGTCACCGCCCGCGAAGAAGGTCTTCTTCGCGGAGGTGAGGATGATGCCGCGGACGGATTCCCGCTCCGTCTCCAGTCGGTCGGCGACGGCGGCGAGGGAGTCGCGGAACGCCTGGTTCATGGTGTTCGCGGACTGATCGGGGTCGTCGAGGACGAGGGTGACGACGCCGGTGTCGTCCTGCTCCCAGCGGATGGTGGTGCTCTCGGTCATGTCGGGGTCTCCGTTGAAGTCTGGGTTCTGAGGGCGCCGCTGGGGGCGGGTCAGACGCGCTCGACGATCGTGGCGACGCCCATGCCGCCGCCGACGCAGAGGGTCGCGAGGCCGTAGCGCTTGTCCTGGCGCTCCAGTTCGTCGACGAGGGTGCCGAGGATCATCGCGCCGGTGGCGCCGAGCGGGTGGCCCAGCGCGATGGCGCCGCCGTTGACGTTGATCTTGTCCAGGGACAGGCCCATGTCCTTCACGAAGCGCAGCACGACCGCCGCGAACGCCTCGTTGATCTCGACGAGGTCGATGTCGTCGATGGTCAGGCCGGCCCTGGCGAGCGCCTTGCGGGTGGCGGGAGCGGGCCCGGTGAGCATGATGGTGGGCTCGGAGCCGGAGACGGCGGCGGAGACGATCCGCGCGCGGGGGGTGAGTCCGTACCGCTCGCCGACCTCGCGGGAGCCGACGGCGACGAGCGAGGCGCCGTCCACGATGCCGGAGGAGTTGCCCGCGTGGTGGACGTGGTCGATCTTCTCCACCCAGTGGTACTGCTGCAGGGCGACGGCGTCGAAGCCGCCCAGCTCGCCGATGTCCGCGAAGGACGGCTTGAGCGCCGCCAGCGAGTCGGCGGTGGTGCCGGGGCGCGGATGCTCGTCGTGGTCGAGGACGACGAGCCCGTTGCGGTCCCTGACCGGGACGACGGAGCGGTCGAAGCGGCCCTCCTTCCAGGCGGTGGCCGCGCGCTCCTGGGACAGGGCCGCGTACTCGTCGACGTCCCGCCGGGAGAAGCCCTCGATGGTGGCGATCAGGTCGGCGCCGATGCCCTGCGGTACGAAGTTGACGGCGAGGTTGGTCATCGGGTCGTTGAACCAGGCGCCGCCGTCGGAGGCCATCGGCACCCGGGACATCGACTCGACGCCGCCCGCGAGGACCAGGTCCTCCCAGCCCGAGCGCACCTTGGCGGCGGCCAGGTTGACGGCCTCCAGGCCGGAGGCGCAGAAGCGGTTCTCCTGCACACCGGCCACCGTGTCCGGCAGTCCCGCGGCGATGGCGGCGATCCGGGCGATGTCGGAGCCCTGGTCGCCGATCGGGCCGACGACGCCGAGCACGATGTCGTCGACGGCGGCCGGGTCGAGCCCGGGGAAGCGGTCGCGGATCTCGTGGATGAGGCCGACGACCAGGTCGATGGGCTTCGTGCCGTGCAGGGCGCCGTTGGCCTTGCCGCGCCCGCGCGGGGTGCGGATCGCGTCGTACACGTACGCTTCGGTGCTCACTGACAAGCCTTTCGACGAGGGTGGTGTCCTGGGGGCGGTGGGGAGGAGCCTGGGCGGGTCGGGGGAACGTGTCGTGGTCGTGGGTCCGTTCAGGAGCCGTCCTCCCCGTCATCTGCTTTCCCGTCCGTCCCGACCATCCCGCGCTTCCCGTCCATCCCGTCCGTCCCGTCCTCCAGGAGTGCGGGCAGGTCCCAGTCGCGGGCCACGGCCGCCGTGCCGTCGCCGGGCCGGGCGGGGCCGGTGCGGACGGCGGTGGGGGTGGCGGAGAAGCGGGGCGCGGGGGCGGGCTGGGTGAGGCCGGCGTGCTCCGTGAAGGTGCCGCGGGCGGCGAGGAGGGGGTGGTGCGGGGCCTCGCGCAGCGACAGCACGGGGGCCACGCAGGCGTCGGAGCCCTCGAAGACCGCGGTCCACTCCTGCTGGGTGCGGGACTTGAAGCGGGTGGCGACCGCCTCGCGCAGTTCCCCCCAGCGGGTGTGGTCGGTACGGGCCCCGGCGTGCTCCGCCAGGCCGAGCAGTCCGGTGAACTCGTCGTAGAACCGCTGCTCCAGGGCGCCGACCGCCATGTACCGGCCGTCCGCGGTCTCGTAGGTGCCGTAGTACGGGCAGCCGCCGTCCAGGAGGTTGGCCCCGCGGCGGTCCTGCCAGGCGCCGGCGGCGAGCATGCCGTGGATCATCGCGGAGAGGTGGGCGGTGCCGTCGACGATCGCGGCGTCCACGACCTGGCCGGTGCCGGTCGCGCGCGCGTGGTGCAGGGCGGCGAGGACGCCGACCACGAGGTAGAGGGAGCCGCCGGCGTAGTCGCCGAGGAGGTTGGCGGGGACGGCCGGGGGCGTGTCCGGTTCGCCGATCATGCCGAGGGTGCCGGTCACGGCGATGTAGGCGATGTCGTGTCCCGCGCGCGGGGCGAGCGGCCCGTCCTGACCCCATCCGGTCATCCGGCCGTAGACCAGCCGCGGGTTGCGGGCGTGGCAGGCCGCGGGGCCGACGCCGAGGCGCTCGGCGACGCCGGGTCGGTAGCCCTCGATGAGGATGTCGGCGCGGGCGGCGAGGTCGAGGACGCGGGCGGGGCCGCCCGGGGACTTCAGGTCGACGACCACGGAGCGCTTGTTGCGGTTGGTGATGTCGTGGGCGGGGTCGATGCCCAGTCCGGCGCCGCCGGGGCGGTCCACCCTGACGACGTCGGCGCCCAGGTCGGCCAGCAGCATCGCGGCGAACGGGCCGGGGCCGATGCCGGCCAGTTCGACCACGCGCACACCGGTCAGCGGGCCGTGCCGCCCCGCCGCCTCTGCCGTTGCCATCAGGTCCCCTCACTGTGACACAACCGATGTAACACCGATGATGCTAAGAACGTGTTCCAGCGGATACAAGCCCTTGGCGAGCAAGCGCTTAGCCGAGGCGTACCCGGTGGCCTCGTGGCCGTATCCCGCGCCGCCGCGCCTTCACCGCTGGGCCCTCGCCGCCGGACCGCGCACTCCTCACGCTAGCCTCGGCCAGGGAC
The DNA here is from genome assembly GCF_040643155.1 of Streptomyces sp. NPDC047453. Lineage (NCBI taxonomy): Bacteria > Bacillati > Actinomycetota > Actinomycetes > Kitasatosporales > Streptomycetaceae > Streptomyces > Streptomyces sp. NPDC047453. The sequence goes on along the minus strand of NZ_JBEYTS010000002.1, from coordinate 370,200 downwards.
AGCGGCGCGGGCTGTGAGAGCAAGGAGTGTCATGAGCAGGCTGAGGAACTCCGACCGTCCGTACGACATCGTCCTCTTCGGAGCCACCGGCTTCGTGGGGGCGCTCACCGCCGAGTACCTCGCCGCGCACGCCCCCGAAGGGCTGCGCTGGGCCATCGCCGGACGCAGCGAGGAGCGGCTCCGGGAACTGCGCGAGCGGCTGCCCCCGGGTGCGTCCGTCGGAGTGCTGCGCGCGGACGCGGCCGACCCGGACTCCCTGCGCGACCTCGCCCGGCAGGCGCGCGTGCTGGCCACCACCGTGGGCCCGTACGCGGCCGTGGGCGAGGAACTCGTCGCCGCCTGCGCCGACAGCGGCACGGACTACCTGGACCTGTGCGGCGAGCCCGAGTTCGTGGACCTGGTGTACGTCCGGCACGACGCCCGCGCGCGAGAGACCGGGGCACGCCTGGTGCACGCCTGCGGCTTCGACTCCATACCGCCCGACCTGGGCGTGTACTTCACCGTCCGGCAGCTGCCGGAGGGCGTACCGCTGACCGTGGACGGATTCGTCCGGGCGGACGCCGCCTTCTCGGGTGGGACCCTCGCGTCGGCACTCAGCCAGTTCGCCCGCCCTCTGCAGGTCCGGGCCGCCGCGCGGGACCGGGCGCGGCACGAGCCGCGGCTGCTGGGGCGGCGGGCGGTCACGCCGACGGGCGCCCCGCGGTTCGCCGGGGAGGTCGGCGCCTGGGCGGTGCCGCTGCCGACCATCGACCCGCAGATCGTGCGGCGCTCCGCGCGCGTGCTGGAACGTTACGGCCCGGACTTCCGCTACCGCCACTACGCGGCCGTGCGGCACCTGCCGGTCGCTTTGGGCGGCGCCGCCGCCCTCAGCGCGGTCCTGGCCGCCGCCCAACTGCCGCCCGTCCGGCGCTGGTTGTCCGGACGGCTGCAGCCCGGCGAGGGGCCCAGCGCGGAGAAGCGGGCCAGGAGTTGGTTCTCGGTGCGGTTCGTGGGCGAGGGCGGCGGACGGCGGGTGTTCACCGAGGTGGCGGGCGGCGATCCGGGGTACGGCGAGACGGCGAAGATGTTCGCCGAGTCGGCGCTCGCACTGGCGCTCGACGACCTCCCGCCGACGGCGGGCCAGGTCACCACGGCAGTGGCCATGGGCGACGCCCTCATCGACCGCCTGCGCCGGGCGGGCATCACCTTCCGGATCGCGACGAGCCGCTAGACCCGACTGGCTTACGACGGCACCGGGCTACAGCGACCAGTCGGCCACGGTCCAGATCATCCCGGCTATCCAGCCGAGCCCCGCCAGTGCGGCGAGGATCAGGGCGGTGTTCACGGCACGCTCGACGGGGCGGGCCGGGTCGGCGAGGGGCTTGTGGGAACGGTGCGTCGTCATGCGCCACAGCCTGCCCAGGGGCCCCCGGTGGCCACATCCGTACGGATACTCAGATGGCGTACTCAAAACCGGGCCTCGGACCCGGACCCCGGGGCCGGCCCTCGGAGCTGGCCCTCGGAGCTGGCCCTCGGAGCTGGGCCTCGGAGCTGGGCCTCGGAGCTGGGCCCCAAAGCCGGACACACGCCCCCGTGCCCCGCTAGGCCCTGTCCTCCGTGGCCTCGCGCAGGGCGCGGCGGCACAGGGCGTCGGCGCGGCGGGTCGTCTCCGGGAGGCGGTAGTTCGGGGTGAGGGCGAGGGTGTGCGCGCAGGCGTTGTCCAGGCTCACCCGGTGGCCGACGGAGACGAAGACCGGCTTGACGCCGTCCCGGGTGCGCAGGGCCCGGCCGACCTCGTCGGCGCCGGCGAGCAGCGGGGAGGCGCTGCCCCGCGGGGTGTCCGGATCCTCGTGGGTGAAGGTGAACGGGTTCTTGGCGACACCCATCGTCGGCAGTCCGGTCAGCACACCGAGGTGGCTCGCCAGTCCGAAGCGCCGGGGGTGGGCCAGTCCGTAGCCGTCGCAGACGACCAGGCCGGGCGGGCAAGGCAGGGCGTCCAGCGCGGCGAGCACGGTGGGGATCTCACGGAAGGCCAGCAGCCCGGGCACGTACGGGAAGGAGATCCGCCCGACGGCGGTGGTCTCGGCGACGACGCGCAGGGTGGCCGCGTCCAGGACGACGGCCGCCGCCGCGACGAGGTCCCGCTCGTCGTCGTAGGCCACGTCGACCCCCGTGACGTGGCCCGTACCGGGCGGCGGGCCGGGCTCGTCCCGCACCACCCGTTCGCGCGACTCGTCCTGGACGGCGCGGGCCTGCTCCTCGGTGGCGGGCCAGCCCGCGGGAACGCGTACGGTCGTCGTCATGATGGGCCGAGCGTACGGCCACCGGGTACGGCACGGCGGGGCGGGCCCGCGTTCCTGACCGGAGGCGGGCCCGCCCGACTGGGCATCGGTGGTCAGCCTCTGCCCAGGGCCTGCCGCAGCTGCTGCTTGTTCATGTCCGAGCGGCCGTGAATGTTGCGCCTTTTGGCCTCCTCGTAGAGCTGGTCGTAGGTGGGCCCCTCGGAGCCCCGGCCCGAACGCTGCCCGCCCCGCCTGCCGGAGGACATGTCCTGGGTGGAGGTGCGGCCGGCGGTCTTCGACTCGCCGCTGCGGGCACGCTCCTTGTTCACCGTGCGCGCGGCGATCTCCCTGGCGCGTTCGGTGCTCTCCCCCCGGTCCTGCGCGCTCTGCTTGATGTGCTCGTACTGGCGCTCGCGCTTGGAACTGGAACCGCGTGGCATGCCGTTCACTTCCTCTCTGTGCAAGGAACGGATACCGGCAATTCTGGATCGGTTCGCCATTTCGGGCGATATCCAGTCCTCCAGTCGAGCGACGCGAGAGCCGTGTCACGTCCGTGAATGAACGCGGTGACGGAGGTCACTGGCTCCTCGTGTGCACGGATCGGCGGCTTCCGTCGTCTCTTCCAGTGCCCGGCCTCATCCGACCGGAGGTTCGTCCGGCCGTCACAAGGGAGCATGGCCATGTCCACCGACATCGAGCAGTTCGTGGAGGCGCGCCTGGTCTCCGCCATGCCACGGATGCCCAGCATTCCCGCCACGCTGCACTACGACCGGCGCGACCCGTTCGCCGTCCGGATGACCTTCCCGGCCCCGGCCACCCTCGAAGGCGTGGATGTCTGCTGGCTCTTCGCCCGTGACCTGCTGGCGGCCGGTCTGCGGGAGCCCGAGGGCGACGGCGACGTACGGGTGCGGCCGTACGGCTTCGACCGCACCGTCCTGGAGTTCCACGCCCCCGAGGGCACGGCCGTGGTGCACGTCCGCAGCGGTGAGATACGGCGCTTCCTGGAGGCCACGAGCGAGCTGGTGCCGCTCGGTCTGGAGCACCTCCAGTTCGACCTGGACCAGGATCTGGCGGAGCTGATGCGGGACGCCTGCTGACCGCCCCCACCCGATGCGGGGCCCGTGGGCGGGGCGCCCGGGGCTGACGGCCCCGGGGCCCGGACGGTCCCGGTCAGCCGCTCGCCGCGGCGGCGGAGGCCGCCGTGGTCGCCATGACCACCGCCGCGCTCACCTCGCGCACCACCCGGCGCAGCGCGGGGGCCGCGGCTCCGCTGCGCTCGGTCAGTTCCTCGATGCGCTGCCGGTGGCGCTTGCGGTCCTTGGCGGGCACCAGGGTGCGCAGTTCGGCGGCGGCCGCGAGGGCGACGACGGCCGCGTCACGTTCGGAGACCTCCGCGGCCGGCACCGGGCCCTCCAGCGCCCGGCGTGCCTCCTCCCGCAGCGCGTCCACGACGGCGACGCGCTCCAGGGCGTAGTCCACGGACGAAAAGACACCGAGGACCCGGCGCCGCTCGGCGCGCAGAAACCCTTCGGCGGCCAGCTGCTCCCGCACGGCGTCGAGGGTGGTCCGGGCGTGCAGCGTCACCCAGGTCTTCCAGCGGCGGGGCCGGGACTCCCGGACGAGTTCGAGCAGTCCGTCGAGCACCGGGTCCCCGGTGTCGGTGTCCAAGTTGGCGGGTGCGGCGATGCCGTCGTCGTCGACGAGCAGTCCGCGCTGGGCCAGCTCGGTCAGGGCACCGGCCCGGACCAGGTGGTGCAGTTGGGCGGTGCCGGTGATCTTCAGCCGCTTGGTGTCCCAGGCCAGCAGGTAGAGCCGGGCGGGCAGCGAGAGCGAACCGTCGGGCACGGGGCCTCCTTCCGGGGGGGGCTCGGGCCCACCCATTATTTCGTTGACAGGTGTCCCGGTCCCTCCTACCGTTTGCAACGGTCCTGTTGCCGTCGATTGGAGAAGGACGTTGCTCGTCTGAGGTCCTGAGGCACCGCGTCGCACCGGTCAGGTGTGTGCGTGGCGCGCGACCTCGGCGTCCGAGCCGTCCCGAAGGAAATCCGGCCCAGGGCTTTTCTCATGCCCCGTGACCCCCGTTCCACACGGTGACCTCGCCCCGCGGTGTCTCACACGCGTCTGCCCCTGACCGCACCCAGCCATCGCGAGGCGCGCATGTCCTCATCCATCACCTGTACCTCCCTCTCCTTCGCCTGGCCCGACGGCAGCCCCGGCTTCACCGGCCTCGACGTCGCCTTCGGACCCGGCAGGACCGGCCTGGTCGGCGTCAACGGCTCGGGAAAGTCCACCCTGTTGAAGCTGATCGCCGGCGAGCTCGAACCGGCCGGCGGTGCCGTCCGCGTCACCGGCGAGGTGGGACACCTTCCGCAGAACGTCACGCTCGACACCGCGCTGCGGGTCGACGAGGCGCTCGGCATCGCCGCGCAGCGGGCCGCGCTGCACGCCATCGAGGCCGGTGACGTCGCCGAGGAGCACTTCGAGACGGTCGGCGACGACTGGGACGTGGAGGAGCGCGCCCTGGCCACCCTCGGCGAGCTCGGGCTCGGCCGCGTCGACCTGGACCGCACCATCGGCGAGGTCTCGGGCGGCGAGTCGGTGCTGCTGCGGCTGGCCGCGCTGCTGCTGCGCCGGCCGGACGTGCTGCTGCTCGACGAGCCGACCAACAACCTCGACCTGCACGCGCGCCGCCGGCTGTACGCGGCCGTCGAGTCCTGGCCGGGCGTGCTGGTCGTGGTCAGCCACGACCGCGAACTCCTGGAGCTCGTCGACCAGATCGCCGACCTCAACTCCGGCCAGGTCACCTGGTACGGCGGGAACTTCTCGGCGTACGAGGAGGCCCTCGCCCTGGAGCAGGAGGCGGCCGAGCGCATGATGCGCGTCGCCGAGGCGGACCTGCGCAAGCAGCAGCGCGAACTGGCCGACGCCCAGGTCAAGCTGGCCCGGCGCAAGCGGTACGGCCAGAAGATGTGGGACCAGAAGCGCGAGCCGAAGATCGTCATGGGCGCCCGCAAGCGCGCGGCGCAGGAGTCCGCGGGCAAGCACCGCATCATGCACGAGGAGCGGCTCGCCGAGGCCAGGGAACGGCTCGACGAGGCGGCGGAGGCGGTGCGGGACGACGACGAGATCCGCGTCGACCTGCCGTACACGGCCGTACCGCCGGGCCGTACCGTGCTCACCCTGCGGGATCTGGAACTGGCGTACGGCGCGCGCGTCGACAGAGGTCTCGACGTGCGCGGTCCTGAGCGGGTCGCGCTGATCGGGCGCAACGGGGCGGGCAAGACGACGCTGCTGCGCACCGTCGCCGGGGAGCTGCCGCCGGTTTCGGGCGAGGTGACCACCCATGTGCCGGCGCGGTTCCTGCCGCAGCGGCTGGACATCCTCGACGGCGAGCTGAGCGTGGCCGAGAACGTGGCCCGTCTCGCGCCGGGTGCCACCAACAACCGGATCCGGGCGCAGCTGGCCCGCTTCCTGTTCCGGGGCGCCCGCGCCGACCAGCTCGCGGCGACGCTGTCCGGCGGCGAACGCTTCCGGGCCGCGCTGGCCGCGCTGCTGCTGGCGGAGCCCGCGCCGCAGTTGCTCATGCTCGACGAGCCGACGAACAACCTGGACATGGCGAGCGTGCGCCGGCTGACGACGGCCCTGGAGTCCTACGAGGGCGCCCTGATCGTGGCCAGCCACGACCTGCCGTTCCTGGAGTCCCTCGGCATCACCCGCTGGCTACTGCTGGAGGAAGGGGAACTGCGGGAAACCTCCTGGGAATCCGTCGCGGATCCCGCTTAGCACCCGGCGGGCTTTTGTCCGGGCGGACGCTTGTCGCATGATGGCGGCCCGGTGCGGTCACGGCCGCGCCGGGAACCTCCCCCCGCGCAGACACGAAAGGCCCCTCGTGCCCACCAAGAAGGCCCTCGTCCGCCACCCCGGTCCACGTCTCGCCGAAGGGCTGGTGACCCATGTCGAGCGGGAGGAGGTCGACGTCGAACTGGCGGTGCGGCAATGGGCGGCGTACGTCGAGGCACTGCGCGACCATGGCTGGGAGACGGTCGAGGTCGAACCGGCCGACGACTGCCCCGACGCGGTGTTCGTGGAGGACACCGTCGTCGTGTACCGGAACGTCGCCCTGATCACCCGTCCGGGCGCCCGGTCCCGGCGTGGCGAGACCGCCGGGGTGGAGCAGGCCGTGGCCCGTCTGGGCTGCTCGGTGAACTGGGTCTGGGAGCCGGGAACCCTGGACGGCGGGGACGTGCTGAAGGTCGGCGACACGGTCTACGTCGGTCGCGGCGGGCGCACCAACGCGGCCGGCGTGCAGCAGTTGCGGGCGGTGTTCGAGCCGCTCGGGGCGCGGGTCGTGACCGTACCGGTGAGCAAGGTGCTGCATCTGAAGTCGGCGGTGACGGCGCTGCCCGACGGGACGGTCATCGGGCACATCCCGAAGGTGGACACGCCGTCGCTGTACCCGCGTTTCCTGCCGGTGCCGGAGGAGTCCGGCGCCCATGTGGTACTGCTCGGCGGCGACAGGCTGCTGATGGCGGCGAGCGCGCCGAAGACGGCGGAACTGCTGGGCGACCTCGGCTTCGAGCCGGTCGTGGTGGACATCGGCGAGTTCGAGAAGCTAGAAGGCTGTGTGACGTGCCTCTCGGTACGGTTGCGGGAGTTGTACGCCTGACGAGGCGGGCGGCGCCTGTTCCAGCCCCGGGACCTGCGGTCCTGGAGCGCTTCTGGGCGTCCGTCAACTCCTTTTCGGCACCCTTCTGATCAGCCACCTTTACGGCGAACTTAACCTACGGATTCGTAACCTACGGTTTCGTAGCCTACGATCCCGTAGGTTCCCGTGCACCGCTCGCCGGGCCGTTCCGTTCCGCCCTGCCCGCCCCCGCTTCCCCGCGCGTCCCCTTGGAGTTTCCGTGACCCTCACCTCTCCTCACCTCGGCAGCCCGTCCGCATGGACCGACGCGCGGCTGCTGTACGCGCTGGAGGAAGTGGTCGAGAAGGAGCTGAACCGGCATCTGACGGTCGCCAAGGACTGGATGCCGCACGAGTACGTGCCCTGGAGCGACGGCCGCAACTTCCCCGGTCTCTTCGAGGACGGCGAGGCCTGGGACAAGGAGCAGTCCAAGGTCACGGAGGTCGGCCGGATCGCCCTGGTGGTCAACCTGCTGACCGAGGACAACCTCCCCAGCTACCACCACGAGATCGCCACCCTGTTCGGCCGGGACGGCGCCTGGGGCACTTGGGTGCACCGCTGGACGGCCGAGGAGGGCCGGCACGGCATCGTGATGCGCGACTACCTGCTCGCCTCGCGCGCGGTCGACCCGGACAAGCTGGAGCAGTTCCGGATGGCGCACATGAGCGAGGGCTTCGAGTCGGACAACCGGCACTCGATGCTGCACTCGGTCGCGTACGTCGCCTTCCAGGAGCTCGCCACCCGTATCTCGCACCGCAACACCGGGCACCAGTCCGGCGATCCGGTCTGCGACCGCATGCTGGCGCGCATCTCGACGGACGAGAACCTGCACATGGTCTTCTACCGCAACCTGCTCAAGGCGGCCTTCGAGATCGCGCCCGACCTGACCATGCAGGCAGTGCGGGACGTGGTGGTCGACTTCCGCATGCCCGGCCACGGCATCCCCGGCTTCGAGCGGGCGGCGGCGCAGATGGCCATCGGCGGCGTCTACAACCTGCGCATCCACCACGACGACGTGCTCCAGCCGGTGCTGCGCTTCCTGAAGGTGCTGGAGATCGACGGCCTCGGCCCCGAGGGCCTGCAGGCGCAGGAGGAGCTGGGCCTGTTCATGGGCGGGCTGAACGACGAGGCGACGAAGTTCGACGAGCGGCTCGCCGCGCGGCGGGCGCGGATGGCGGCGCGGGCCGGCGCCTGATCAGCCGTTCGCGCACGGGGCGGACCGCTGGGTCCGCCCGAGGGCCTGCCGTTCCTTCTCGGACAGGCCACCCCAGACGCCGAAGCGTTCGTCGTTCGCGAGGGCGTACTCCAGGCAGGCCGAGCGCATCTCGCACATCCCGCAGATGCGCTTCGCCTCACGCACCGAGCTGCCCGGCTCGGGAAAGAAGAAGTCGGCCCCGGTCTGCGCGCACAGGGCCCGGTCCTGCCAGGCGATGCCGGCCGGGGTGGTCGTCTCGAAGTGCATGAACGGGATCGTGCCGGTCGACGCGAAACATTCGATCAACACCGGCTCAACGCGTCCCCCGCAGTCACCCCACCGCCCCGATGATGACCGCACCCCCACCCGAACCGCACGGCGGCGCGCGGAAACCCCGAAAATATGCCCGGGCTCCACTCGTGCCGGGAACGACGACCACCGGGCCAACCGCCGCTGCCGGGCGACCGCCGTCAGCGGGGCCGACCAGCGCAGCCAGGTGACCATCGCCAGCGGGGCGACCGCCAAGGGCGGGTGACCGCTGTCAGCGGCCCGACCGAAGCGGACGGGTGACCGCCTCGGCGGAGGCCGACCGCCGCTGCCAGGCGACCAACGCCAGCGAGTCCACCGCGGCGGGGTGACCGCCGTCAGCAGAGGGACCGCAGCAGCCAGGTGAACACCGTCAGCGGGGTGACCGCACCGGGCGGGTGACCGCCTCGGCACGTGGCGACCACCGCTTCCGGGCGACCACCGCCAGCAGGTCCACCCGCCACCGGGCCGACCACCGCGGGCAGTCGAGCAGCATGACCAGGACAACGGCCACGCGCAGGATTGACAGCCACGCCCCTGGGCGACCGCCGTGCCCGCGACCACCGCTCTCGACCGAGGCAACAGCCCGAGTCGAGCGGCAACCTCGCCCGCAGGCCCGCCGTCGTCGCCGCGCGACAACCTCGCCCCAAGCAGCCCACCGTTGCCGTACGGCGACGCCCAGGGTCGACCATCGCGACCCTCGACCAGTCCCGTCACCGTGCCGTGTGGCGGTCCCGAGGGGCGACCGTCGTGACCGGGGTGCCGCAGGGAACCGGGGCGGCGGCCGCGACCGGGTAACCCCGCGACCACCGCAGTCGACCGGGGCAGCAGCTCCGAGCCCGCGCAGCGACGCCGTTCCAGGGCCGGCGGTCGTTGCCTCGCGGCAGCCACAAGGCCCAGGGTGGGCACTCGCCGTGCAGCGGCCCGAGCCCGAGCGGCGACCTCGCCCCCAAGGTCCGCCGTCGTTGCCGCGCGACGCGCCGTGTCGCCGCCGCGAGCACGAGTGGCGACCACGTCCCGGGCCGGACCTCGCCGCCATGCCGCAGCACGGTAGGGCGTCGTGTTGCGGCGGCGGTTGTCGGTGGGCGGTGACAGACTCGGCAGTGCAGACAACCGGGCACCTTCGAAGGAGGGCAAGGATGCTCACCACCCGTTTCGTCAACGGCGCTCCTAACTGGATCGACGTCGGTACCCCCGACATCGACGGCGCCGGCTCCTTCTACGGCGCTCTCTTCGGCTGGCGGTTCCAGTCGGCCGGGCCGCAGGCCGGTGGCTACGGCTTCTTCCAGCTCGGCGGCCGGACGGTGGCCGGCGGGATGCAGACCACGCCGGAGCAGGGGCCGCCCTCCTGGACCGTGTACTTCCAGAGCGCCGACGCGGCGGCGACCGCCAAGACAGCCGAGGAGGCGCACGGGACCGTGCTGGTCCAGCCCATGGACGTGATGGGCGAGGGGCACATGGCGGTCCTCGCCGACAAGGCGGGCGTGCCGTTCGGCATCTGGCAGCCGGGGCGGATCAAGGGCGTGGACATGGCCGGCGAGGCGGGCTCGCTGTGCTGGGTCGAGCTGTACACGGCGGACATCGCCGCGGCGGCAGCGTTCTACAACAAGGTGCTGGGCCTGGAGACCTCCGCGGTGCCCTTCCCCGGCGGCACCTACACGTGCGTGAACCCCGCCGAGGGTGGCGAGGAAGCCATGTTCGGCGGCATCGTGGCCCTCGCCGACGACCCGACCGAGGCGAAGACGGGCGCGTACTGGCTGCCGTACTTCGAGGTCCCGGACACGGACGCGACGGTGGCCAGGGCCGAGGAACTGGGCGGCACGGTCCGGGTGCCCGCGACCGACGTCACGGGCGTCGGTCGTATCGCCAGGCTCGCCGACCCCTACGGCGCCCGCTTCGCGGTGATCAGGAGCACCCCGCCGCAGACGTGAGGTCACCCTGGCGGCCCGGCGGGCTCACGCGGACGCGCGCCGTACGAGGGTGGTCGGCAGGATGACGCTGCGCGGCGCGCCGCCCACCCCGGCCTCGGCGCCCTGCCCGTCGAGGTCGCGCAGCAGGAGGCGGGCCATCAGCCGGCCCATCTCCTCGATGTCCTGACGCACGGTCGTCAGCGGCGGCTCGGTCTGCTCGGCCACGGGCAGCATGTCGTCGAAGCCGACCACGGCGACGTCGTCGGGGACCCGCAGCCCGCGCTCGCGCAGCACGCGCAGGGCACCGGAGGCGGTGAGGTCGTTCGCGGCGAACACCGCGTCCAGGTCGGGGCAGCGGTCGAGGAGTTCGCGCATGGCGCGCTCGCCGCCGGCCGGGGTGAAGTCGCTCTCCACGATCAGCCGAGGGTCGGCGTCGACCATCACGTCCCGGAAGCCGTCGAGCCGGTCCACCGCCGAGGTCTGGTCGAGGGCGCCGGTGATGTGCCCGATCCTGGTCCGGCCGAGGCCGACCAGATGCCGTACGGCCTCCCGCGCCCCGCCCCGGTTGTCGCTGTCGACGTAGACGACCGCGGGGTTCCCGGCCGTCCGCGCGGGGTCCGCGGCGCCGGGGGCGGTGTCGTCGCTCCAGCCGGGCCGCCCGCCGAACACGGTCGGCACCCCGGCGCGCCGGATCAGCCCCGGCAGCGGGTCGTCGAGGTGGAGCGAGAACACGAGCGCGCCGTCGACGTGACCGCCGGCAAGGTAGCGCCCGACCCTGGCGTGGTCGTCACGCCCCTCCGTCAGCAGCAGCACGAGCTGCGAGTCGTGGGCCGTCAGCTCCTTGCTGATGCCCCGCAGTTGCAGTGCGAAGAAGGGGTCGGCGAAGACCCTGGTCTCCGGTTCGGCGACGACGACGGCGACGGCGTCGTGCCGCTTGGTCACCAGGCTGCGGGCGGCCTGGTTCGGCACGTACCCGAGTTCCTCCACGGCCCGCCGCACCCGTTCGGCCAGCGGCTCCCTCACCCCGTCGCCGCCGTTCACCACCCGCGACACGGTGGCCCGCGACACCCCCGCACGCGCGGCCACGGCCTCCAACGTGGGACGCGACGCTGTCTCGGTCACTTCTGCGCTCCTCACCGGCGTTTGCTGATCAGGATAGCCGCGCCCGGGCCCCGCCGTGAGAGCGCTCTCGCCCCGGAGCGCGCCTCCCACCAGGGGTGCCCGCTCCCTCAGCCCGCTCCCTCAGCCCGCGGCCGGGCCCTCCTTCTTCGCCCGGCTCGGCTGGACCCGCTTCGGCTCGCCCGGCATCTTCGGGTACTCGGGCGGGTAGGGCAGATCACCGAGGCCGTGGTCGCGTTCGTCCTGGGCGGCCAGTTCCAGCAGCGCCTCCAGGGAGAAGGCGTGGTTGTCCATGTCGGCGTGCACGTCGCCGACTTCGGCGAACCGGGAGGGCATGGTGGCCACGTCGAAGTCCTGGGGCCGGGCGGTGCCGACCTCCTCCCAGCGCAGGGGCGCCGAGACGGGGGCGTTTGGGCGGGGGCGCACGGAGTAGGCGGAGGCGATGGTGCGGTCGCGGGCCGTCTGGTTGTAGTCCAGGAAGATGCGGGCGCCGCGCTCCTCCTTCCACCACTTGATCGTCACGTGCTCGGGCATCCGGCGTTCCATCTCCCGGCCCACGGCGATCGCGGCGCGCCGTACCTGGGTAAAGGTCCAGCGCGGCTGGATCGGCACGAACACGTGCAGGCCGCGGCCGCCGGAGGTCTTGGGCCAGCCGCGCAGGCCCCCGAACTCCTCCAGCACGGACCGCAGTTCGTGGGCGGCGCGCACGGCGTCGGCGAAGTCGGTGCCGGGCTGGGGGTCGAGGTCGATGCGCAGTTCGTCCGGGTGGTCGACGTCGTCGCGGCGTACCGGCCAGGGGTGGAAGGTGAGCGTGCCGTACTGGGCCGCCCACACCACGGCGGCCTCCTCGGTGGGGCACATCTCGTCGGCGCTGCGGCCGCTGGGGAAGGTGATGTGGGCGGTGGGAATCCACGCGGGCATGCCCTTGGGCGCCCGCTTCTGGAAGAACCACTCGCCGGTGATGCCGTCCGGGTAGCGCTCCAGGGTGGTGGGGCGGTCGCGCAGGGCGCGCAGGATGCCGGGGGCGACGGCCTGGTAGTACCGGGCGATGTCCAGCTTGGTGAACCCGCGCTCGGGAAAGAAGACCTTGTCCGGGCTGGACAGCCGTACGGTCCGCCCGCCCACCTCCAGTTCCACCGCATCGCCCATGCGAGCCACGGTAGGGGCAGCTCGCTGTCCTCGCACACCGGGCGAGCACGCGCGCGGGCGCGCAGAATGCTAGCCATGGACCTGCCGGTGATGCCCCCTGTGAAGCCGATGCTCGCCAAGTCGGTGGCGAGGATCCCGCCGGACATGCAGTACGAGGCGAAGTGGGACGGGTTCCGGGCGATCGTGTTCCGCGACGGCGCCGAGGTCGAGCTCGGCAGCCGTACGGGAAGGCCGCTGACCAGGTACTTTCCCGAGCTGGTCGAGGCGCTCAAGGAGCGGCTGCCCGAGCGGTGCGTGCTGGACGGGGAGATCGTGATCGCGCGGGAGGGCCGGCTGGACTTCGACGCGCTGACCGAGCGGATCCACCCGGCCGACTCCCGGGTGCGGATGCTGGCCGAGCGGACCCCGTCGTCCTTCGTGGCCTTCGACCTGCTCGCCCTGGACGGCGAGTCCCTGCTGGACGTGCCGCTGTCCGACCGGCGCGCGCTGCTGGTCCGGGCGCTGGCGGGGGTCACCGCTCCGGTGCACGTGGCGCCCGCCACGACCGACATCGAGGTGGCCCGGCGCTGGTTCGAGCAGTACGAGGGCGCGGGCCTGGACGGTGTCGTGGCCAAGCCGCTGGGGCTGCGCTATCTCCAGGACGAGCGGGCCATGTTCAAGGTCAAGCACGAGCGCACGGCGGACGTGGTGGTCGCCGGGTACCGCCACCACAAGAGCGGCCCCGTCGTCGGCTCGCTGCTGCTCGGCCTGTACGACGACCGGGGCACCCTGCAACACGTCGGCGTGTCCGCCGCGTTCCCGATGAAGCGGCGCGCCGAGCTGATCGAGGAGCTGGAGCCGCTGCGGATGGACGACGTCACCGGGCACCCGTGGGCGGCCTGGTCGGACGAGGCGGCCCACGAAGCGGCCCGGCTGCCCGGCGCGCCCAGCCGCTGGTCGGGGAAGAAGGACCTGTCCTGGGTGCCGCTGCGGCCGGAGCGGGTGGCCGAGGTGGCCTACGACCACATGGAGAACGGGGCGCGGTTCCGGCACACGGCCCGCTTCCGCCGCTGGCGTCCGGACCGCGCGCCGGAGAGCTGCACCTACGCCCAGTTGGAGGAGCCGGTCCGCTACGACCTGGCTGAGGTCTTCGGCTCCCACCCCTGAGCCCGCCGGCCCCAGCCCGTGCACGGCGGGCCCATGCGCGGCGGGACGCGGCGGCCCGGACGCGGGCCGCCCGCGCTCACGGCCGCATGACGACCTTGACGGCCCCTTCCTGCTTGCGCTGGAACATCTCGTACGCGTGCGGGGCGTCCGACAGCGGCAGCCGGTGCGTGGCGAAGTCGTCGACGCCGAGCGGGTCCTCGTCCGTCAGATAGGGCATGATCTCGTCGGTCCAGCGGCGGACGTTGGCCTGGCCCATGCGCATCTGGATCTGCTTGTCGAAGAGCGTGATCATCGGCATCGGGTCGGCCGTGCCGCCGTAGATGCCGCTCAGGGAGAGCGTGCCGCCGCGGCGCACCAGTTCAATGGCGGCGTGCAGGGCGGCGAGCCGGTCCACGCTGAAGCGTTCCGCGAGCGGTGCGCTCAGCGCGTGCGGCAGCACCGCGGCGGCCTGCTGGACGAGACGGGCGGCCGCGCTGCCGTGCGCCTCGGTGCCGACCGCGTCGATCACGGCATCGGGCCCACGTCCCTGTGTCTCGTCGCGGATCGCCGCGACCAGCTCCTTCTCGTGGTCGAAGCCGCGCAGGTCGTAGGTCTCCACGCCCCGCCGGCGCGCCCGGACCAGCCGTTCCGGGACCAGGTCCACGCCGAACACCCGCTCGGCGCCGCGCGCCTTGGCGATCCGGCACGCCATGTCGCCGATGGGGCCGAGACCGAGTACGGCCACACTCCCGCCGCGCGGCACGTCGGCGTACGCGACCGCCTGCCAGGCGGTCGGCAGCACGTCCGAGAGATAGAGGAACCGGTCGTCGGGCGGGCCCTCGGGGAGCTTGATCGGGCCGAACTGGGCTTGCGGGATGCGCAGGTACTCGGCCTGGGCGCCCGGCACGGCGCCGTACAGGCGGGTGTAGCCGAACAGGGCGGCACCCATGCCCTCGCTGGTGACCTGAGTGGTCTCGCACTGGGTCGTCAGGCCCGCGGAGCACATGAAGCAGTGGCCGCAGGAGATCTGGAACGGTACGACCACCCGGTCGCCGGGCTTGAGGTTCGGCACCTCGGCGCCGACCTCCTCCACGATGCCCATGGGTTCGTGGCCGAGGATGTCGCCCGGTGTCATGAACGGCGTGAGCACCTCGTAGAGGTGCAGATCGGAGCCGCACAGGCCGGTCGAGGTGATCCGGATGACGGCGTCCGTCGGCTCCTGGATCTTCGGGTCGGGGACCTCGTCCACCCGAACGTCGCGCTTGCCCTGCCACGTCACTGCCTTCATCGCGGCGCGCTCCCTCCGTGGTTCTGCCTCTCCTGTGCCGCGCCCGAGTACCCGCGGCCCGACCCGCCGAACCGCCGGCCGGCTCATTGGGCCGATCGGCCCACTGGGCGCGCTCGATCAGAACCGAACGGGTATGGCCACCGATGAGCGGATAAACACACAGTCAAAAGACAGAAGTACGGAGACGGGGGCTGAAGGGTGGACTTTGGACGAAGCGTGAGCGTGCGCTACTCCGCCTCGGCGGTGGCGCTGCTGGCCGCCATGGCGACGGCCACCGTGGCGACGGGCTGCACGGCGCGGCACGGCACCGTCGAGGACGGGCGGAACGGAAAGGGGGAGACCCCGAGGCCGGTGCGGGAACTTCCGCAGACCCCGGCCCCGAGTCCTGAGCAGTCCGGACCCGTCCTCGCCGTCAAGATCGACAACGTGGGAGCGGCCCGCCCCCAGACCGGTCTGAACGCCGCCGACATCGTGTACGCGGAGCAGGTCGAGGGCGGGCTGAGCCGACTGATGGCGGTCTACGCCACCCGGCTGCCCCCGGTCGTCGGGCCGGTGCGCAGCGCGCGCGAGTCCGACCTCGAACTGCTGCGCCAGTTCGACCGTCCCACGCTCGCCTTCTCCGGCGCCCAGAAGAAACTGCTGCCGCTGATCGACGCCGCCCCGCTGTCCCCCAGAACGCCCGACAACAAGCCCGACGCTTACTTCCGGGGCACCGCCAAGCCGGCCCCGCACAACCTCTACCTGCGCCCCGACAAACTCCTGGACTCGGCCCCGGGAGCGGACGCGCTGACCACCGGCTTCCGCTACGGACCGGCACCAGCGGGCGGCCGCGCCGAGACCTCGCGCACGGTCCGCTACCCGGCGGCCCGCTTCACCTTCACCTGGTCCACGAAACAGCACGGCTGGAAGGTGGCGATGGACGGCAGCCAGACCGTCACGACCGACGGGCAGCAGGTGGTGCCCACGACGGTCGTGGTGCAGCACGTGAGGGTACGCAAGTCGGATCTGCACGACGTGCTCGGCAACTACACCCCGTACACCGAGACCGTCGGCTCGGGGAAGGCGGAGGTACTGCGCGACGGGCGGGTGTACGACGCCACCTGGAAGCGCCCGAGCGCGGCGGACGGCACGCGGTTCACTGCCGCCGACGGCACGAACGTGAACTTCGCCCGGGGTCAGGTCTGGGTGGTCTTCACCCCGGACCGGTGACGTGCGGGCGGTGACCGGCGACGACGGCGGACGTCAGGGCTGTGCGGCGAGGGGTGCCGCCGGATGGCGCAGCCCCTCGGCCGCGTCCGCGACCCGCCGGATGAGGTCGAAGAAGAGGGCCTGCTCGTCGGCGCTGAGCGGCCCCAGGAAGACCTGGTTCATCCGGGCCGTGCGCACGGTGAGCTTCCGGTGGGTGCGCTCCCCCTCCCCGGTCAGCCGCAGCAGGAAGCGGCGTCCGTCCTGCGGGTCACGCACCTTGTCGAGCAGCCCGCGACGGCCGAGGCGGCTGATCACCTCCGCGATGGTGGACCGGTCGAGGCCCACCCGCTCCCCCACCGTGCGCTGGTCGAGCCCCGGCTCGGCGACGAGCACGTTCAGGACCGCGAACTGCGGCGAGGTGATCTCCTCGGAGACCATCGTGTTCCACAGCAGGTAGTGCGCCTGCTGCAACCGCCGGGCCAGATGCCCGGGGTGGGTCGAGAGGTCCACCGCGCCCATGTGCGCTCCTCGCGTTGGTCCGTCGTGTCGTTCGTGACGTTCTGTAGGTGCACTGAACGATACCGCCGGCGAGCCACCCGTCCACCACGGGTTTCCCGACACCTCGACCGTCCTGCTCATCCTGGTCAAGACGGTATTGACTGCGCACGCCCCGAGTGGCAGCGTGAGGGAACCCACGAAATAGTCAGTGCCCTGACTATCTGCGGTTGCTGGACGCTCGGCAGAGATGAGGCTTGCGATGGACAAGGTGGTCGCCACGGCCGTGGAGGCGGTGGCCGACGTATCGGACGGCGCGTCGCTCGCGGTCGGCGGTTTCGGGCTGAGCGGTGTGCCGAACGTGCTCATCCAGGCGCTGTACGAGCGCGGGGTGGGCGGGTTGTCGGTGGTGTCCAACAACTGCGGCGCGATGGAGTCGGGTCTGGCGGTGCTGCTGGCGGCGGGCCGGATCGGGCGGGTGACGGGCTCCTACATCGGGGCGAACAAGGAGTTCGCGCGACAGTATCTGGCCGGTGAGCTGGAGGTGGAGATGATCCCGCAGGGCACGCTGGCCGAGCGGCTGCGGGCCGGCGGCGCCGGGATCCCCGCCTTCTACACCCCGGCCGGGGTCGGCACGCAGGTCGCCGAGGGCGGACTGCCCTGGCGTTACGACGGACAGGGCGGTGTGGCTCTGGCGTCGCCGCCGAAGGAGGTCCGCGAGTTCGACGGCACCGAGTACGTGCTGGAGCGGGGGATCCGGACCGACTTCGCGCTGGTGCGTGCGGCGAAGGGCGACCGGCACGGGAACCTGGTCTTCAACAAGTCCTCCCGGAACTTCAACCCGCTGGCCGCCATGGCCGGCAAGGTCACCATCGCCGAGGTGGAAGAACTGGTTGAGCCGGGTGAGATCGATCCGGACGCGGTGCACCTGCCGGGCGTCTTCGTCCAGCGGGTAGTCGCCCTCACGCCGGAGCAGGCGGCGGACAAGAAGATCGAACAGCGCACGATGTCGGCGCCTTCGGCACGAGGAACGGTGAGCAGCTGATGGCCTGGACGCGTGAGGAGATGGCCGCCCGTGCCGCGCGGGAGCTGCGGGACGGCCAGTACGTCAACCTGGGCATCGGTCTGCCCACCCTGATCCCGAACTACCTGCCGGCGGGTGTGGAGGTGATCCTGGAGTCGGAGAACGGCATCCTGGGCACCGGCCCCTACCCCACCGAGGACGCCGTCGACCCCGATCTGATCAACGCGGGCAAGGAGACCGTCACGGTCCTGCCCGGCGCCTCCTTCTTCGACTCGGCGCTGTCGTTCTCGATGATCCGCGGCCAGCACATCGACGTCGCCGTGCTGGGCGCCATGCAGGTCTCCGCCGGCGGTGACCTGGCCAACTGGGCCATCCCGGGCAAGATGATCACCGGGATCGGCGGGGCGATGGACCTCGTCCACGGCGCCCGCACCGTCATCGTGGTGATGACCCACACCGCCAAGGACGGCTCCCCGAAGATCCTCGAACAGTGCGCGCTGCCCCTGACCGGCAAGGCGTGCGTGAACCGGATCATCACCGACCTCGGCGTCCTGGACGTCACCGACGACGGACTCGTCCTGGTCGAGACCGCACCCGGCGTCGGCGTCGGCGAGGTCACCGCCAGGACCGACGCCAAGCTGACCGTCGCAAAGGACCTGCTGTGAAGACCGTCTACCTCGTCGACGCGGTCCGCACCCCGATCGGCCGCTACAACGGCGCACTGGCGAGCGTCCGCCCGGACGACCTGGCCGCCCACGCGATCCGTGAACTCCTGGCTCGCACACCCGGCTTGGACCCGGTCCGGATCGAGGACGTCTACTTCGGCAACGCCAACGGTGCCGGTGAGGAGAACCGCAACGTGGGCCGGATGGCCGCGCTGCTGGCGGGCCTGCCGACCTCGGTGCCCGGGGTGACCGTCAACCGGCTGTGCGCCTCCGGTCTGGAGGCGGTGATCCAGGCCGCCCGCGCCATCGCGCTGGGCGACGCCTCCATCGCCGTGGCCGGCGGTGTGGAGTCCATGACCCGCGCCCCCTACGTGCTGCCCAAGTCCGACCGAGCCTTCCCCGCCGGGCACACGGAGATGTACTCGACCACCCTGGGCTGGCGCATGGTCAACCCGAGGATGGAACCGCAGTGGACCGTCCCACTCGGCGAGTCGGCCGAACTCATCGCCGAGAAGCACAAGATCAGCCGCGAGCAGCAGGACGAGTTCGCGCTCGCCTCCCACCAGAAGGCCGCCGCCGCGCAGGAACAGGACCTGTTCGACGCCGAGTTGGCGCCGGTCACCATCCCGCGGCGCAAGGGCGATCCACTGGTCTTCGCCGCCGACGAGTCCGTACGCCCGGACACGTCCCTGGCAGCCATGGCGAAGCTCAGGCCGTCGTTCCGCACCGAGAACGGCACGGTGACCGCGGGCAACGCCTCCCCGCTGAACGACGGCGCCGCCGCCCTGCTCCTCACCGACGAGGAGGGCCTGAAGGCCACCGGTCGCGAGCCGCTGGCCCGGATTTCCGCCAGCGGTGTGAGCGCCACCGACCCGCACTACTTCGGACTCGCCCCCGTCGAAGCCGTCAACCGGGCCCTGGCCAAGGCCGGGAAGACCTTCGCCGACCTCGACACCCTCGAACTCAACGAGGCCTTCGCCGCCCAGGTCCTCGGATGCGTCGCGGAGTGGCCCGAGTCCGACCCGGCCGTCCTCAACCCCCAGGGCGGCGCCATCGCCCTCGGCCATCCGCTCGGCGCCTCCGGCGCCCGGCTCGCTGGCACCGTCGCCCACCAACTCGCCCGCAAGGGCGGAGGAGTCGGCGTCGCCACCCTCTGCATCGGCGTCGGCCAGGGCCTCGCCCTCGTCCTCGAACGCTAAGGAAGCGCTAGGAATCCCCATGGCTCTCACTCAGCACGACATCGACCAGGAGATCGCGGCCGAGCACGCCGCCTACGAGAAGCGCGTCGCCGGCGGCTCCCCGGTCGAGCACCATCCGCGCCGCGACTACGCGCCGTACCGCTCCTCGGTGCTGCGCCACCCCAAGCAGCCGCTGGTCGCCATCGACGCCGCCAAGGACCCGGAGCTGGTCGAACTGTCCTCGCCCGCGTTCGGCGAGCGGGACATCACCGGAATCGACAACGACCTCACCCGGCAGCACACGGGGGAGCCGATCGGCGAGCGGATCACCGTCTCCGGGCGGCTGCTCGACCGCGACGGGCGACCCGTGCGCGGCCAGCTCGTCGAGATCTGGCAGGCCAACTCCGCGGGCCGCTACGCCCACCAGCGCGAGCAGCACGACGCCCCGCTGGACCCCAACTTCACCGGCGTCGGCCGCACGCTGACCGACACGGAGGGCTTCTACCGGTTCACCACGATCCAGCCGGGCCCGTACCCGTGGCGCAACCACGTCAACGCCTGGCGTCCGGCGCACATCCACTTCTCGGTCTTCGGCACGGCGTTCACGCAGCGGCTCGTGACGCAGATGTACTTCCCGAACGACCCGCTGTTCGCGTACGACCCGATCCTCCAGTCCGTGACGGACGACGCGGCCCGGCAGCGGCTGGTCGCCGCCTACGACCACAGCCTGTCGGTGCCGGAGTTCTCGCTCGGCTACCACTGGGACATCGTGCTGGACGGCCCGCACGCCACCTGGATCGAAGAAGGACGCTGACCTGCCATGACGAAGATCGACACGAGCAGCCCCGAGAACGTGCCGCCCACTCCGTCGCACACGGTGGGCCCCTTCTACGGCTACGCGCTCCCCTTCCGCGGCGGCGAGGAGATCGCGCCCCTGGGGCACCCGGACACGGTCACCGTGCACGGGTACGTGTACGACGGCGAGGGGCGGCCCCTGCCGGACGCCCTGGTGGAGGTGTGGGGGCCCGACCCGGACGGCAACCTGCCGGCCGTGGACGGCTCGATGCGGCGCGACCCGGCCTCCGGCGACCACCTCGGCCGCAACGGGGTCGAGTTCACCGGCTTCGGCCGCATCCAGACCGACGTCGACGGCCACTGGTACGTGCGGACGCTGCGGCCCGGCGCGCGCGGACGGAACGCCCCCTATCTCAGCGTGTGCGTGTTCGCCCGCGGACTGCTCGTGCATCTGTTCACCCGGATCTACCTGCCCGGCGACGAGGCCGCGCTGGCCGCCGACCCGCTGCTCGCCCAGGTGGACGAGGAGCGGCGCGGCACGCTGATCGCCGCGCGGGAGGACAGTGGGGCATACCGTTTCGACATCCGCCTTCAGGGCGAGGGCGAGACGGTCTTCCTGGAGTTCCGGTGACACCACCTGCCGCTGTTCCCGCCGCCGTCGGTCTCGACGTCGGTCTGCTCGGTCCGGGCTGGGCCGGCTCCCCCGCCGCGTCCGCGACGAGCGACTCCGCCTATCTGCGGGCCCTGCTCGACGCGGAGGCGGCGCTCACCCGGGCCCAGGCCGCGCTCGGCCTCGTCCCGGCCCGTGCGGCCGAGGCGGTGACCCGGGCGGCCGATCCGGACCGTTTCGACGTGCGCGCGCTCGCGGAGCGCGCCCGCGGCGGCGGAAACCCGGTCATCCCGCTGGTCGCCGACCTCACCGAGGCCGTGGGCGAGGAGTACGGCCCCTGCGTCCACCGGGGCGCGACCAGCCAGGACATCATGGACACGGCGACGATGCTGGTCGCCGTGCGGACCCTGGACCTGGTCCTCGCCGACCTGGCCCGCGCCGAACAGGCGCTGGCCCGGACGGCCGCCGCCCACCGCGACACGGCGATGCCGGGCCGGACGCTGACCCAGCACGCCGTGCCGACGACGTTCGGCCTGAAGGCGGCCGGGTGGCGGTCCCTGGTGCTGGACACCCGGGACCGCCTGACCCGGGTGCGGGACTCCCTGCCCGTCCAACTCGGCGGCGCGGCGGGGACCTTGGCGGCCTTCGCCGCGTACGGCGCCGAGGACCCGACCGCGCTCGTCACCGCGTACGCCCGTGAACTGGACCTGCGCGAGCCACTGTTGCCGTGGCACACGTTGCGCACCCCGGTCGCCGACCTCGCCGGATGCCTCGCCTTCGCCGCCGGGGCCCTGGGCAAGATCGCCGTGGACGTGCTGGTCCTGACCCGCACGGAGACCGCCGAACTCGCCGAGGGCAGCGGCGGCGGTTCCTCCGCCATGCCGCACAAGGCGAACCCCGTGCGGTCCACGCTGATCGCGGCCGCCGCCAGGCGAGCGCCGCAACTCGCGGCCACCCTCTACGGTTCGCTGGCGGCGCAGGACGAACGGCCGCCCGGCGCCTGGCACGCCGAGTGGGAGCCGCTGCGGGAGCTGCTGCGGCTCGTCGGCGGCGCGGCCCGCGACGCCGCGGAGCTGACCGAGGGGCTGCGGGTGGACGCGGACGCGATGCGCGCCCATCTCGGGCTGACCCACGGACTGATCGTCTCCGAGCGGCTGTCGGCCGAACTGGCCCCGCTGCTCGGCCGTGCCCGGGCGAAGGAGCTGCTCACCGAACTCGCCCGGCGTACCTACACCGAGAACCGAAGCCTCAGGGAACTCCTGTCGGAGCAGCCCGGGTTGAAGGACGCCGACCTGGCCGAGCTCACCGATCCGGCCCGTTACACCGGCGCCGCCGGAACCCTCACCGACCGTGCCTTGGAGCGACGTTGACCCTGCACCACCTTCTCGAAGGCCCCGCCTCCGCTCCCCCGCTGCTGCTCGGGCCGTCCCTCGGTACGTCGTACGCGCTGTGGGACAAGGTCGCGCCCGAGCTGGCGATCTCCCACCGGGTGATCCGCTGGGACCTGCCCGGGCACGGGGGTTCGCCGGCCGGGCTGATCGAGCCCGGCACGACCGTCGGCGACCTCGCCGGCCTGGTGCTGGCGCTCGCCGACTCGCTCGGCATCGAACGCTTCGCGTACGCCGGGGTGTCGCTGGGCGGTGCGGTGGGTCTGCACCTCGCCGTGCACCACCCCGAACGCCTCGACTCGCTCGCCGTCATCTGCTCGTCGGCCCACTTCAACGGCGCCAAGGCGTGGCAGGAGCGGGCCGCGCGGGTCCGGCGGGACGGGCTGGACTGGCTGGTCGAGAGCGCCGACGCCCGGTGGTTCGCCGGTGACTTCACCGTGCCGGAACTGGTCCGGGACCACCGGGAGGCCGACCCGGAGGCGTACGCCGCCTGCTGCGACGCGCTGGCAGCCTTCGATCTGACCGACCTGCTGCCTCGGATCGGCGCGCGCACGCTGCTCGTCGCGGGCCGCGAGGATCCGGCCACCCCGCCCGCGCATCTGCGGCAGATCGCCGACGCGGTGCCCGGCTCGGCGCTGGTGGAGATCCCCGGCGCCTCGCACCTGGCGCCGGCGCAGTGCCCCGAGGCGGTCCTCGCGGCGCTGCGCACCCACCTCGAGGGTGCTCCCCGGCGGGGCATGGAGGTGCGCCGCGAGGTGCTCGGCGACGCGCACGTCGACCGGGCGCAGGCCCGGCAGACCCCGTTCACGGCCCGCTTCCAGGACTTCATCTCCCGCTACGCCTGGGGCGAGATCTGGACCGACCCGACGCTGAGCCGCCGCGAGCGGAGCCTGATCACCCTGACGGCGCTGATCGCACACGGCCACTACGACGAACTGGCCATGCACGTACGGGCGGCCCGCCGCAACGGGCTCACCCCCGAGGAGATCGGCGCGGCGCTGCTCCAGAGCGCCGTGTACTGCGGGGTCCCGGCGGCGAACTCGGCGTTCGCGGTGGCCCAGCGGGTGCTGGCGGAGGAATCCGGGGAGGAGTGACGAAGAGCGACTAGTGGTAATGGTGAGTAATCAACGGACCGTGGCGCCGTCGGTCGCCGACGCGAGCGCGGACGCCGGCGGCCGCCAAGCCGGCTCCTGGCTCCCTGGTGTGAACCAGGGCCCGTCCGGCGGATCGAGTCGCAGGACAGCGGCAGCGACAGCGGCAGTCACCGTCGGCCCAAGCCTGGTCCGCCGGCCGGGCCCTACTTCGGGGCCCGGCCCACCCCGTGTTCCGCCTCCAGCAGGCGCGCCGCCTCCTCCGCCAGGCCGTCCGCGCCGCACGAGCGCGCCAGTGCGAGACCCCGGCCCAGCTCGGCGGCCGAGCGCGAGACGATGCCGAACTCGACGCGGGCGACGGCGTGTTCGTACTGGCAGGGAGAGGCCTCCAGGTAGGTGACGGCCTGCGCGGCCAGCCGGACCGCGCACTGGCCGGTCTCCAGGGCCGCGGCGCAGCGCAGGGCCTCTCCTATGGCGGTGTCGGTGCCGAACCGCTCGGCCTGGCGGCGGAGGTCGGCGACGAGCCGGCCCGCCCGCTCGGGGTCCTCGGTGGCGAGCGCGCGGGCCAGGTCGGCCGCCCAGGGCACCGTCACCGGGTTCTGGTGGCCGCGGGCGGCCGCCGCCTTCTCGGCCGCCTCCAGTGCGTTGACGGCGTCCTCGGTGCGGCCGAGGGCCAGCAGCAGTCGGCCGCGCACGCTGTGCGGATCGGGCAGCACGATGGTGGACGGGTAGGGCGGGGCGAAAGCGTGCTGCTCGGCGACCTCCCAGGCCTGCTCGACATGGCCGCGGGCGAGCAGGGTGTCGACGAGGTTGCAGGTCGCGGTCCAGTACAGGGGCAGTCCGCGGCCGATCCGCTCGGCCAGGCGCAGCGCTGCGCGCAGGGCCTCCTCCGCCTCCCGCAGCCGGCCACGCCTGCGGTGCCCGAGCCCGACGTAGGCGTGGGCGAGGGCGAGGTGGCCGCCGCTCCAGCCGGCGGTCTCGTAGGCGCGCAGAGCCTCGGTGTAGAGAGTTTCGGCCCGGTCGAGGCGGTCGCAGTAGGCGTAGGCGCTGGCGAGCATCAGCAGCAGTTCCATGCCCCACTCGGTGTCGGTCCAGCCGAGTCCGGGGGCGAGGCGGCCGTTGACGAGTGCCCGGTCGCACATCTCGACGACCTCCTCGGCGCTCTCGCCGCGGGTCATGGCGTCGAAGCCGCGCAGGATCAGCAGGGCACGCTCCGAGTTGTCCC
This sequence comes from Streptomyces sp. NPDC047453, assembly GCF_040643155.1. NCBI lineage: Bacteria > Bacillati > Actinomycetota > Actinomycetes > Kitasatosporales > Streptomycetaceae > Streptomyces > Streptomyces sp. NPDC047453. The sequence goes on along the minus strand of NZ_JBEYTS010000002.1, from coordinate 345,504 downwards.
GTCCAGTACAGCCGGCGGCGAGTCCGGCGAGCTGCTCGGAACGGTCCGGGGAGCTGGTACCGCCGGTGTACAGGCCCTCCCACATGTACTGGACGGCCTGCAACCGCATCCGGGTGGGCCCCGGTTCGTGGCGGGCGGCCTCCGCCTCAACCGTGCGGACCGCCTCCTCCAGCTGGTCGTTGTGCAGCAGGGCCTGGGACAGCCGCCACACGGCGTCCACGCGGGTGGCGCCGTCCAGGCCGGGCATGGCGAGCGCGCGTTGGAGGTGCTCGATGGTGGTGGCGGGCGCGGTCAGCAGCGTGGCGCAGCCCAGCTCGTAGAGCACGCGCGCGTGCGTTCCGGGGGTCGGCGGCTCCAGCAGGGCCCGCTCCAGGCAGTGGCGGGCCGCGTCGGACGCGCCGACGGCGAGGTGTTCGCGGGCCGCCTCGCGGAGCTGCTCGACGAGTTCCTGGTCGTCGTCCGGGTGGACCTGGAGCAGGTGCCGGGAGGCCGCGGCGGCGCCGAACCCGGAGTCGGCGACCACCTGGGCGGCGATGCCGTGCATGGCGGTGCGCAGGGCGTCCGGGACGGAGTTGTAGACGGCGGTGGCGATCAGCGGGTGCACGAACTCCAGGTCCCCGCCACCGCCCCGGGTGCTCGCCGGGTCCGGCTCGATGAGGATGCGGGCGCGGCGCAGCAGTTCGGCGCAGCGCTCGGCGTCGTCGCGGTTCATGGTGGCCAGCCGGGCGACGAGCTCCACGGAGATGCCGGTGCCCAGGACGGCGGCGGCCCAGGCGAACCGGGTGGCGTCGATGCCGAGTTCCTCCAGGCGGGCGACGAGGCCGCCGCCGCGGGCCGAGCGGTTCAGGGGTCGCAGTTCGGCGGCCTGGGCCTCGACCGGTTCGAGTTCGCTGTCGCGCACCTTGGCGAGCAGTTCGACGGTCTCGTACGGGTTGCCGCCGGTGACCGCCCAGACCTCGCGGCAGAACGGGGCGTCGGCGTGCGGGCCGAGGGTGGTGCGGGTGAGTCCGGCGGTCGCCTCGGGGGTCAGGGCGCTCAGGGTGTGCACGCCCGCGGCGGCGACGGCCGCGTCCAGGCACCGGGCACCCTCCCCGCCGAACTCTCCGGGCCGGCGGGTCACCACGAGCAGTACGGGCAGTTCCTCCAGGCGCTCGGCGAACGCGGCGAGCCAGCGCAGCGTCTCCACGTCGGCCCAGTGGGCGTCGTCGATCAGCAGCACCAGCGGCCACTCGCGCTCGGCCAGCCGGCGCACGGCGGCGACGAGTCCGTCGCACACGCCCTGCGGGTCGGCCTGCCCGTCCCGGGGTTCCACGATGCCGAGGGCGGGGCCGGCGATGTGGTACCAGTCGCCGAGGTATTCGCGGGCCTCCTCGGGCATCAGCGACAGGAGCACGGGCTGGAGCAGTTGCCGCACCACGTTGAAGGGCACGGAGCGCAGGGTCTCCCCGCCACGCGCCGACCACACCGCGCAGCCGCGTTCTCCGGCGATACGGCGGGTCTCGGTCAGCAGGGCGGTCTTGCCGAGTCCGGCCTCCCCCTCCAGGACCAGCAGCCCTCCCGAGGACGCGCGGTCGGCGCACAGGACGTCGATCGCGCGTACGACGGCGGTGAGTTCCTCGTCCCGCTCCCACAGCGAGCCCGAGGCGGCCGTGCCCGGCCGTACCTCCGTCATCCCGCTACCTCCCCAAGTCGCCAGACGGCATGCAGACTTCGAGCGTAGTCCCCGAGCGGCCGATGCGGCGGCCCGTCCCGTCACCTGTTGCCTTGACGGGTGACCTGCGGTAGAGGTGGCTGCGCCGGGAGCGGGAGTGGGGTCCTCTCATCGGGCTTTCACCGACGCCTCATACGGTAGGCACATGACGCAGGTGACTCCTCCCGGGTGGTACCCCGACCCCGGGCAGACAAGTGACGGCCCCGCCACCGAGCGCTGGTGGGACGGCAAGGCATGGACGGACCAGACCCGTCCCGTCGGATCGGCCGCCGTGTGGGGTCCCCCGGCACAGCAGGCGGCCCCCGGGCCGTACCCGGCCCAGCAGGGGTATCCGGGGTATCCGGGATACCCGGGCTATCCGGCGCACCCCGGATACCCGGGCCGGCCGCCCGCCCCCGCGCGCCGCGGCCTGCGTATCGGCATCGCCGTCGCGGTGGCGGCCGCGGTGCTGGCGAGCATCGGCGTCGGCGTGTACGCGCTGGCCAACGACGTCGGCGGCAAGGACGGCCGTGCCGGGTCCCGGCAGGGGCAGGACGACCGGGGCGGCACCGGCGAGGACCGCGGCCCCTTCGGCGGCCCGGGCGGGGGCTCGGGCGACTCCGGCGGGTCGGGTGGGTCCGGCGGGTCCGACGGCGGGCCGTCCGAAGCGCCGAAGATCAGGAGCGGCTCGGTGACCGACGCGGTCAGCGGCATCAGCCTGCCCGTGCCCGACGGCTGGTACGGCCAGGAGTTGGGGGTGGGCGCCCAGGTCACGTCGAACGACTCCTACAAGTGCCCCGGCGACACCTCCAAGAACTGCACCAAGGGCGGCGCCTACTCGGCGCCCGCGCTCGCGCTGCGCGTCCGCGGGAGCACGCCCGAGCAGGTCGCCAAGGCCGACATAGCGAAGAACGCCGAGGACTCCTACGGGGGCGAGGCCTACGGCGGCATAACCTCCCACCAGGTGCTGGCCTCCAAGGCGGTGACCGTGGCCGGGCAGAAGGGCTACCTGGTCCGCTGGAAGGCCGTCACCAGCAAGGGCGCCGACGGGTACGTGGAGTCCCTGGCCTTCCCCTCGCCCGCCGACTCCCGGCAGCTCGTCGTCGTCCGCTTCGGCCTCGACGTCGGGGAGCCTCAGTCCGTGATCGACGACATCACCCGGGGCATCGAGGCGTCCTCGGGCGGCGGCATCGGCCAGAGCGTCTGAGCCGTACCCGGCCCCGAGGCGACCGGGCGGGGCACCTCTCCGCTCCAGAGGTACCCCGCCCGGCCGGGGATGCGCGCCGCCCCCGTCCCCACGGTGCGGCGCGGACAGGTCACCGCCCGGTCATCCCGGGGACGGTGGCCTGGGTCGTGAACCGAGGCCCAGTGCCGGCAGCACCGCGGCCTCCAGAAACCGGACCACGTAGTCCGGGTCGGCGTACTCCCCCTCCAGCACGGGCCGGATGCGCAGGACGCCGAACAGCTGCGCGGGCACGAACTCCAGCGCCGGGTTGTCCGCGCTGACCTCGCCGCGCTCCACCCCGCGCCGCAGGATCTCCCGCAGCGCGGCGATCTCCGGCTCGACCAGCGTCTCACGCAGCGCCCGCTTCAGCTCGGAGTCCAGCGTGATCGCGTGCCCGAGCGCCTGGAGGAGGCGGGTGTCCCGGCCCGACCACTGGCCCGCGGCCAGCGCGACCCGCCGCAGGTCCTCGGCGAGCGAGCCGGTGTCGATGCCGGCGAAACGGCAGCGGCCGCTGGATCGCAGGGCGGCGGCCACGAACTGCGGCTTGGTCCGCCACTGCCGGTAGAGCGTGGACTTGCTGCACCGGGTGCTGGCGGCGACTCCCTCCATGGTGACGGCGTCATAGCCGTGCTCGCGGATCTGTTCGAGTACGGCGTCGAAGAACTCCTGCTCACGCTCCGGCGTGAGCTTGGAGCGGCGCGGGGCGACAACCGTCTCCGGCTCGTCCGCGGCCTGCGATGTCATCGCTGCGCTCCTCACTCGTATCCCGGGAGTTCGGGCCCGGGCTCCGGGCCCGCTCTCCAGTGTGACGAAGGTCCATCGATACGGCAGTGTACCGGTACGCGTGCGTATCGGTACACTGCCGTATCGGTACGCTCTCGTGTCGATGTGCCGTACATCGACATGGGTGCGAACAGCACCACCCCACGCACCACCACGAGAGGGCCTGGCATGACATCCCGAAGCGAGGCCGCCGAAGCGGAGCCCGACGGACCGGCGCGGCGCCCGCTCGCCCACGAGTCCCGGCCGGCCGAGGGGAACACCCCGGCAGGGGCGGGCCGGTGAACGCCGCTCTGACGGCCGTCGTCCTGTCGCTGTTCTCGGCCGTCGCCTACGCGACCGCCGCGGTCGCCCAGGAACGGCTCGCCGCGCGCACCCGCGGAACGGGTGTGCGCGGACTGCTCCACGCCGGCGCCTGGTGGTGGGCCGTCGCACTGAACGGATCGGCGGCCCTGCTGCATGTGGTGGCCCTGAAGTACGGTCCGCTGACCGTGGTCCAGCCGCTCGGCGCGCTCACCCTGGTGGCCGCCGTGCCGCTGGGGGCGCGGATGGCCGGGCGGCGGGTCGCGGCGGCCGAGTGGCGGGGCACCGCGTGCACGCTGCTCGGACTGGCCGCCCTGCTCGTCGCTGCTTCCGGGCCGGCCCCGGTACACGTGCTGAGCCCCGTCGAGGCACTGTCGGTGGCGGGCGCCACGGCCGTTCTGATCGGCGCGCTGTCACGGCCCGGGGCGCGGCCGGGCCTGCGGCACGCGACCGCGTCGGGGGTCGCCTCGGGCGTGGCCTCCGCGCTCACCCAGACGGTGACGGTGGCCGCCACGGACCACTCCGGCCCCCTGCTCAGCGCCCGCGTCATCATGGTGGCGCTGCTCGTCGCGGCCTTCGCGACCGGTGGCCTGCTGCTGTCGCAGACCGCCTACCGGGACGGGCTCGGCGCCCCGCTCGCCGTACTGACGCTGACCAACCCGGCGGCGGCCGCGCTGATCGGACTCACCCTGCTGGGCCAGGGACTGAGGGGCGGCGCGACGGGCGTGCTGCTGGCGTCGGCGGGCGCGGCCCTCGCCTCCTGGGGGGTCGTGGCGCTCTCGCGGGCGACCCCGCGACCCACGGACGCCGACCCGGTACCCGGCCCGGAGCGCATCGGACAGGGCGGCGTCCCGGACCATCCCGTGGCCGCCGTGCTCGCCCTGGAGACGGAGCCGCCCGCCCAGGAGCCGGCGCTGCCGTCCCAGCCGTTGGGGCCGGGACACCTCACCCCGCTGTGACCGGCGGTCAGTTCCAGCCGCGCGAGTCCTGCTTGAGCGCCGTGTCGACGGTCAGCGCCGTGGCGACCACCAGGCTCAGCAGCGGCTCGGGCAGCCGGTAGTGGATCTGCAGTACGTAGTTGTCGGCGGTCGTGAACATCGTCTTGGCCAGGCCCTCCCAGGTCTTGGTAATCCGGGCGACCTCGTTGTCGGCGTGGTCGACGATGGCGAAGTTCCAGGCGCGCCAGTTCTCCGCCTTGATCGCGCCGACCTGCTGCCCGTTCGCGTTCATCGCGAAGTTGATCTTGCCGAAGACGTTCTGCTGGACGATCTCGCCGATCTCGGAGCCGTCCGGACGGGACACCACCACCCTCGACTTGAAGACCTTCGCCGGCCGGGTGAGCACCAACTGGGGTGTGCCGTAGGCGTCGCGGATCTCGAGCCTGTGCGTCATGAACTGGTCGAGGCTGGAGACGAAACGCATCGCCTTCTTCAGCGCGCTCTGCCCGATCTCGGTGACCGTGCCGATCCGGTTGCCGTGCTGGTCGAAGACCTCGTACTCGTTGGTCAGCTCGATCAGTTTGGCCTTCTGGTTCACCACGAGCACCGGCTCGCTGAACAGCGAGCCGTCGCCCTGGGCACCCGGAGCGACCCCGGCCTGGTGCTGGACCTGCTGCTGCACACGCAGGTCAGGGGCGGCCTGCTGCGGCGGCACCTGCTGCGCGACGTGGGCCTGCTGGTCGACGTGGGTGTGCTCCGTCCACTGGGCACCGTCCCAGTAACGCAGCGTCTGGGCCGCTCCGTGCGGATCCGGGTACCAACCTGCCGGTGTGCTCGAATACGTACTCACCGGCGCACACTACCGCCGGGCAGGCGGAACCCATGCGCGCGAGTGACGCACGCCACACATTGACCTGCGGATTTCTGGGCAACCTTTTGCGGCCCTCGGCGATCTCCCTTGCGAAACATTGGTCACTTAGTCTTTCGAGGTTCGCATGAAGATTCGCCGCTCTCTGGCGCTCGCAGCAGCCACGGCAGCCATCACACCCGCTGTGCTTCTTGCGGGCCCCGCCGCCTTCGCCACGGAATCTCCGATTCCGACGGTCACTGAGCCGACCGAGGGCGCCTCCACCGCCGCTGGCGAGGAGCCCGGCGCCACCACCGAGGAGCCCGCCGGCACCGACAACCAGACCACCGAGACCGAGGGCCAGCCGAACGGCACCGACGGCCAGGCCACGGACGACATCAAGAAGTCGGACGGCACGGACGCGAAGTCCGACACCACCAAGGACGGGTCCGACTCGAAGGACGAGGGCACCACCGACAAGAAGCCGGTCACCCCCACCCCCAGCTCCTCGCCGTCCGAGACGCCGGGCCCCCAGGCGTGCAAGGAGGGCAAGGAGCAGAAGCAGGACAAGAACCTGCGCACCAGCCTGACCGGCCTGCCCTCGAAGGTCGTCGCGGGCAGCGGGTTCCACAACTTCAAGCTGAACGTCACGAACTCCGGCGACAACTCCTACAAGCGCGTCGACATGGGCGTGTTCGCGGCCCTGGTCGGGGAGAAGGAGTTCACCGACGAGAGCAGCCACCTCACCCTGCAGTTCAAGGACCCGGTCACCGGCACGTGGGAGAACATCTCCCTGGACGAGAAGGATGACGCCATCGGCTACGTCGGCTACACCGACGTCAAGCCGAAGGAGTCCTTCTCCATCGACCTGCGGCTGAACGTGGACAAGAAGGCCCCGGCCGGCATGGGCGTCGCCATCTCCATCGGCATGTACGCCGACGACAAGGGCAACTGCGTCTACGCCTCCGACGACGACTTCTACCTGTTCGACGTCCTCGCGGCCGGCACCAGCGCGGGCAAGCCCACCGACGCCAAGCCGCAGGGCGGCAGGAAGCCGCTGCCCGCCAAGCCCGCCGGCGACAAGCAGATCGTCCCGCAGGGCCACCTCGCCGAGACCGGCTCCAACTCGGCGCTGCCGATGATCGCGGTGGCGGGCGGCGCCGCGGTCGCCGTCGGCGCGGGCGCCGTGTTCGTCGTGCGCCGCCGCAAGGCCGGCAGCGGCGCTGCCACGGCCTGATTCGCGTCCCTGACGCGCTGAAACACGAGGGCCGCACCCGCAAGAGCGGGTGCGGCCCTTCGCCGTCGGCGGTCGGCTGCCGACCGAGCCGGGCGGACAGAGCGCCGCGCCGGCGCGTCCGCCCTACCCGTAGGACAAGTTGGAGCACAGGTCGTCGTCGGCCGAGCGGGCGTCCGCCGCCACCGACGTGGGCACGGAGGTCGGTGCGGCCGAGGCGCCGTCCGCGGTGGCCGTGAAGTCCTCACCCAGCACCACGTTGATGCCCGGGCCGGTCAGGGCCTGGAGTTCGGCCCCGGGGAAGAGCTGGGCGACCTTCTCGGCCTCGGCCTGCCGGCCGGGACCGTACTGGATGAGGGTGGTGGCGTGGTTCTGACTGCCCGCGTTCCCGGTGCCGGTGACGGTGAAGCCGCGGCCGGTGAGGACGGAGGCGCCGCGGATGGCGAGGCCGGTGTTGGTGGTGCCGTTGTAGACGCCCACCTCGATACCCTTCCCCAAGCCGTCCTGACCGGCGTCCGGGGATGCGGAGGCACCCGCCTTGCCCTTCTTGTTCTTCTTGCCGCCGGCGTCCTTGCCGTCGATGGTGCGGTCGGCCCTGAGCGCGGCCCACAGTTCGGAGGCGTCCGGCTCCACGATGGCGACCCGCGCACCCTCATAGCGCCACGGGATGGTGACGAACTTGGTGTTGTGCAGGTCGACGTCCTTCAGCGACATCGCGAACGACAGCAGCTTGTCGGCAGAGCCCAGACCGGGGTCGACGGTGAGCGACTTGGTGGCGGCATCGGCGAGGGGGAACAGCTTGGTCGGGGTGAACCCGTCGGCCTTGACCTTCTTGATGAGGCTGGCGACGAACGCCTGCTGGCGCTTGATCCGGCCTATGTCGGAGCCGTCGCCGATGCCGTGCCGGATCCGGACCCAGTCCAGCGCCTGCTTCCCTGAGACCTTCTGCTCGCCCTTGCTGAACAGCAGCGAGCCGCGGGTGGCCCGGTTGGGGTTGAGGTCCTTCTGGTAAATGTCGTGCGGCACGCACACCGGCACCCCGCCCACCACGTTGGTGAGCGCGGCGAATCCCTGGAAGTCGACGACGACGGTGTGGTCCACGCGCAGCCCGGTGAGGTGCTCGACGGTGTTCTGGCTGCAGGCGGGGTTGCCCTCGGCGGTGTTGCCCACGGAGTACGCGGCGTTGAACATCGTGTTCGGCTGCGGCTCGGTCCAGCCGCCGTCGGGGAGCTTGCAGGGCGGGATGGTGACCAGGGTGTCCCGGGGGATGGACACGGCGAGGGCGTGCCGGTGGTCGGCGTAGACGTGCAGCAGGAACGCGGTGTCGGAGCGGCCGATGTCGTCCTTGCTGCCGCCACCGAGGGCGTCGTTGCCGCCCACGCGCGCGTCGGAGCCGATGACCAGGACGTTCTCACCCTTGGACGAGCCGGCCTCGGGCCGGTCGCTGGACAGGCCGTCGGCGCCGAAGGTGTTGATGTTGCCGTTGAGCTTCAGATAGAGCCAGCCCAGACCCGCCGTGCCGAGCACCACCAGGGACAGCGCCATGACGAGGGTCGTCCGTGCGCGCGTACGTCCGCCGCGGCCGCCGGAGGCGCGGCGGCGGGAACCGCCCCGGCGCTGGGGCGGGACGCCCCGGCTCCGGCGGCGCGAAGGAGCGGTCTTGTGGCTGGTCGTCATGCGCGCACCCTCATCCGTCGTACTCGTACAGAGGGGACGACTGGCCCCACCCAAAGGTTGTACGGTTGCGCAATGTAGCAACAGTTGACGAGAGGACTCCGCAACGGGGTGCGCGACCGGCCCGCTCCCCCGATCCGGCGGGACCGGTCAGGGGCTGGCCACGTCGAAGCCGTACCGCAGGGGCTCGCCCTTCACGCGCACGTCGCGGCGGTAGACGTACACCGCCTCCACGTGCACGCCGCCCCGCGGCGCCTCCGCCTGACAAGGGAACGACACCTGAAGCACCCACGGCCGCCCGGCGACCTTGACCCGCATCCCGTCCGCCGGCCCGCCCACGAGCACCGCGGCCTCCTGCCCCATCACGCCACCACCAGATTCCATGGGGACAGTTTAAGGGTTGCGCAATTGTTGACCCGAGGAGATTTCCCGCCCGCCGGGACTTCGGGACGGGGAGCCGTCGGGCCCATAATCCGCCATCACCCTTGCCCCGCTGGCTAATTGGGGACCTGACCGGGGAAGATGGACGGCGTGAGCCATCCTGCCGACATCGTCATGGTCTTCGACCGGGACGAGGAACTTGCCGTCTTCTCCTCTCTCCGGGCCGCGGAGGACGGACTGGAGGCCATGGACGTGACGGACGGGGAGTACACGGCCTTCACCGTCGAGGGGTGCCTCGTCGACCTGCGCGCCCCGGACGGCGAGGAAGGCCTGGTCCTGGCCGCGCGCACCGAGGAGGACGGCCGGGAGGATCTGGAGCGCCACCTGGCCCGCTTCTGGGCCCGCCGCCCCGGCCGCACCCCCCTGGGCCCCGAGGACACCGCCCGCCTCCTGCTGGATGGCGGGCCACAGGCCTCGGGCCACGGACCACGCCGGCCCTGGAACCCGTTCCGGCGCGGTCGCGCGCCGCGTTCCTGACGGGACGGCGGACGACCTCGATGACAGCACGTTCCGCACGGCCGGGGCCGCGGGCGCATTCACGCGCGCCACGAAACGGCGATTCGGCACCGGCGCCGGAGCGCCGCGCCCAGGGGGACCGCCCCCGCCGCTCTACGGTTGCGCACATGCGCAATTCACAGAGTGTCCGCGCGGAGAAGCGCGTGCCGGGCACCCAGGGCGCCCCGGCGGCACGTGGACGCCGACAGGCCCCGCCGCGGGCCCCGGAACCGGCGGGCCGCCCGCGCGGCGGGCGTGCGAGACGGGTGCCCGACCTCACCGCGCTCCCGCGCCGCGCCCTCGCGCGGCTGCGGCGGGCCTGGGACCGGCCGCTCACCGGCTACTACCTGGTGGCGGGCAGTGCGGCACTGATCGCCGGCCTGGGGCTGGTGATGGTGTTCTCCTCCTCGCAGATCGAGGCGCTGCGTTCCGGTCTGCCGCCGACCTACTATCTGCGCCGGCAGATCATGGCCGCGGTGATCGGCGCGGCCCTGGCGGTGCCGGCCGCCCGCATGTCGGTGAAGACGCACCGGTGGCTGGCCTATCCGCTGCTGGCCGGGTCCGTGCTGCTGCTGGCGCTGGTGCAGGTGCCGGGGCTGGGGCGGACCGTCAACGGCAACACCAACTGGCTGGACCTGGGCGGGCCGTTCGTGCTCCAGCCCAGCGAGTTCGCCAAGGTCGCGTTCATCGTGTGGGGCGCGGACCTGCTGGCCCGCAAGCAGCAGCACAAGCTGCTGGGCCAGTGGAAGCACCTGCTCGTGCCGCTCGTGCCCGGTGCCCTGCTGCTGCTGGGACTGATGATGCTCGGCGGGGACATGGGGACCGCGGTCATCCTGTGCGCCGTGCTGTTCGGTCTGCTGTGGCTGGCCGGTGCGCCGCTGCGGCTCTTCGGGGCCGCCCTGACGGGCACGGCGCTCCTGGCCACCGTACTGATCATGACCGCCCCGCACCGGGTGTCCCGGTTCGCCTGCCTCGGCGCGAGCGACCCGGGCCCGAACGACCAGTGCTGGCAGGTGGTGCACGGCCTGTACGCGCTGTCGACGGGCGGCCTGTTCGGCAACGGAATCGGCGCCAGCGTGGAGAAGTGGGGCCAACTGCCCGAGCCGCACACCGACTTCATCTTCGCCGTCACCGGGGAGGAACTGGGTCTGTTCGGCACCCTGTCCGTACTGGCCCTGTTCGCCGCGCTGTTCGCGGGCGGCCTGCGCATCGCCACCCGCCGCAACGACCCGTTCGTCCGCCTGGCGACCGGCGGCATCGTCACCTGGCTCGCGGCGCAGACCTTCATCAACCTCGGCGGCGTCCTGGGGCTGGTGCCCGTCGCGGGCGTGCCCCTGCCGCTGTTCTCCTACGGAGGCAGCTCGCTGATCGCCACCCTGTACGCGGTGGGGATCCTGCTCGCCGCGGCCCGCAGCGAACCCGCCGTGCGTACGGCGCTGGAAGGACGTTGGCGCCGGATTCGCTCGACTCTGCCGTGCCGCCCCGGGCGCCGCCGCTGAGGCTCTGGGGTCAGGCGGACAGCGGGCGTTGCAGACGGATGCCCTGGAGGACGCCCACGGCGACCCAGCCGGCGAACATCGACGAGCCGCCGTAGCTGACGAACGGCAGCGGCAGTCCGGTGACCGGCATGATGCCGAGGTTCATGCCGATGTTCTCGAACGCCTGGAAGGCCAGCCAGGCCACGATGCCGGTCGCGACCACAGTTCCGTACAGGTCGGGGCAGGCGCGGGCGATGCGCAGCGCGCGCCACAGCACCACGCCGAGCAGGGCGATCAGCGCCCCGGCACCCAGGAAGCCCAACTCCTCCCCCGCCACGCTGAAGACGAAGTCGGTCTGCTGCTCGGGCACGAACTGCCCGGTGGTCTGCGCTCCGTGGAACAGCCCCTGGCCCAGCAGGCCGCCGGCCCCGATGGCGATCCTGGCCTGGCTGGTGTTGTAGCCGACCCCCGACGGGTCGAGGGCGGGATCGGCGAACGCGGCGAACCGGTTGATCTGGTACTGGTCCAGCAGATGCAGCTGCCACACCGCCACGGCACCCAGGACTCCGGCCGCGAGCAGCCCGGTGACCCAGCGCGCCGAGGCACCGGAGGCGAGCAGCACCCCGAGCACGATCACGCCGATGCCCATGAACTGCCCGAGGTCCGGCGTGAGCAGGACCAGCAGGGCGGGCACGCCGGCCACCGCCAGGGACTCCAGGACGCTGCGGCTGTCCGGGCTCGGCCGGTCGCCCGTGTCCACCTTGGTGGCCAGCAGCACGGCCATGGCCAGCACGATGGCTACCTTGACGAACTCCGCCGGCTGGATGGACATCCCGCCGATCATGATCCAGCGGCGTGACCCGTTGATCGTGGCGCCCAGCGGAGTCAGTACCGCGAGGACCAGCAGGAGTGTGACGCCGTACAGGACGGGGACGAGGTCCCGGAGCCTGCGCGGGCCCAGCCACATGGTGCCGACGGCCAGGGCGATCCCGATGGCGGTGTTGATCAGATGGCGCGTCAGGAAGGCGTACGGGTCGCCCTCGGTCAGCTGGGTGCGGCCGCGGGTCGCGGAGTACACCAGGAGCGCGCCGAGCACCGACAGCGCCAGCGCGGCGCCCAGCAGCGGCCAGTCCAGCCGCCGCAGGACCGAGCCGAAGGCCGTGCGCGGCCGCGGTCCCGCGCCCCGGACCGTCCCCCGGGTGGCCCCCGGCCCCATGAGCCCGCTCCCGACCTCCATCGCGGCTCCCCTTCGCTCTGGTTCGCTCTGGTTCGATCCGGCGCACTCCGACGTACTCCGGTTCGCTCCGGCCGCGCCCCGGCAGGCTGTCCCGGATCCCGCACGGCACGGAACGCCATCATCGCCCAGTTGCGCAATCCGATAAGTGAAGCACGCCGAAGGGTTGCGTGTTCACCGCCCCCGCCCGTGGTCACGCCTGCTCAGCAGGCTCTACGCTGGCACCTCGTGAAGGACCCCGTGACCACCGACGAAGGCCCCTCGCGGAATCGTCTTCGCGCCGTCTCGTACCGCCGTGTGCCCGCCGTGGCCGGTTACCTGTGCCTGCTCGTGGGCGTACTCGACGTCGCGGGGGCGATCTTCCCGCGTATGCGGCACGGGCGGGTGCACACCCTGGCCGTGGCCCTGCCCGGGGCCGTGTCCACCCTGGCCACCGCCGCCTCGCTGATCGTGGGCGTGCTGATGGTGATGCTGGCGCACGCCCTGCGGCGCCGCAAACGGCGGGCCTGGCGGGCGGTGATGATCCTGCTGCCCACGGGCGCGGCACTGCAACTGCTGCGCTGGCACCAGCATGTGCCCGGCGCCGTCACGGTGCTGCTGTTCGTACTGCTGCTCGTCGCCCGCCGGGAGTTCTACGCCCTGTCCGACCCGCGCACCCGGTGGCGGGCGGTGTGGAACTTCCTCCTGCTGAGCGCCTTCAGCTTCGGCGCGGGACTGCTGATCGTCGGCTCCCACCCCAGGAAGGCCGTCGCGGCCTCGCTGTCAGACCGTATCCAGCACGTCGCCTACGGTCTGATCGGCATCGAGGGGCCGGTGCACTACTCCAGCGAGCGCACCAGCGACCTCGTGTACTTCTCGCTCGCCGGGCTCGGCCTGCTGACCGCGGCCACCACCCTCTACCTCGCGCTGCGCCCCTCCACACCCGTACCCGTCCTCGGCGACGACGAGGAGCGGCGGCTGCGCGCCCTGCTGGAACGGCACGGCGAGCGGGACTCACTGGGCTACTTCGCGCTGCGCCGCGACAAGAACGTGCTCTTCTCCCCCACCGGAAAGGCGGCGATCGCCTACCGGGTGGTGTCCGGCGTGATGCTCGCGGGCGGCGACCCGATCGGCGACGTGGAGGCCTGGCCGGGCGCCATCAAGGAGTTCATGGACACCGCCGCCCGGCACGCCTGGGTCCCCGCGGTGATGGGGTGCGGCGAGACCGGCGGCGAGGTGTGGACCCGCGAAGCCGGCCTGAACGCGCTGGAGATCGGCGACGAGGCCGTCGTCGACACCGGCACCTTCACCCTGTCCGGGCGGCCGATGCGCAATGTCCGGCAGATGGTCAACCGCATCGAGCGGGGCGGCTACACCTGCCGCATCCGCCGCGTGCGCGACCTGTCCGCGCAGGAGACCGAGCAGATCCGGGCGGCGGCGGCCGCCTGGCGCGGCACCGAGGTGGAGCGCGGCTTCTCCATGGCCCTCGGCCGCTTCGGCGAAGTGGGCGACGGCGACTGCGTGGTCGTCACCGCCCACAAGGAACCGGACGCCGGTGCCCCCGCGCCCGGCGGGGACATCCGCGCGGTCCTGCACTTCGTGCCCTGGGGCCGGGACGGGATCTCCCTGGAACTGATGCGCCGCGACCGCACCGCCGACCCCGGTCTGAACGAACTCCTCATCGTCAAGGCCCTCCAGGAGGCGCCCGGCCTCGGTGTCAACCGTGTCTCGCTGAACTTCGCGATGTTCCGCGCTGCCCTCGCCCGCGGTGAACGCCTGGGCGCCGGACCGGCCCTGCGCGCCTGGCGCGGACTGCTGCTGTTCCTCTCCCGCTGGTTCCAGATCGAGTCGCTGTACAAGTTCAACGCCAAGTTCCAGCCCCGGTGGGAGCCGAGATTCCTGGTCTACCCCACGGCCCGCGACCTGCTCCGCATCAGCCTGGCCGCGCTCCAGGCCGAGGCGTTCCTCAATCTGTCCTGGCCCGCCCCGTGGCGGCGGAAGCCCCGGCGGCCGGAGCCTGCGCCCGTGTCCTCGGAGGCGAAGCCCGCCGAGGCGGAGTCCGCCGCGTTCGAGCCGCCCGGAGGACCGCCGGTACCCTAGTTGCATGGATGCGCAAGGACAGGTGTGGGACGCCGAGGCGGCGGACCGGGCGGTGGCGGTGCTCAAGGCGGTGGCGGACCCCTCCCGCTACCGGCTGCTATGGGCGCTCAGCAACGGTGAGCAGCCGGTGAGCGAGCTGGCCCGGATGCTGGGCGCCCACGTGGCCGCGACGTCCCAGCACCTGGCCAGACTCCGGGCGGCCGGTCTGGTGACCACGCGCCGGGAGGGTACGCGCATCTTCTACCGGGCCGCGGGAGTGCGCCCACTGCTGGAGGCCGCGCACCTCGCGGGCGCCGAGGGCGACGGTCCGGGAGCCGGCGGCCCGGGCAGCGAGGAGAGCGCGCTCGCACCCCGGCGGGCCGCCGCCACCAGCCCGGCGCTCTCACACCGCCCGGCCCTGGGCGGCACGCCGTGAGGCGGCAGCCCCGCGGTGCTCAGGCGGGGCACGGGGTGTCCGTGGGTCCGGCCGCGTCGCCGGTGTCGTCGCGGCGGTACTCCTCGGGGCCGGCGTCGTAGGCGTACAACTCGGCGTAGCGGCCCCAGTCGGTCGCCGTCTCCAACTGCTGGTCGACCTGCTCGCTGGTGTAGTGATGGGCCAGCAGATCACGGAAGAAACCGGCCCGCGCGGTGCCGTCGGCCTTGCCGCGCACACTGCTGGTGATCACCTTGACCAGCGGCAGCTGGACCGCGGCCCGGGCGAAGATGGTCTTCGACTCCTGCACGTCGGCCCCGGCGAACGCGGTGCCGGTGGCCGTGAGCAGCAGGTCGTTGCCGCTGAACCCGGCGAAACCGAGCAGGTCCAGGGCGTCGACCTGGGGCATGATGTCGTCGACCTCGAGGCCGAGGTCGTCGGCGAGATCGGCGAGGTCGCAGCGCCCGCCGCGGTGCAGCACCAGTTCCGCCAGGCCCGACAGCCCGTCCACGCTCGCCTGCGGCAGCGGGGTGTTGGCCACCGTCCGCCTCTCCAGGTCGGCCGGCTCCTGGCGGCCGGGGGTACGGCCCTCCTTCTGCCGGCCGGTCATGGTGCGGTAGACACGGTCGATCATGTCCTCGAAGGCGGCGGAGTTGCGGTCGCGGGGCCGGTCGAGACCGACCTCGAACACCTCCCGGATGGTGCCGTAGGGGCGGGAGCCGAGCACCACGATCCGGTCGGCCATCAGGACCGCCTCCTCGATGTTGTGGGTGACCAGCACGATGGCCCGGGTGGGGAACTGGCCGGACTCCCACAGCTCCATCAGCTCGCCGCGCAGGTTCTCCGCGGTGAGCACGTCCAGGGCGGAGAACGGCTCGTCCATCATCAGCACGTCCGGCTCGACCACCAGCGCGCGGGCGAAGCCGACGCGCTGGCGCATGCCGCCCGACAGCTCCTTGGGGTAGGCGGACTCGAAGCCGTCCAGGCCGATCAGGTCGATGGCCAGGCGAGCGGCCTCCGCGCGCTCCACGGGGTGCACACCCTTGGCCTCCAGGCCGAGTTCGACGTTCTGCTGCACGGTCAGCCAGGGCAGCAGCGCGAAGGTCTGGAACACCATCGCCGTACCGGGGTTGGCGCCGGTCAGCGCGGCGCCCTTGTAGCTGACGGTGCCGGAGCTGGCCGGGACGAGTCCGGCCATGCAGCGCAGCAGCGTCGACTTGCCCGAGCCGGATTTGCCCAGCAGCGCGACCACCTCACCGGCGCGGATCTCCAGGTCGATGCCGGAGAGCACGGGCAGTTCGCCGTCGGCGCCCGCGTACGACTTGGTCAGGCCGACGGTCTCCAGCAGCAGTTCGCCGTCGGCCGGGCGGGTGTTCTCGGTGGCCGGAAGGGTGTTCATCGCCATGGCAGGTCCAAGCTGTGGGGTTGAGGGGTACGGGCGGGGCCGGGCGTCGGAGTACGGGTGGGACCCGGGGTGCGGGCGGAAGCCGGTCACAGGGAGTACCGGGTCTCGGCCAGCCGGTACAGCGGGCGCCAGAGGAAGCGGTTGAGGCAGACCACGTAGACGCTCATCACGACCACGCCGGCGATCAGTTGGGGATGGTCGCCCCGCTCCGTGGCGCGGGCGATGTAGGCGCCCAGGCCGGTGGCGGTGAGCGTGGTGCCGCCGAAGGTGACGACCTCGGCGACGATGGAGGCGTTCCAGGCGCCGCCGGAGGCGGTGATGCCGCCGGTGACGTAGGAGGGGAAGATGCCGGGGATAATCAGCCGCCGCCAGCGCTGCCGGCCTTTCACCCCGAGGTCGTCCATGGCCTCGCGCAGGTCGGTGGGGATCGCCATGGCGCCGGCGATGGTGTTGAAGAGGATGTACCACTGGGCGCCCAGCGCCATCAGGAAGATGCCGCCGATGTCTATGCTCAGGCCGGTTCTGATGAAGAACCACACCGCCAGCGGGAAGAGGAAGTTGGCCGGGAAAGAGGCCAGCACCTGCACCACCGGCTGGGCGATCCTGGTCAGCCGGGGCGAGAAACCGATCTTCACGCCGATCGGTACCCACACCATCGTGGCCACGACGACCAGCACGGCGACGCGGGCCAGGGTGGCGAGCCCGAGCAGCAGCGGTTCGCCGAACACGCCCAGGCCCGTACGGTCGTACAGATAGCGGCCGAGGTCGGCCAGTCCCCACACGATCAGTCCGCCCGCGACCAGGGCGAAGGCGATGTCCCCGGCACGCCGCCTGCCGCGCGGCACCACCAGCGGCCGGTCGTCGGTGCCGAAGACGCGCCCGGCCCGGCTCAGCGCCCGGCCGGCCGGACGCAGCAGGCGGCCGACGAGCCGCGGCCAGTCGGAGCGGCGCAGGAAGTCCAGGACGACCGACCTCTGCACCTCGCTGGCCTCGGACTGCTCGATCTTGAACTTCTCCGCCCAGGCGGTCAGCGGCCGCCAGAACAGGAAGTTCACCCCGATCACCATGACGGCCATGGTGAGGATGGCGCAGCCGACCTTGGCCAGGTCGCCGTCGGCGATCGCGGCCCCGGCGTAGGAGCCGACCCCGGGCAGGGCGTAGTCGGTGTGACCGAGAGTGACCGCCTCGGAGGCGACGAGGAAGAACCAGCCGCCGCCGAAGCTCATCATGCCGTTCCAGACCAGGCCGATCATTCCGGCGGGCAGCTCCACCTTCCAGAACCGCATCCACCGGGTGAAGCCGAACGACCGTGACAGCTCGTCCAGTTCGCGTGGCAGCGAGGTGAGGGAGTGGTAGAAGCCGAACGTCATGTTCCATGCCTGGGAGGTGAAGATGGCGAAGATCGCGGCACACTCCAGGCCGAGCATCGAGCCCGGGAACAGGGCGACGAATCCGGTCACCGCCACCGTCAGGAACGCCAGCACCGGTACGGACTGAAGGATGTCCAGCGCCGGGACCAGGATCCGTTCCAGACGGCGGCTCTTGGCGGCGGCGTAGGCGTAGACGAAGGTGAACGCCGTGGACAGGGCCAGGGCGACGAACATGCGCAGCAGCGAGCGGGCGGCGTCGTAGGGCAGTTGGCCGACGCCGGTGTCCACCTTCGCCGACTGGCTGGTGGAGAACGAGACCGTGATCCCTTTCCCCACCCGCAGGGTGAGGTACAGCAGCACCACCACCGCGGCGGCGACGACCAGGTCCACCCAGGTCATCCGGGTGAGGCCGCCGGCGAACCGGGCGGGGAGCGAGGTCCGCGACCGCGAGGCGGGGGCACTCGTACGGAACGACATCACAGACACCTCCAAACCGCGCTCCGCCCGGACTGCGGCACATGGGTGCCCTGGTGCGAGCGCACCGCGACACGGTGGTGCACGCCCAGGGCCGGCATGACAGGGTACGGCGAGAAAGCGGCGAAAAGAGAAGAAGAGGAGAAGAGACAAAGAAGGAGGAGGAAAGAGAACTGGAAGAAGAAAGCGGACGACCTGGGCGGCGGTCAGAGACTGCCGGGGAGGCCGCTCGGACTGGGTGGGTCGATGTCCACGAGTGCCTCCGTTCAGCCATGCGGTTCCGTCGGGGAGCACGGGCCTCGCGCACGGCGCGACAGGTGGGTGCCGACAGGTAGTGTGCCGTTTATTGCGTCGATACGCAAATAGAGCGGCCCCGGCGGTCGAGAGCCCCGGGGCCCGGGTGTCAGGCGTCGCGGCGGCGCACCGCCCACCAGCCGGCCAGCAGCGCGGCCGCCGCCCACAGCGCCGTCACCGCGAGCCCCGTCCAGGGGCCGAGGCCGCCCGCCGCCTCTTGGTGCAGGATCTGCTGTCCGGCCCGGTCGAGCAGATAGCGGGGGGCGCCCTCGGCGATGTCCCCGATCACGAAGGACACGATCAGGATGAACGGGATGAGCAGGCTGAGCACCGCGACGGCGCTGCGCAGCAGCAAGGTGAGTCCCGCGGCGAACAGGGCCATCAGGGCGAGGTAGATCCTGGCGCCGACACAGGCTCGCAGTGCTCCCGGCGAGCCGAGGCCGATGGCGTACTCCCCCAGGAACGCCTGGCCCACGAAGAAGGTGGTGAATGCGGTCACGAGCCCCACGGCGAGGGCGGCGGCGCCCACGACCGCCGCCTTGGCCGCGCAGAGCAGGCCGCGGCGCGGCACGGCCGACAGGGAGATCCGCAGGGCGCCGCCCGCGTACTCGGACGAGACGGCGGTGGCCCCGAAGGCGATGGCGGTGATCTGTGCGAAGTTGATCGCGTAGAAGGCTCCGAAGAGAAGATCCTCGCCGCCGTCCGCCTCCGCCCGGCCGACGGTGGAGTAGACGAGCAGGGTGATGGCCAGGGTGGCGGCGAAGACCGCGACGAGCGAGCCGAAGCTCGCCCGGACCGACCGGATCCTGATCCACTCGAAGTGGAGAACGGCGGTGACGGACATGGTCACACCTCCTGCGGGGTGGTCGGGGACGCGGCGGCCGCGGCGGCGAACTCGGCCTCGCCGGTCGTGAGGGCGAGATAGGCCTGCTCCAGGGAGGCCCGTTCGTCGGTGAGTTCGAGGATCGGGATGCCTTCGCGGGCGGCGACGGCTCCGACCCACTCGGCTCTGGCGCCGTCGACGACCAGCGGGCCGCCGTCGCCGTCCGCCACCGTGTATCCCTCGGCCAGCAGCACGGCCCGCAGACGGGCGGGGGCGCCGGCGCGCACCCGAACGCGCGGGTGGCTGTGCTGTTCGATGAAGTCCTCCATGGCGGTGTCGGCGAGGAGCCGGCCCCGGCCGAGCACGACGAGGTGGTCGGCGAAGGCCGCGGTCTCGTTCATCAGGTGGCTGGAGACCAGGACCGTGCGGCCTTCCCGGGCCAGCCGGCGCAGCAACTCGCCGATCCAGACGATCCCTTCCGGGTCGAGGCCGTTGGCGGGTTCGTCCAGCATGAGGACGGGCGGGTCGCCGAGGAGCGCGGCGGCGACGCCGAGGCGCTGAGGCATGCCGAGGGAGAAGGTGCGGATGCGGCGGCGTGCCACCGTGGCGCCGCGCTGACCGAGCGGGAGGGGCAGGTACTGCGCCTCATGGCGCGCGGCCTGTCGAACGCGGAGATCGCCGGGCGCCTGGTGGTGGGCACCGAGACCGTCAAGTCCCACGTGAGTTCCCTGCTGGCCAAACTCGGCGCCCACGACCGCACACAGGCGGTCATCGCGGCGTACGAATCCGGTTTCGTCGCCCCGGGCTGAGCCTCGGGGCGAGCGGGTGGTCCCGCGCCTCGCCGCGTTCGCGGAGCCTCGTCCTGCTCCTGGCGGCGAAGCGCGGGACACCGGCGGTCACGGGGTCAGGTAGGCCTCCACTTCGCTGAACTGGCCTGCGGGCCAGCCGGTGTTGGCACTGACGGTCAGTCGGAGCCGGCGGAGGTTGGTGTTGCCCGGCAGGGACACGGTGGCCGTGTTGCCGGTGGCCGGGTCGAAGCGGTAGCCCTGGGAGCCGACGACGGTCGAGTAGGACGAGCCGTCGGTGCTGCCCTGCACGGTGATGGTCTGGGTACGTGCGCCCCAGGCCGACGACGGCGGCAGCTTCAGCACGAGTCGGCGTACGGCCTGGTTCGAGCCCAGGTCGACCGTCAGGGACTGCGGGAAGGCGTTGTTGGTGGACTCCCAGTAGGTGTTGGCGTTCCCGTCCACAGCGTTGCCCGGGGTATAGACGTCCTGGGAGCCGGTGGCGGTGGCCGGGCGGCCCTTGGCGAGGTTGCGGCCCGGGTCGGGGTCGGGGTTGCCCTGGCCGGGCTGCGGCCAGGTCGAGCAGTCCGACCAGGTGGAGGTCCAGCCGGAGTTGCCGCCGCCGTCGGTCAGCGCGAAGCTGCCCGAGTTGGCCGGGTAGGGGCAGTTGTAGATGCCCGCCGCGCCCACGCCGGTGGCGGTGACGCTCCGGAAGGTCGCCGCGCCCTGCGCCTCGGCCTGGACGACGACCGTGCCGGTGTTCTTCACGGTCGCGCCGTCGACGGTGACGCCCTTGACCGGGTGGCCGTAACCTCCGCCCGACACGAACTCGAAGGCGCTGTACGGGCTGTCGGTGATCGTGGTGTTGGTGATGCGGACGGTGGCGTTGATGGCGCTGTCGTAGGAGTCGACGCGCAACGCGCCCATCGGATGGTTCCAGTTGGGGTTCATCGCGCCGGCGCGCACCAGCGTGTTGCCGTCCACGGTGATGGTGCCGGCCAGCGGCGAGAAGGGGTCGAGGAACTTCTGGTTGGAGATCGCGATGCCGCTGCCGAGGGCGTTGGTGTCGGAGATCAGGTTGTCCTTCACCGTGATGTCCGTTCCGCCGTAGATCGCGATGCCGTTGGCGAGGTTCGGCTGCGAGATGGTGTTGTTCTCGAAGCTGCTGTTGGTGTCCGGCCCGTACAGCGACCACATGGCGAGGGAGTCGTCGCCCTGGTTGCGCAGGAAGTTGTTGCGGACCTTCACTCCCTTGGCGGTGCCGTTGAGGTTGAGGCCGTCGGCAGTGGTGTCGAGGATGCGGCTGTTCTCGACGACGAGGTTGTCGTTGTTGCCGGTCAGCCACAGGCCGACCTTCAGGTGCTGGAGCCACATGCCGGACACGGCGGAGTTCGGTCCGAGTGAGCCGTTGACGAAGTTGTCGGGGCTGGAGTCGACGCGCTCGGTGACCTCGCCGATGACCGCGAAGTCCTCGATGCGCACGTTCCCCGAGGAGTTGGACTGGTCGATGAAACGGGAGGTGTGCACGACCGAGTACCAGCTGCCCGCGCCCTGGAGGGTGACGTTCTGGACGCCGCCGAGGGAGGAGGTGAGCCGGTAGTCGCCCGGTGGGATCCACATCACGCCGCCCTGTGCGGCGGAGATGGCGTCCCGGAAGGCCTGGGTGGAGTCGCCCTGACCGCTGGGGTCGGCGCCCTTGGAGGTGACGGAGACCGATCCGGCGGGCTGGGAGGCGGCCCCGGCGACCTGCTCGAAGTCGGCGACGTCCACGGTGACCTGGACGTTGGCGGCCTCGACGGCCACCTTGTCGCCGGCCTGGACGTTCTGCCCCAGCAGCAGCCGGGCGTTGTCGTAGAAGTGGTGCGTCCTGGCGCCGGCGATCCAGCCGGTGTCGACGTAGGAGTACTTCGAGGTGACCGCGAGCGTCTTGGTCAGCTTCGTGCCGTTGACGTACACGTTGAGCGTGCCGGACTGGCCGTCGGGGACGCTGTAGGAGACGTTCACGGCGTTGGCGGCCCGCGGCACGGTGAACTCCACGCGCTGCCCGGTGGCCAGCCGGACGGCCTGGCGTCCGGATGCCTCGGAGGCCAGGGTGCCCCGGGTGTGGTCCGGCCCGATCCTGGTCCCGCTTGTGGTGGCGGACTCGGCCTCGACCGAGGTGAAGGGGAGGGTGGCGCCGGCCGCGGCGTGGGCGGCGGGTGCGCCGAGGGTGACGAGCATGCCGGCGGCGAGGGCGACGCTCGCCCCGATGGCCGGCAGGCGCCGGGCTGATCCGGCCCTGGTGTTCGCGTGCATGTGCTGATCCCTTCGTGGTGGGGGGTACGGGGATAGCGCTCTGCGTTGCGACGGGCCGGCTGCGCGGGCTCAGGCGCGCAGCCAGGCCGCCGTGTCCTGCGGGAGACGGCCGTTCTCGTCCAACGGGCCGCTGCTCAGCAGGAGTTCTGTGTGTCCGGGGAGTTCGGCGGGCGTGGCGGCGAGGTTGACGACGCAGGTCGTGCCTGCCGCGCGGGTGAAGGCGAGGACTCCTTCGGGGGCGGGCAGCCAGGTCAGGGGTGCGTCGCCGAAGGCCGGGCGGTGGCGGATCGCCTCGCGGTAGAGGGTGAGCATGGAGGAGGGGTCGCGCTGCTGCCGGTCGACGGCGTACGCGGGCCAGTCGGCGGGCTGCGGCAGCCACGGTTCCTCGTGGGAGCCGAAGCCGGCGTACGGCGCGTCGGCCGCCCATGGCAGCGGGACCCGGCAGCCGTCGCGGCCGGGGTCGGTGCCTCCGGAGCGGAAGTGCATCGGGTCCTCGACGCGGTCGAGGGGGATGTCGGCCTCGGGCAGGCCGAGTTCCTCGCCCTGGTACACGTAGACGGCGCCGGGCAGGGCGAGGGACAGCAGGGCGGCCGCGCGGGCCCTGTGGGTGCCGAGGGCCAGGTCGGTGGGGGTGCCGAAGGCCTTGGTGGCGAAGTCGAAGCCGGTGTCGGCGCGGCCGTAGCGGGTGGCCGTGCGGGTGACGTCGTGGTTGCACAGCACCCAGGTGGCGGGTGCCCCCACGGGGGCGTGCTCGGCGAGCGTGGTGTCGATCGAGTCCCGCAGTCGTCCCGCGTCCCAGGGACAGGACAGGAAGGAGAAGTTGAAGGCGGTGTGGAGTTCGTCGGGGCGCAGGTAGCGGGCGAAACGCTCCGGGTCGGGCAGCCACACCTCGCCGACGAAGACGCCGTCGTGGGCGTCGGCCACGGCTCGCCAGGAGCGGTAGATGTCGTGGAGTTCGTCGCGGTCGACGAACGGGTGGGGGTCCTGGCCCTCGACGAAGTCCGGCAGCGCGGGGTCCTTGGCGAGCAGGGCGGCCGAGTCGATGCGGACGCCCGCGACGCCCCGCTCGAACCAGAAGCGCAGGATGTCCTCGTGCTCCTGGCGGACCGCCGGATGGGCCCAGTTGAGGTCGGGCTGCTCGGGTGTGAACAGGTGCAGGTACCAGTCACCGTCGGGCAGCCGGGTCCACACCGGTTCGGTGGAGCCGGCGAACTGGGACGGCCAGTCGTTGGGTGGTAGTTCGCCGTGCTCACCGCGCCCCACGCGGAAGTGGAACAGTTCGCGCTCCGGGCTGCCCGGCGGCGCGGTGAGCGCGGCGCGGAACCACGGGTGCTGGTCGGAGACGTGGTTCGGTACGACGTCGACGATGGTGCGGATGCCCAGTTCCCGGGCCTCCGAGATCAGCTTCTCCGCCTCGGCGAGGGTTCCGAAGGCCGGGTCGATGGCCCGGTAGTCGGCGACGTCGTAGCCGCCGTCCCTCATCGGCGACAGGTACCACGGGTTGAACCACAGGGCGTCGACGCCGAGTTCGGCGAGGTACGGGAGCTTCGCGCGGACTCCGGCGAGGTCGCCGGTGCCGTCCCCGTCGCCGTCCGCGAAACTGCGCACATAGATCTGGTAGATGACGGCGGAGCGCCACCAGTCGGTCTGCTTCCGGGCATGGGTGGGCTGTCCCACAGTGCGTGCCTTTCTGTCGAGGGGCCGTGTCAGCCCTTGGTGCTGCCGGCGCTGATCCCGGCGATGATGTGCCGCTGAAAGACGAGGAACAGGGCGACCATCGGAATGCTGGCGATCACCATCGCGGCCACCAGCACGGTCAGTTGGATGTTCTGCGACAGCTGGACGAGGGCCACGCTGATCGGCTGCTTGTCGGTGTCGGAGAAGACCATCAGCGGCCAGAGGAAGTCCTGCCACACGGCGACCAGCGCGAAGATCGAGACTACGCCGAGCACCGGCCGGGACATGGGCAGCACCACCGACCACAGGATGCGCAGCCGTCCGGCGCCGTCGATCTCGGCGGCCTCCAGCACGTCCCGCGGGAGCTGGTCGAAGAACCGTTTGAGGAGGTAGAGGTTGAAGGCGTTGGCGACGGCCGGCAGCCAGATCGCGAAGGGGTCGTTGAGCAGGCTCGTGTGGATCAGCGGCAGGTCGGCGACCGTCAGGTACTTCGGTACGACCAGGGCCTGGGCCGGGACCATCAGGGTGGCCAGGATGCCGCCGAGGACCACGTTGCCGAAGGCGGGTCTCAGCTTGGACAGGGCGTAGGCGGCGGCCGTGCAGAACACCAGCTGGAACGCCCAGGCACCGGCGGCCTGCACCACCGTGTTCCACAGGTGCTGCGGGAGCTGCATCAGGTCC
Organism: Streptomyces sp. NPDC047453; assembly: GCF_040643155.1. Lineage (NCBI taxonomy): Bacteria > Bacillati > Actinomycetota > Actinomycetes > Kitasatosporales > Streptomycetaceae > Streptomyces > Streptomyces sp. NPDC047453. The sequence goes on along the minus strand of NZ_JBEYTS010000002.1, from coordinate 320,870 downwards.
CAGGCGTCGGTGAAGCCGTCGAGGTGCCAGCGCTTCGGCAGCAGGGTGGGCGGGGTCTGCGCGACCTCGTCCGGCGACTTCATCGCGCCGGTCGCCATCCAGTAGACCGGGAAGAGGAAGGCGAGCGCGAAGAGCAGGACGACACCGGTGAACACGGTCCAGTAGACGGCCTTCCCTCGCGGGTGGGCCAGGACGGCGGGAGAGACGAGGGTCCGGGTGCTCATGCGTCCCCCTCGGAGCGGGTGAGCCGCAGGTAGACGGCGGAGAACGCGCCGAGCAGGACCAGGAGCATCACGCTGAGCGCGCAGGCCCCGCCGAAGTCGTTGTAGAGGAAGGCGTACTTGTAGATCAGGTAGAGGACGGTGACCGTCGCGTTCTCCGGGCCGCCGCCCGTGATGACGAACGGCTCCGTGAACACCTGCATGGTGGCGATGACCTGTAAGAGCATCAGCATCAGGATGACGAACCTGGTCTGCGGGATCGTCACGTGCCGGACGCGCTGGAGGAGGTTCGCGCCGTCCAGTTCGGCGGCCTCGTACAGCTCGCCGGGGATGGACTGGAGCGCGGCCAGGTAGATCAGGACGGTGCCGCCCATGTTGGCCCAGGTCGCCACGATCACCAGGGAGACCAGGGCGGTGTCGGCGCCGTTGGTCCAGTTCGAGGTGGGCAGGTTCAGGAAGCGCAGCGCCTCGTTGGCGAGTCCGGCGCCGGGGTCGTAGAACCACTTCCACAGCAGGGCGCTCACCACCGGCGGGATCATCACCGGCAGATAGACCACGACCCGGAAGAAGGCCTTGGCGTGGCGGAGTTCGTTGAGGACGAGGGCGAGGGCGAACGGGACGGCGAAGCCGATGAGCAGGGCCAGTAGCGTGAAGGTGAGCGTGTTGCGCCAGGCCGCCGCGAACTCCGGGTCGTGCAGGACACGGGTGAAGTTCGCGGTGCCGACCCACTCGGGCTCGGAGCCCGGTGTGTACTTCTGGAAGGCGATCACGACCGCGCGGATCGCCGGGTACCAGGAGAACAGCGCGAAGCAGACCAGGCCGCCGAGGAGGAATCCGTAGGCGTGGAGCTGGTCGCGCAGTCGCCGCCGTCCCCGGCCCCCTGCCGGGGGCGGTGCCGGGAGGGGGCGTACGGCGACCGCCGGGGCGGATCGCCGCGCTGCCGTCTTGGTCATCGCCGTCAGCTCCGGGCCAGGATGCTGTCGATCTTGCCGGAGGCGTCCTTGAGGAGCTGGTCGATGTTCGCGTCCTTCTTGGTGAGGACGGCGGAGACCACGCCGTCGAGGACGGAGTAGATCTGCTGGGCGTTCGGCGGCTCGATCTTCAGCTGGATGTTCTTGTTGCCGTCGAGGAAGGCCTGGTAGTTCTCCACCGGGACGTTGGCGTTGGACTTCTTGACCTCCTGGTCCTTGGCGTCGGCGGCGCCGGTGAACAGGCGAGGCTCGGGCAGACCGACCGGGCCGTCGTTCTTCTTGGCGCGGGCGTAGTCACCGAGGAAGCCCGCGCCCGGGGTGAGGAACATGTGGTCGAGCCACTTGAGGCCGGCGCGGATCTGGTCGGGTGTGGCCTTCTTGTTGAACATGTAGCCGTCGCCGCCGATGAGCGTGCCCTTGCCGCCGGGCATCGGGGCGAGGGCCAGGTCCTTGTAGTTGCCGCCCTTCTCCTTGACCAGGATCGGGATGTTGTCGGGCGCGGAGAGGTACATGCCGAGCCTGCCCGAACCCATCATCTGCTGCACGTCGTTGATGACGAGGAGCTGCTTGCTGCCCATCGAGTCGTCGGTCCAGCGCATGTCGTGCAGGTTCTGCAGGACGGCGTGGCCCTCGGGGGTGTCGACGGTGGCCTTCTTGCCGTCGGCGTCGACGACGTCGCCGCCCTGCGAGTACAGCTCGGCGGTGAAGTGCCAGCCGCCCTGGTTCTGGGCGCTGTAGTCGGCGTAGCCGACGGTGCCGCCGCCGAGCGCGGCGATCTTCTTTGCGGCGGCGCGGACCTCCTCCCAGGTGGCCGGCGGCTTGTCGGGGTCGAGGCCCGCGTTCTCGAAGAGCTTGCGGTTGTAGATCAGGCCCATCGAGTAGCCGGTGCGCGGGATGCCGTAGATCTTCCCGTCGACGGTGTAGATGTCGCACAGCTGCTGCTGGATGGTGTCGTAGCTCTTCAGCTCCTTGACGTACGGGGTGAGGTCGGCGGCCTGGTTGATGTCCACGACGTGCTTGGCGTCGGTGAAGTAGGTGTAGAAGACGTCCTCCATCTGGCCGCCGGCCAGCTTGGCGTCGAACGTCTTCGGGTCCTGGCAGGGGAAGGCGTCGTGCGCGACGACGTCGATGTCCGGGTTCCGCTTCTCGAAGGAGGCGATGTCCTCCTCGAAGAACTTCCGGTCGACCTTGGCGCTCTTGGGCGGCTCGCAGTTGACGGTGATGCGGGTCTTGCCGCCGGACGACTCGTCGTCCGAAGACCCGCAGGCCGTGGCGACGAGGGCAAGGGAGGAACAGACGCCGATCGCCACAAAGGTGCGACGGAAGCCGGTGCTTGACATCGGTGGACCCCTCTGGACAGGAGCTGTGGGCGCCGCACACTCAAGCACCGGCGACAGATGTCCGCAAGATGTCGCGCAGAATCTGTAATTATTTGACAACAGAGAGGATCTACTGGATCTCAGGCACGCGGTGCTTGCGCGGTCGAGCCGCGGACCACCAGTTCCGGCTCGAACAGCAGCTCGTCGGCCGGTACGGAGGTGCCGCCGATCTGCGCGTTGAGCAGCTCGACCGCGGCCTTGCCCATCGACTCGATGGGCTGGCGCACCGTGGTGAGCGGCGGTTCCGTGCAGTTCATCAGCGCGGAGTCGTCGTAGCCCACGACGGAGATCTGGGCCGGCACGTCGAGTCCCTTGCGACGGGCGGCCCGTACGACGCCGAGCGCGAGCGGGTCGCTGGCGCAGATGAAGCCGGTGACCCCGCGGTCGATCAGCTTGGCCCCGGCCGCGTGGCCGCCCTCGATGGAGAAGATCGCCCGGGCCACGTACTCCTCGGGCAGCTCGCCCGCGAGGGCGCGGGCCGCGGCCAGCTTCCGCGCCGACGGCACATGGTCGCCCGGCCCGAGCACCAGGCCGATCCGCTCGTGCCCGAGAGAGGCGAGATGGCGCCAGGCCTGCTCCACGGCGACCGCGTCGTCGCAGGACACCGCGGGGAACCCGAGGTCCTCGATGGCCGCGTTGACCAGCACCACGGGGATGTTGCGGTCGGCGAGCCGCCGGTAGTGGTCGTGCGGCGCGTCCGCCTGCGCGTACAGCCCGCCGGCGAACACGACGCCGGAGACCTGCTGTTGCAGCAGCAGTTCCACGTAGTCCGCCTCGGAGACCCCGCCCTTGGTCTGGGTGCACAGCACCGGGGTGAGCCCGAGTTGCGCCAGCGCGCCGCCGATGGCCTCGGCGAAGGCCGGGAAGATCGGGTTCTGCAGCTCGGGCAGGACCAGGCCCACCAGCCGGGCCCGCTCGCCGCGCAGCTGCGTGGGCCGCTCGTACCCGAGCACGTCCAGCGCGGAGAGCACCGCCTGCCGGGTGGCGTCGGACACTCCGGGTTTCCCGTTGAGCACCCGGCTGACCGTGGCCTCACTGACCCCGACCTTCTTCGCCACTTCCGCAAGTCGTCGCGTCACGCACGCAAGCCTAGCGCAAGAAACGCAAACTGCTTGCGTAAAGACAGACGGTCCGCTGCCCTGCTAGATCCTGCTCTCCGTCGCCGTGTCCGAGGACAGGCGCTGGGCGACGTAGATCGGGAGGACGGACAGGAGCACCAGTACGGCCGCCACGACGTTCACCACGGGGGCCTGCTGGGGTCTGGTCATGTTGTTGAAGATCCAGATGGGCAGGGTCTCGACGCCGGGTCCGGCGGTGAAGGTGGTGACCACGACCTCGTCGAAGGACAGGGCGAAGGCGAGCAGGCCGCCGGCGAACAGGGCCGAGCGCACCAGGGGGAAGGTGACGTCGGCGAAGGCGCGGAAGGTGTTCGCACCGAGGTCCATCGCCGCCTCCTCGTAGGAGCCGGAGGTGCGGCGGAGCCGGGCCACGACGTTGTTGAAGACGACGACGATGCAGAAGGTGGCGTGCCCGACGACCACGGTGAACAGGCCGAGGCCGACGCCCAGCGGCCGGAGCACCGTGGAGAAGGCGGAGTTCAGGGCGATGCCGGTGACGATGCCGGGCAGCGCGATCGGCAGGACGACCACGAAGGAGAGGGTGCCACGGCCGAAGAAGCGGTGCCGGGCCACCGCGAAGGCGATGAGCGTGCCGAGGACCAGGGCGATCGCGGTGGCGCCCAGGCCGGCCTTCACCGAGACCCAGACGGCGTCGCGCGCTCCCGAGTTGCCCCAGGCCACCGACCACCAGTGCAGGGTCAGGCCGGGCGGCGGCCAACTGGCGCTGCGGTCCGGGTTGAGGGAGTTGACGAGGACCAGCAGGAGCGGGACGTAGATCACCGCGAAGCCGAATGCTGCGGCGGCGCGCAGCGCGATACGCGCGCCACGGGAGAGCTGCATGACGTGGTACACCCCCTGGGAAGGCTGCCGAGGACGGTCAGAGGCTGCTGAGGGCGCCGGTGCGCCGCATCGCCAGCAGATAGAACACGATGACGACGACGGGGACCGTGCCGAGCGCGGCGGCCATGGGCAGGTTGAGTTCGATGTTGGAGTAGACGAGGTTGCCGATCAGCTGGGTCTTGCCGCCGACGATCTGCACGGTGATGTAGTCGCCCAGGCTGAGCGAGAAGGTGAAGACCGACCCGGCGGCGACCGCCGGCAGCACCATCGGCAGCACCACCGACCGGAAGGTGCGCCAGGGGCGCGCCCCGAGGTCGGCGGAGGCGTCGAGCAGGTTGGCCGGCAGTTGCTCCAGCGCGGTGTGGATCGGCAGGATCATGTACGGCAGCCAGAGGTAGGTCAGGGTGAGGAGAGCGGCCGGCAGGCCGAAACCGGGGCCGCTCAGCCCGAACGGCCTCAGCATCCAGTCCGCGAGCCCGCCCTGGGACAGGATCAGCCGCCAGGCGTACACCTTGACCAGGTAACTCGCCCACAGCGGCGTGAGGATGGCGACCACCAGCAGCGGGCGCCACCGGGGCCGGGCGACGCGCGCGGTGCAGAAGGCGAGCGGGAAGGCGATCACCGCGCACAGGGCGGTGACCGCCAGGGCCACGCCGACGCTGCGCAGGATCACCTGGTGAAAGACGGAAGTCGTCAGCAGGGCCCGGAAGTTGTCCACCGACCAGACCTTGACGACCTCGGAGGTGAAGGAGTTCGTCGACCAGAAGGCGGAGAGGAACAGCACGGTCAGCGAGCCGAGGTACAGCACGGCCAGCCACAGCAGCGGGGCGGTCAGCAGCAGGGAGAGGCGCAGCCGGGGGCGGCGGTGCAGCATCCCGGCCAGCCGCCGGACAGTGGCCCTGGAGCTTTGCCGTCCGGCGGCCTGGGCGGTGGCGGTCATGGTTCAGCCCTTGATCTCGGTCCAGGCCTGCACCCACTTGGCGTACGGGACGCACTTGACGGCCGTACGACCGTCCAGGCACTGCGGGATCGGCGTGTTCCAGAAGGCGACGCGCTTCCAGTAGGCGGTGTCGGCCGCGTGGTAGGTGGCGCAGAAGTCCTTGTCGCTGGTCTGCTCGCAAGCCTTGGCGTTGGCGGGGGCCTCGCCGAAGTACTCGGCCACCTGGGCGTTGGCCTTCGGTGAGACGATCCAGTCCAGCCACTTGTAGGCGCAGTTGGGGTGCTTGGCCTTGGCGGAGATCATCCAGGTGTCGGACCAGCCGGTCGCGCCCTCCTTCGGCACGAACGCCTTGACCTTGGCGCCCTCGGAGGCGGCGAGGTTCACGATCACCTGCCAGGTGGTGCCGACCAGGGAGTCCCCGCTCTTGAAGGCGGAGACCTCCTTGAGGTAATCGCCCCAGTACTCGCCGACGTCGGCGTTCTGCTTCTTCAGCAGGGCGACGGCCGCGTCGAACTGCTTCTGGTCGAGCGCGTACGGGTCCTTGATCTTCAACTCGGGCCTGGTGGCCTTGAGATACAGGGCGGCGTCGGCGATGTAGATGGGCGAGTCGTAGGCCGTGACGTGGCCCTTGTACCTGGCCGCGTCGTCGAAGACGGCCGACCAGGAGGTGGGCGCGGGCCGCACCTTCTCGGTGTTGTACATCAGCAGGTTGGCGCCGCGGCCGTGCGGGATGCCGTAGGCCTTGCCCTTGACGGAGTTCCAGGCCTGCATCTTCAGGTCGTCGAAGACGTCCTCGTAGTTCGGCACGAGATCGGTGTTGACCGGGGCGGCGTCGCCGGAGGCGATCAGGCGCAGGGAGGCGTCGCCGGAGGCGGACACGGTGTCGTACTCCCCCGTCTTCATCAGCTTGACCATCTCGTCGGAGCTGGCCGCGACCTTGGAGTGGACCTGGCAGCCGGTCCGCTTCTCGAAGTCACCGACCCAGTCGACCTTCGGGTCGTTGGAGCCGTCCTCGACGTAGCCGGCCCAGGCGATCACGTTGACGCGGCCCTCGGTCCTGCCGAGTTCGGACTGCGCCTTGAGGTCGGGAGGGTTGAGGCCGGTCGCGGAGTTGCCGCTCCCCGAGTCGGAGGAGCCGCATGCGGTGGCGGCGAGCAGCAGGGTGAGGGCGGCGGCCGTCTGGAGGGTTCGGGTCAGGCGCACGACGTACTCCATGGGTGAGGGGGGTGCGGTGCTCAGCGGGCGTCGGGGACCTGGACGGCGTGGCGGCGCTGCCATGCCAGCCGTACCCGGGTGCCGCGGTAGGCGGCGACGTCCTCGGCGGAGGTCTCCAGGTTCTGCTGGAGTGCGGTGAGGCGGCCGCCGGTGTCCAGGTCGACCAGGAAGCGGGTGGAGTCGCCCAGGTAGACGACCTCGGCGACGGTGCCCGTGGCGGTCGCCTGCTCGGGCTCGTCGGCGACGGCCGACTCCTTCAGGACGCGGATCTTCTCCGGCCGGATGCTGTGCGTTCCGGGGGTGCCGAGGATCCGCCGGGCCGACTCGCCGTCGAGGAGGTTGGAACTGCCGACGAAGGACGCGACGAAGGGGGTCGCCGGGCGTTCGTAGATCTCGGCGGGGGTGCCGACCTGTTCGACGCGGCCCTGGTGGAAGACGGCGATGCGGTCGCTCATCGTCAGGGCCTCCTCCTGGTCGTGGGTGACGAACACGAAGGTGATGCCGACCTCCCGCTGGAGCGCCTTGAGTTCGACCTGCATCTGCTCGCGCAGCTTGAGGTCGAGGGCGCCGAGGGGTTCGTCAAGCAGCAGGACGCGGGGACGGCCGACCAGGGCGCGGGCGAGGGCGACGCGCTGGCGCTGGCCGCCGGAGAGTTCGGCCGGGCGGCGTCCGCCGTAGCCTTCGAGGCGCACCTCGGCGAGGGCCTTGCGGGCGCGGACGAGCCGTTCGGCCTTGGGCACCTTGCGGATCTTCAGGGCGTAGGCGACGTTCTGCTCGACGGTCATGTGCGGGAAGAGGGCGTAGTCCTGGAAGACGGTGTGGACGTCCCGTTCGAACGGGGCGAGGCCGGTGACCTCCTGCCCGGCGAGTTCCACGCGGCCCGCGTCCGGGGCCTCGAAGCCGGCGATCAGACGCAGGACCGTGGTCTTTCCCGAGCCGGAGGGGCCGAGCATCGAGAAGAACTCCCCGTCCCGGATCTCCAGGTCGACCCCGTCCACGGCGGTCGTCTCCCCGAACGTCCTGCGCAGGCCCTGCAGCCGGGCGGCAACTCCCTTCATGTGGAACCTTCCTGACGCTCGTGAACGTTGAGCGGAAACCTATGAACTCATAGTTCAAAGCTCAAGACCGTCTCTGGGTAAAACTTGGGTCAACTGGCAAGGTGGTGGCCGTGAAACAGCGACACGTCGAGAACGGGGCCGGGAGCCCACGCGGGACGGTGGACGCGGGTGAAGCCGGCCCCCGCAGAGTCGTCTTCGCGCCGGTGGAGAGCCGGGCGCGGGTGGACGCGGTGGTGCGCAGGATCGGCGACGCCATCGAACTCGGGCTGCTCGCCGAGGGGGAGCAGCTGCCCGGCGAGAGCGAACTGGCCGGGCAGCTCGGCGTGTCCACGGTGACCCTGCGGGAGGCGCTGATGGCGCTGCGGCAGCAGGGTCTGGTCACCACCCGGCGGGGGCGCGGCGGCGGCAGCTTCGTCTCCCTGCCCGAACTTCCGGGCGAGGAACGGCTGAAGACCCGGCTGCGCGGCTGGAGCACGGAGGAGCTGCGCGACCTCAGCGACCACTGGGCCGCCCTGTCGGGCGCGGCGGCCGGACTGGCGGCCGAGCGCACCGAGCCCGGCGATCTGGGCCCGCTCCTGCGTACCGTCGAGGAGTTGGCGGCGGCCGAGGACGCGGCGGCCCGCAGCCGGGTCTACGGCCGGTTCCATGTGGAACTGGCGGCGGCCGCACAGTCCGCGCGGCTCACCCGGGAGCAGATCGCGCTCCAGACGGAGGTCGGTGCGCTGCTGTGCCTGGTGCTCGGCGACGACGAATATCGTGAAGAAGTCGCAGATCGTCATCGCGCTGTCGTCTCCGCCGTGCAGGATGGGGCCCGTGATCCGGCCCGTACGCTGGCGGAGCGGTGCGTCCAGGAGTCCGCGGCGCGACTCATCGCCGTGCGGCTGGGCCTCTGACGACGCGGCGTCCGGCCCTGTCCGCTGGAGGACGCCATGAGCATGAGCCGCGTAGGTGCCGGGGCGGCGACCGCGACCCGCGAGGCGTGCGCCGAGGAACGTGTCGCCGCGCGCGTGGGCCGCACGCTGGAGGCGGTCTTCGACGCGGTCGCCGAGATCCGCGCCGAGACGGCGGGTCTGCTGGCGCGGGTGGTCGCCGGGGGCCGCGCACCGGCGAGCGCCGACCTCGCCGCGCTGCGGCCGGGGCTGCATCTGCGGCTGGGCCGCGAGGAGCTGGTGTCGGGGGCCGGTTTCGTCGCCGCGCCGGGGCTGCTTGCCGACGTGCCGGCCTGGCTGGAGTGGTGGCAGTGCACCGCGCGGGGGGACGTGCGGCCGCTGCTGCTCGACCTGGATCCGCGGCAGTCGGCGTACTCGGACTACACCCACTGGGACTGGTTCGTCCTGCCCCGCGACACCGGGCGACGGGCCGTCGCCGGGCCCTACGTCGACTACTTGTGCTCCGACGAGTACAGCCTGACCCTGTCCGCGCCGGTCCAGGTGGCGGGCCGTTTCGCGGGCGTGGCCGCGGCCGATGTGTATCTACGGCACTTCGAGGCGGCCGTACTGCCCCTGCTGCGCGAACTGCCCGGCCCCGCCCACCTGGTGAACGCCCGCGGCCGCGTGGCGGCCTCCGCCGACCCGGCCCACCTGGCCGGCTCCCTGACCAAGGGCCCCGACTTCTCGGCGGTACTGGAACGGGGCCGCCTCAGAACCCACGACGGAAACCACCTGGTGCCGTGCCGGGGCGTACCCCTGATCCTGGTGATCAGGCCCTCGTGACCGGAAGGGGCCCGCGGCGACAGGCGGCCGCAGCCGCCACCAACGGGAGCCACCACCGGCCCCCTGGGGCAGGGCTCGCCGTCTCCGGTCGCCCCCGTGGCCGGAGCGGCCCGGCGCCGTCGGCGACCTGAACGCCGACGGTGCCGGGTCAGCCCTCCGGGGCCGAGACCACGCTCAGGTGGCCGGCCGGACGGCGGGCCCGCCCCGTCCTGCGCCGCACGGGCGCGGGACGGCGGGCCTCGCGGAGGACCAGGGTGAGGCGGGTGTAGCCGAGGCCCTGGAGGGTCGCCGGGGTCTCCTCGATGATGCGGCACTCGGTGGCGCCCCAGCGCGGGTCCGGGTGCAGCAGGGGACGCACCGAGCCGTCGGACACGACCGCCGTCTCGCCGACCGCGCGGAGCCAGTGCGGCAGCCCCTGCCGGTAGGCGGCCTCCATGATGGGGTCCTCGGCGATGTCCTGGAGGATGGCCTGAAGTCCGTGGTCGTGGCCACTGCGCTCCACCGTGGCGGCGAAGTGCGCCAGCATCGGCAGGCACCAGCGGGACTCGTGCTCGCCGAGGACCGTGCCCGCGTCCGGGTGGAACAGCACGAACCGGAGGAAGTTGTCGCCCGGCATGGCCGTCGGGTGCGGGCCGACGCCACGGAAGAGTGACGTGAAAGCGCTGTTGGTCAGGACCACGTCCCAGGTGTGGTCGACGACGAGGGACGGGAAGGGGACGGCCTCCAGGAACGTGGTGTAGTCCCGGAGGTACGCCTGCGCCTCGGAACGAACGGGGACGGCCCGCGGCGCCGGCCGCTGCCCTCCTGCCTGATGTGCCATCGGGAGGTCACCCCTCTTGCCTCTGCGGCCTTCACGCGGCGCCTTGATCCTGCTTCCCCTCCATGAGGCGTGTCAACTATCGTGGCATTCCATGCCGGTTGACGGCTGGAATTGGCCACAGTTGTGGCGAGACCTGGATGCGAGTTCGAACGACCGGTTAATCTCCGGGAAGTTCACGGCACCCCGCCTTTGTGAGAAGCCTGTGAGAGACGTAGGAGATCTGTCGGTGACGGATGGCATCGAGGATCCGGGCGCCACGGCCTCGGCCGTGCTGCCGGCCGTCGTCGCACGCGTCACCGCGCTGGCCGACCGGCTCGACGTGCCCCAGGCGGAGGTCTTCGACGTCGGCCGCCTGTCCGCGGCCTGCGGCGTGCCGGAGCCCGTGGTCATAACCCTGCTGAGCGGCCGGTCCGCGGGCGAGCCGGACGTGCAGGCCCGCTTCCTGCAACGGCTCGACCTGCTGCGCCGCACCCGGCTCAAGCCCAACGGGCGCCGCTACACCCAGCAGGAGATCGCCGACGGCGCGGGCATGTCGCGGCAGCAGGCGGGCGCCCTCATCAACGGCGACCGGCGCCCCACCATGGAGCACTGCGACGCCATCCAGCGCTTCTTCCGGGTGCACGCCGGATTCCTCACCGCCGAGGACCCCGAGGCGCTCGCGGGGGCCCTTCAGCACACCGAGCAGGAACTCCTCCAGCGGCTCGCCGACCGCGAGCGGGAGGCGGAGACGGCCGCCGACGACCCGCTGGAGCGGCTGCTCCAGGACCACGGCGTGCGCGGGATCGCCTGGCGGGCCGCGCAGCTGCCCACCGACCAGCACCGCGACAAGGTCGCCGAGTGGCTGGACATGCTTCTGGAGAGCGTCAAGCGGCCCGAGTAGTGATGCCGGGGACACGCGTGCGCCTCGGCAGGGACATGCGCCGACTGTGCGCCGATCCGGTCGGCGCGGTGACACTGCCGGCCCCGGCCCGGCCCGCCGACCCGTACGCCGCGCTGTGCGAGGCGATGAGCAGGCGCCGCGGGCCGCCCGTCCGCTTCCGTACGGCCGCCTTCCCTCCCGGAACCGCCGACGGGCTGTGGCCCGACATGACGGACCGGGATCTGGTCCTCGCCGAGGAACGTACCGCCCCCGACCACCAGTTGGTGATCCTCGGCCACGAGCTGCTGCACATGCGGGCCGGGTATGGCGGCCATTACGCGGATGGTGCCGGGATCGCCACGTGCCTGCTCGACGACGGCACCGATCTCCAAGCGGCCGAGCGCCATGCCGCCGCGCGCAGCCGGTTCGACCTCGCCGCGGAGGAGGCGGCGAAGAGCTTCGGTCTGCTGCCGGCCGGCAAGTTCCGTACGTGGCTGCCGGGTTCGTCCCAGCGTGGCCGGTGCGACACGACCATCCGGCCGGGCGGATCGAGGCGTCCCTCGGCTGCCTGGGGCGGCGGGTGGAGGGGGACGTCCCGGGCAGGAACCGGCCGTACGGGCAAGATGTCCGGGTCGCCCGGGGCTTGATTCGCCTGAGCTGAGTGGGCGAACCGGCGCGGAGCGCGAAGGCATTGTCAGTGGTGGGCGGCAAGCTGGAGGCCGCGCCACCGCCGTGCGGAGGCGCGGTGCGCCGTCCGCGCGACCGGACGCGCGACCGTGTGACGCCGAAACCGGGGAGAGCGATCCATGCCCACCGCCGTACTGACCGACCACGAACGCACCGCCGTCCAGGCCTATCTCAGGCTCCTGCACACGGTTCGCGCCGCCTTCGACGGCCCTCCGGGCGGCGCCCGCCCACCGGTGGTCCCGCCCTCCGTGCTCGCCGAGGCGGAACAGGCGCTGGCCCGGGCGGGCCTGACGGGCAACGAGGAGGCGTTCTTCCGGCTCCTGCACAGCTGGTGCCCGGGGCCGTGACCCCTCAGACGCGCGGGACCGTCACCGCGGTGACCACCAGGCCCTGACTCACGGTCCAGCGCCCCTCGAAGTGGCCGAGGCGCCGTCCGTCGACCAAGGGGCCCGGGACGAGGAGCCGGGCGCGGAATTCGCCGCGCGGCGCCGGGCCCGCGGCGGTGCTCACCTCGACGTCCGCCTCCTCGAACTCCAGCCACTTGCCGGTGAGAGGGAACCAGGCCTTGTAGACGGACTCCTTCGCGCTGAACAGCAGCCGGTCCCAGTGCACGCCGGGGTGCAGCGCGGCCAACCGCGCCAGACGCCGTTCCTCGGCGGGCAGGGCGATGGTGGACAGCACGCCCTCGGGGAGCGGAGCGTGCGGTTCGGCGTCGATGCCGAGGGAGGCCAGGTCGGTGGCGCGGACCAGGGCGGCGGCGCGGTAGCCCTCGCAGTGGGTCATGCTGCCCGCCAGCCCCTCCGGCCAACGCGGGGCGCCCCGCTCGCCGGGCAGCACGGGCCGCGGCGGCACGCCGAGCTTCTCCATGGCGACGCGGGCGCAGGCACGCACGCCGGCGAACTCGCGCCGGCGCTTGCCGACCGCCCGCGCCACCACCGCCTGCTCCTCGGGGTGCAGCGGGGCCAGGTCGGTCTCGTCGTCGCCGTACGCCTCCACGGCCACCACCGAGTCCGGCAGCAACTCCTCGATCACCGGGTTCCGACCTCCAGGGGAAGAACGGGGCGCAGCCTGCCCGGGGGGTCCTTGCGCTTGCGCCACTCTCGGGGGTACCCGACCGACACCTCCTCGAAGCGGACGCCCTCGTGGTGGGTGGTCCGCGGGATGTGGAGGTGGCCGTAGACCACGGCGGCCGCGCGGAATCTGCGGTGCCAGTCGGCGGTGCGCCGGGTGCCGCACCACATGGCGAACTCCGGGTACCACAGGACGTCCGTCGGGTGCCGGTGGAGCGGGTAGTGGTTGACGAGGACGGTCGGCAGGTCGCCGGGCAGTGCGTCGAGTCTGCGTTCGGTCTCGGCGACCCGGGCCGCGCACCAGGCCTCGCGGCTCGGATACGGGTCCGGGTGCAGCAGGAACTCGTCCGAGCAGACCACGCCCGTGCCGTGCGCGTAGGCCAGTCCCTCGTCCTTGGTCGCGCAGCCGGCCGGCAGGAAGGAGTAGTCGTAGAGCAGGAACAGCGGTGCCACGGCCACCGGGCCGCCCGGCCCGTCCCAGACCGGGTAGGGGTCCTCGGGCGTCGTCACGCCCAGTTCGCGGCACAACTCGACCAGGTGCTCGTAGCGGGGGACGCCACGCAGGGTGACGGTGTCGCGCGGATGGGTCCACAGCTCGTGGTTGCCGGGGACCCAGACCACCTTGCGGAACCGGCCCGCCAGTGTCTTCAGGGCCCAGCGGATGTCGGCGACGGTCTCCGCGACGTCGCCGGCCACGAGCAGCCAGTCGTCGTCCCGTTCCGGGGCCATCCGCTCGACCAGGGCGCGGTTCTCGCTGTAGCCGATGTGCAGGTCGCTGATGGCGAGCAGCCGCCCGGCCCCACCGGCCTTTCCCGTCACCTCTCGCCCCCTGTCGCCCACATCATGGGCACCACAAGAGCACATCCGGCCGCACGGAGACAAGCGCGGCCCGCGGCCGTCGTGGACGTTGCACCGCGAGGGGTCGGGTGGTGCGTCCGTGTGGCACGACCCGGTCTGCGGAAGTCGTATGATCACCCCAACACCGCCGCCTCAACTCCCTTTCGTGCAGGGCGGCTTGGTGTCCCTCCTTCCCTTCTGGCCGGGCTCGGCCCGCTTCGCCCTGCCCGCGACCCCCGAAAGGCGGCCCGCATGGTCTCCCGCGTACGCGTCTGGCTCAACCGCACGTACGCGGAGAACGTCTTCTTCATGGATCAGCTGCGGAGAAATCCCGGCGACCGGACCGTCGAGATCCATGCCACGCACGGCGACGCCGACTCGCCCGTGCTGGCCGCCGCCGACACCGCGGAGCTCGAACCGGAGGGCCTGTCCCCCGCCGCCTACGTCGAGTACGCGCTGGACCAGTGCGCGCGGCGCGGCATCGACGTGTTCGTGCCGCGACTGAACCAGGCCGCGATCGTGGCGCACCGCGCCGACTTCGCGGCCGCGGGCACCGCGCTGCTCGCGCCGACGCCGGAGGCGGTGGCCGTCTTCGCGGACAAGGCGACGGCGTACGAGGCGGCCCGGTCGATCGGCGTACCGGTGCCGCCGTGGTGGCGGGTCCGTACGGCCTGCGAACTCGTGGCCGCCGTAACGGCGCTGGAGGAGTCCGGGCATCTGGCGTGCTTCAAGCCCGCGGCCGGTGCGGGCGGCGTCGGCTTCCGCGTCATCACGCGCGCGCCCTTCTCACTGAGGCAGCTGAGCGGCTTTCCCGGCCCGCACGTCCCGCTGGACCTGGTCCTGCGGGCCCTGGAGCAGGCGGACGGTCCGGTGGACTGGCTGGTGATGCCCCGGCTGGAGCAGCCGGAGGTGTCGGTCGACTGCCTGACCGGGCCGGACAACCGGATCCGGCTGGCCGTGGGGCGCACCAAGAACGGCCGCCGCCGCGGCTTCACGCTGCACGAGCAGTGGCTGGAGCCCGCCCGGAGGATCGCGGAGGGCTTCGGGCTGCACTATCTGTCCAACATCCAGTTCCGGATGTACGACGACCGTCCAGTGCTGCTGGACGTGAACCCGCGCCCGGCGGGCGGACTGCACCAGCTCGCGCAGTGCGGCGTCAACGCCCCTTGGGCCGCTGTGCAGTTGGTGCTCGGTGAGGATCCGGGGGTGGTGGCGCCGCCGTTCCTCGGGCAGGACTACACGGTGGTGTCGGGGCCGCGTCCGCTGCGGCCGGAGGCGATGGTCCGGCCGCGGAGCGAGATGCCCGCACAGGCGGCCGTGGCCCGCACGGGGGCCCCGGCGTAGCGGCCCCTCCGGGATCGGTAGGGACCAATCACGGCGTCATGTCTTGACACCGCGGATTGGTCCATACCAACTTGGTTGCGCACCTCCTGCACGGCCCGCCCTGCACCTCTCTGCACCTCTGTGCCTCCCGAACACCCCCATATCTTCAGGGAGATAGCGTGCGCGACACACTGAGACGTCCCGGACGTCGGCTCCTCGCCCTGCTCGGCTCCGCGGCCCTGGCGCTCGCCGGAGCCATCGCCCTGCCGGGCACGGCCCACGCGGCCAACATCCTGAACAACCCCGGCTTCGAGTCGGGCGGCCTCTCCCCCTGGACCTGCACCGGCAACCTCGGTTCGGTGGTCTCCTCCCCCGTGCACGGCGGCTCCAAGGCCCTCGCCGGCGCGGTGACGTCGAGCGACAACGCCCAGTGCAGCCAGACCGTCCCGGTCCAGCCGAACACGACGTACAAGCTGAGCGGCTGGGTGCGCGGCTCCTACGTCTATCTCGGCGTCGGCGGCGGCGCCTCGACCTGGACCTCGTCCCCGTCGGCGTACAGCCAGTTGTCGGTCTCCTTCACCACCGGCGCCGGCCAGACCAGCGCCACCGTCTACGTCCACGGCTGGTACGCGCAGGGCACCTACTACGCCGACGACATCAGCCTGGACGGCCCCGGCGGTGGTGGCGGCGGCGACACCCAGGCGCCGACCGCGCCGACGGGCCTGACCTCCACCGGCAAGACGTCCTCCAGCGTGTCGCTGAAGTGGAACGCCGCCACGGACAACGTCGGCGTCACGGCGTACGACGTCTACAGCGGCGCCGGCCAGGTGCTGAGCGTCTCCGGTACGTCCGCCACGGTGAGCGGCCTGTCGCCGAGCACCTCCTACACCTTCACGGTCAAGGCGCGCGACGCCGCCGGGAACGTCTCCGGCGCCTCCAACTCCGTCACGGTCACCACCGACGCGGGCAGCGGCGGCGGTGGCGGCGGCTTCAAGCAGGCGGCTCCGTACCTGTACGAGGGCTGGGGCAGCCCGCCGAGCGCGACCTCGGTGATGAGCGCGACCGGCATCAAGTGGTTCACGATGGCGTTCGTGCTCGACTCGGGCGGCTGCACCCCGTCCTGGGACAGCCGGCGGCCGCTGACCGGCGGCGTCGACCAGACCGCCATCAACCAGATCCGCTCGGCGGGCGGTGACGTCGTCCCCTCGTTCGGCGGCTGGAGCGGCAGCAAGCTCGGGGCGAACTGCTCCTCCGCGAGCGCGCTCGCCGGGGCGATCCAGAAGGTGATCAACGCCTACGGCCTGAAGGCGGTCGACATGGACGTCGAGAATTCGGACGAGTTCGAGAACGAGGCCGTGCAGGCCAGGATCCTCACCGCGCTCAAGACGGTCAAGGCCAACAACCCCGGTCTCAAGACGATCGTCACCTTCGGCACCTCGACGACCGGCCCGACCTACTACGGCAACCGGCTCATCGAGCAGGCCAAGTCGCTGAACGCGGACATCGACGTCTTCACCATCATGCCGTTCGACTTCGGCGGCGGCGCGAACATGTACGGCAACACCGTGAACGCGGCCGAGGGCCTGAAGGCCAAGCTGAAGTCGACCTTCGGCTGGGACGACGCCACCGCCTACTCCCACATCGGCATCTCCGGCATGAACGGCCTGTCCGACCAGCAGGAGAACACGACCCCGGCGATCTGGACGCAGGTACGGGACTGGGCCAACGGCCACCACATCGCACGGCTCGCCTTCTGGTCGGTCAACCGCGACCGGCCCTGCCCGGGCGGCGGCGTGGCGGAGAACTGCTCCGGCATCAGCCAGAACAACTGGCAGTTCACCTCGATTACGGCGGGCTTCACCGGCTGAGTCCACAACCAGCCGCGCACCGCACACCGTTGACGTCCCCCCGGGTCCCCGGACCTGGGGGGACGCCCTCTTCGAGCTTCTTCCGGGACCGCTCCCGGGACTTCGTCCGCAACTTCTTCCGGATTTTTTCCGCCGGGGGTGTATCAGGGCCCGGACCAGCGACTCTCAAGGGTGGGGGAACGGGGAAGACGGGGGACGTGGTCGGGGGACCACGGGGGACGGGGGATCGGGGCGGTCGGTCGCCGTACGGGGGAGCGACCGGCCGCCCCGGCGGGCTACCTGAGATATGCCAGGCCGGGATGGACGGCGAGGTAGCCGTCGACGAGCCGGCGGGCGACGTTCACGGAGTCGACCAGCGGGTGCAGCGCGAAGGCCTTCACGGCCGTCGCGCGGGAGCCGGACCCCGCCGCGGCGAGCACCTCCCGCTCGACCGCCTTGACCGCGCAGACCAGCCCGGTCGCGTGCCCGGGCAGCGGGTCGACCGAGACCGGATGGGCGCCGTTGGCGTCGACCAGGCAGGGCACCTCGACGACGGCCTCGTCGTCCAGCGCCGAAAGGGTGTCCCGGTTGCGGACGTTGAGGATCAGCGTGGTGCGCTCGTCGCGGGCGATGGCCCGCATCAGGGCGAGGGCGACCTTCTCGTAGCCGCCGGAGAGGTCGTCGGCCTCCCGCTCCCCTGCCCCCGCCGCCTCACGGTTCTCCGCCATGTAGGTGGCCTCGCGCTCGGCGCGGGTGCGGTTCCAGGCCGGGAGGGCGGCGGCCTGCGGATCCCGCAACTCCTCGTAGAACCGGGCCTGCTGGTCGCGCAGGAAGGCGCCGCGGGTCTTCCCGGGCCCCTGGTGGGCCTGTACGGCCTCGCGGTTGAAGTAGTAGTAGTGCAGGTACTCGTTGGGGATCGCGCCCAGCGACCGGAGCCATTCGGCGCCGAAGAGCCTGCCCTCCTCGAAGGAGCCGAGCAGTTCGGGGTCGGCGAGCAGGCGCGGGAGTTCGTCGCGGCCGTTCACTCGCAGTCCGCGCACCCAGCCGAGGTGGTTGAGGCCGGCGTAGTCGATCCACGCCCGCCCGGGGTCCGCGCCCAGCACCCGGGCGATGCGCCGGCCGAGGCCGACCGGCGAGTCGCAGATGCCGATCACCCGGTCGCCGAGGTGGCGGGACATGGCCTCGGTGACCAGTCCGGCCGGGTTGGTGAAGTTGATGACCCAGGCGTCGGGTGCCAGCCGGGCCACCCGCCGGGCGATCCCGACGGCGACGGGCACCGTGCGCAGTCCGTAGGCGATGCCGCCCGCGCCCACCGTCTCCTGGCCGAGCACGCCCTCGACGAGCGCCACCCGCTCATCGTCCGCGCGCCCCTCCAGGCCGCCGACGCGGATGGCGGAGAACACGAAGTCGGCGCCGCGCAGGGCCTCGTCCAGGTCGGTGGTGGCCCGCACCACCGGCGCGTCCGGTGCGCCGGCGGCCTGTTCGGTCAGCACCCTGGTGACCGCGGACAGCCGTCCGGCGTCCAGGTCGTGCAGGACGACCTCGGTGACCCGGCCCTCGGCACGGTCGGCGAGCAGTGCCCCGTACACCAGCGGCACGCGGAATCCGCCGCCGCCCAGAATCGTCAGCCTCACGCCTGCACCCTACGTCCACGTCCGCCTCCGCGCCGGGGGCCGGTGACGCGGGCCAGGGGCACGTCGGGCGTCCCTTCTGTTGTGGTGAAGCCTTGAAGTCCCGTTCTGTGCACGGACTTTCTCTGTTTCAACTCTTGACGGTGGCGGAGCCCGGGGGCACATTGGCCGCGCACCCACGATTGAGAGCGCTCTCACGACCTCCCCGTACGTGTTCGAGCAAGGCATCCGAGCACCCCCACTCCGTACCCGAGAGGCACCCCCCATGAGTGAACCCCCCGTCGCACCCGCCGGTACGCGCCGCGGACGTTCCGTGCGGCACGCGCTCGTCGCCGCCCTCGGCACACTCGGCCTGGCGGCGGCCGCCGCCACCGCCGGGACCCTGCCCGCGAACGCCTCCGCCCCCACACCCCCGCCGGGCTGGACACAGGTCTTCCTCGACGACTTCAACGGCCCGGCCGGTACCGGCGTCAACACCTCCAACTGGCAGTACGACACCGGCACTTCCTACCCCGGCGGCGCCGCCAACTGGGGTACCGGCGAGGTCGAGACGATGACCTCCAGCACCAGCAACGTCTCCCTGGACGGCAGCGGCAACCTGCTCATCACCCCACGCCGGGACGCCTCCGGCAACTGGACCTCGGGCCGTATCGAGACCAAGCGCACCGACTTCCAGCCCCCGTCCGGCGGCAAACTGCGCGTGCAGGCCCGTATCCAGATGCCCAACGTCACCGGCGCCGCGGCCAAGGGGTACTGGCCCGCCTTCTGGACGTTGGGCGCGCCCTTCCGCGGCAACTACTGGAACTGGCCCGGGGTCGGCGAGCTGGACATCATGGAGAACGTCCAGGGCCTCAACACCAACTGGGCGACCATGCACTGCGGCACCAACCCGGACGGGCCGTGCAAGGAGACGACAGGCATCGGCGGTTCGACGTCGTGCACCGGCACCACCTGCCAGGCCGGCTTCCACACCTACGCGATGGAGTGGGACAGGTCGGCCGGCCCCGAGGAGATCCGCTTCTACCTCGACGACGTCAACTTCCACACCGTCCGGGCCAACCAGGTGGACGCGACGACCTGGGCCAACGCCACCAACCACGGGTACTTCGTCATCCTGAACGTCGCGATGGGCGGCGGCTTCCCCGGCGCCTTCGGCGGCGGCCCTGACGGCGGCACCGAGCCCGGCCACCCGATGACCGTGGACTACGTGCAGGTGCTCCAGTCCTCCGGCGGTGGGAGCGGTACCACGCCTCCCCCGTCCGGCAACCGGGACGCCTACAGCCCCATCCAGGCCGAGTCCTACGACAGCCAGAGCGGCGTCGTCACCGAGTCGACCACCGACACCGGCGGCGGCCAGAACATCGGCTCCGTCGCGAACGGTGACTGGGCCCTCTACAAGGGCGTGAACTTCGGCTCCACCGCGGCCCGGCAGTTCTACGCGCGGGTGGCCAGCGGCGCCGCGAGCGGGGTCAGCGGACTGGTCGAGGTGCGCCTGGACAGCCGCGGCAACGCCCCCATCGGCAGCTTCGCGCTGGCCAACACGGGAGGCTGGCAGTCCTGGAGGACGGTCCCGGCGAACATCAGCCCGGTGACCGGTACCCACGACGTGTACCTCACCTTCAGCAGCGGCCAGCCGGCGGACTTCGTGAACGTCAACTGGTTCGACTTCGGTCACTGACCGGCACGCGTCTCCGGGCACCGGGGCTCCACGCACGCGCGTGGGGCCCCGGTGCCGTGTCGTGACCCGTGTCGTGTCGTGACCCGTGTCGTGGCCGCTGCCGTGCCTTGCTGTCGGCGACGTGCGTCGCGTTTCGCCTGTCGCGTTTCGCCTGTCGCGTTTCGCCTGTCGCCTGTCGCCTGTCGCCTGTCGCGTGCATGACCCGAACGCGGCATGGAAGTCGCTCACCGTGATCGAAGCAGCCATGACCGCGGCAGTCGTGACCGCGGCAACCCCGGGGTACCTGTCCGGCGCGGGCGCCTCCACCCTGGCGGGTCCGCCGATCGAGGTGAAGGATCCGCCATACGAGGACACCCTGTATTACGAGGACACCCTGTAGACGGACGAGCCGGTCGCACCCGGCACGGTGATCACCACACCGGAGGCCACGCCGCAAGGCGACCTGCCGGGCGCGGTGGCCAGGTCCCTCGACAGCAAGGGAGTTGACGCGGAATGAGCAAGAAGCCCACCGAGGTGGCGACGCAGGCCTCCCGGGCGACCGATACCGGGCCCCCGGCCGCCGCGGCCGCCCGCGGCCGGGCGCCGACCGCGGCCACGAAGCCCACGGCCCCGGACCCCGGTCCCGGTCCCGACCTCACGGGCGGCCAGGCCCCGGCGACCACGCACACCCAGACGCCGGAGTCGCGATCCGCACCGCCCGACCGCAAGGCCCCCACCGGGGCCACAGCCTCCCGCAGCAAGGAAGACCAGGCACCGCACGCGGGTGCCGATGTCCGGGTGCCGGTGGCGCCGACCGCCGATTGGGTGAATCCGCTGCGTGATCCCCGGGACCGGCGGCTGCCGCGCATCGCGGGGCCGTCCGGACTCGTGATCTTCGGCGTCACCGGGGACCTGTCACGCAAGAAGCTGATGCCCGCCGTGTACGACCTGGCCAACCGCGGGCTGCTGCCGCCGGGCTTCTCCCTGGTCGGCTTCGCCCGGCGGGACTGGGAGGACCAGGACTTCGCGCAGGTGGTGCACGACGCGGTGCGGGAGCACGCGCGTACGCCGTTCCGCGAGGAGGTCTGGCAGCAGCTCTCCGAGGGCATGCGGTTCGTCCCCGGCGACTTCGACGACGACACGGCGTTCAAGCACCTGCGCGCGGCGGTGGAGAACCTGGACTCCTCGCGCGGCACGGGCGGCAACTTCGCCTTCTACCTCTCCGTACCGCCGAGGTTCTTCCCCAAGGTCGTGCAGCAGCTGAAGAAGCACGGCCTGGCGGAGGGCCCGGAGGGCTCCTGGCGGCGAGCGGTCATCGAAAAGCCGTTCGGTCACGACCTGGCCAGCGCCCGGGAGCTGAACCGGATCGTGCACGAGGTGTTCGACCCGGAGCAGGTCTTCCGCATCGACCACTACCTGGGCAAGGAGACCGTCCAGAACATCCTGGCGCTGCGTTTCGCCAACCAGATGTACGAGCCGGTCTGGAACCGCTCCTACGTCGATCATGTGCAGATCACCATGGCCGAGGACATCGGCATCGGCGGCCGGGCCGGCTACTACGACGGCATCGGCGCCGCCCGCGACGTACTCCAGAACCACCTGCTGCAACTGATGGCGCTCACCGCGATGGAGGAACCCATCGCCTTCGACGCCGAGGCGCTGCTCACCGAGAAACTGAAGGTGCTGAAGTCGGTGCGGCTGCCCGAGGACCTGGGCGTACACACTGTGCGCGCCCAGTACGCGACGGGCTGGCAGGGCGGCAGGCAGGTCGCCGGCTACCTCCAGGAGGAGGGCATCAACGCGCGGTCGAAGACCGACACGTACGCGGCGCTGCGCCTGGAGATCGACAACCGCCGCTGGGCCGGTGTCCCGTTCTACCTGCGTACCGGCAAGCGCCTGGGCCGCCGGGTCACCGAGATCGCGGTGGTCTTCCAGCGGGCCCCGCACTCCCCCTTCGACACCACCGCCACCGAGGAACTGGGCGAGAACGCGATCGTGATCCGCGTCCAGCCGGACGAGGGCATGACGGTCCGCTTCGGCTCGAAGGTGCCCGGCACCTCCATGGAGATCCGGGACGTGACGATGGACTTCGCCTACGGCGAGTCCTTCACGGAGTCCAGCCCGGAGGCCTACGAACGCCTCATCCTGGACGTGCTGCTCGGCGACGCCAACCTGTTCCCCCGCACCCAGGAAGTGGAAGAGTCCTGGAGGATCCTCGACCCGGTGGAGGCGTACTGGGACGACCACGGCAGGCCGGCGCAGTACCCGTCGGGCACGTGGGGTCCGCCCGAAGCCGACGAGATGCTCGCACGAGACGGACGGAGCTGGCGCAGGCCATGAAGATCGACCTCACCGACACCACAGCGGGAGACATCAACAAGGCGCTGGTGCGGGGCCGCCGCGCCATCGGCACACCCGCCGTGGGCATGGTCCTGACGATGGTCATCGTCACGGACGAGGAGAACGCCTACGACTCGCTGAGGGCCGCCGAGGAGGCCTCTCACGAGCACCCCTCGCGCACCCTGCTCGTCATCAAGCGGCACTCCCGTACGCTGCGGGACCGCACGCACTCCCGGCTGGACGCGGAGGTGCGGGTCGGCTCCGAGGCCGGCACGGGCGAGACGGTCGTGCTGCGCACCTACGGCGAGGTGTCCGACCACGCCGACTCGGTGGTGCTGCCGCTGCTGCTGCCGGACGCGCCGGTCGTCGTCTGGTGGCCGGTGGACGCGCCCGAGAACCCCTCGAAGGATCCGCTGGGCAGGCTGGCGCAGCGCAGGATCACCGACCTGTACGCCTTCGAGCGCCCGCTGGAGATCCTCCAGACGCGTGCGCGCAACTACGCCCCCGGCGACACGGACCTCGCCTGGACCCGGCTCACCCTCTGGCGCTCGATGCTGGCCGCGGCCCTGGACCAGGCCCGGATGCGGGTGACCTCGGCGGCCGTGGAGGCCGAGGCGGACAACCCGAGCGCGGAGCTGCTGGCCCGCTGGCTGGAGGCCCGGCTGGACGTGCGCACGGACCGCGTGGTCTCCGGCGGCCCGGTCGTCACGGCCGTACGGCTGGGCACCGACAACGGCGAGGTCGTCATCGACCGCCCCGAGGGTCCGCTGGCCACGCTGACCCTGCCGGGCCAGCCGCCGCGCACCCTCGCGCTGAAGGTCCGCCCCCTCTCCGAACTCATCGCCGAGGAGCTGCGCCGCCTCGACGCCGACGAGATGTACGCCGTCGCCCTGCGCGGCGAGGGCGCCAAGGAGACCGTCTGAATGTCCGACATCCAGGAAGTGAACTGACATGGCATCGATGCAGATGGGTCTCGTCGGCCTCGGCAAGATGGGCGGCAACATGCGGGAACGCCTCCGCAACGCCGGCCTCACCGTGGTGGGCTACGACCGCGATCCGGACCTCTCCGACGTGGACAACCTGGTCGATCTCGTGGACCGGCTCGAGGCACCGCGCACGGTCTGGGTGATGGTGCCTGCCGGTGCCGCCACCCAGGGTGTCATCGACCAGTTGGCGACCCTGCTCAAACCCGGCGACATCGTCGTCGACGGCGGCAACTCCCGATGGACGGACGACGAGAAGCACGCCAAACAGCTGCGCGCGCGGGACATCGGCTTCGTCGACGCGGGCGTCTCCGGGGGCGTGTGGGGCCTGAAGAACGGCTACGCGCTGATGGTCGGCGGCGACGAGGAGCACGTCCGGTGGCTGGAGCCGATCTTCGACGCGCTCAAGCCACAGGGCCCGTACGGCTTCGTCCACGCGGGCAAGGTGGGCGCGGGGCACTTCGCGAAGATGGTCCACAACGGCATCGAGTACGCGATGATGCAGGCCTACGCCGAAGGCTGGGAGCTGCTGGAGAAGGTCGACTCGGTCACCGACGTGCGCGAGGTGTTCCGCTCCTGGACACAGGGCACCGTCATCCGCTCCTGGCTGCTGGACCTCGCCGTCGACGCCCTGGACGACGACGAGCACCTGGAGAAGCTGCGCGGCTACGCGGAGGACTCCGGCGAGGGCCGCTGGACGGTGGAGGCGGCCATCGACAACGCCGTGCCGATGCCGGCCATCACCTCCGCCCTGTTCGCGCGGTTCGCCTCCCGGCAGGAGGACTCCCCGCAGATGAAGATGGTCGCGGCGCTGCGCAACCAGTTCGGCGGCCACGCGGTGGAGGCGGCGCCGGAGGAACAGACGAAGAAGGACTGACGCTCGGGGCGCCCCGCGCCGCCAGGCGTACGAGTGCGATGGGGGGCGTGCCGCCGTGCGTGCCGGTCGGGGCGCGTTCGGGCGTCGGGAGGTGGTCAGTGGGGTGTGGCTGCGTCCAGGAGGGGGCTCAGTTCGCGGGCCACGGTTTCCAGGGGACGTACGCCTCCTTCGGCGCGGGCCATGATGATCGCCCCTTCCAGGGAGCTGATCATCAGCGTGGCCAGCGGCTCGGCCCGCTCGGCCGGTACGCCCATACCCGTCAGTGCCTCCGCGACCGGCGCCCGCCAGGCCGTGAACGCGGCGGCCGCCGCCTCCCGGGTGGACGCGTGGGCCGAGGCGCAGTCCACCGTCGCCGCGGCGACCGGGCAGCCCGAGAGGGATCCGGCCGTCTCGTACTCGTCGGTCCACTGCCGGACCATGGCGGCGAACAGCCCGCCCGGCGTCGGCTCGGCCAGGCCCGCCACGAAGCGGGCGACGCGCCGGCCCGCGTACCGGCCGGCCCAGGCCACCGCCTCGTTGACCAGCTGCTCCTTGCCGCCCGGGAAGTAGTGCTGGAGGGATCCGCGGGGCGCGTCCGCGTGGGCGGCCACCTCCCGCATCCCGGTCGCGCCCACGCCGTCGCGCCGGATGAGCTGGGCCGCGCTGAAGACCATCCGCTCGCGAGGTCCCCGCTCGGTACCCGTCATCGTCGGCCTCCCGGCTCCGTACACGTCTCCCGCCCCACCCTATGACCGCCGTCATGAGCGCGGCTACCATGACCGCTGTCATAACACAGCCCCGACCTCAGGGCGGTCCTCGTGAACGTCGGCTTCATCGGTCTCGGAGTCATGGGGCAGCCCATGGCGCTCCGGCTGGCCCGCTCCGGCACTCCCCTCACCGTGTGGAACCGCACGGCCTCCCGTACCGCTCCCCTGCGCGCGGCCGGCGCCGAGGTGTCGGCGGACCCCGGCGGGGTGTTCGCCCGGTCGGAGGTGGTGCTGCTGATGCTGGCGGACGACGCCGCCACCGACGCGACCCTCGGCCGGGGCGGGCCGGACTTCGCCGCGCGTGTCGCGGGGCGGGTGGTCGTCCACATGGGCACCACCTCGCCCGCCTACTCACGCGCGCTGGAGGCCGACGTACGGGCGTCGGGCGGGAGCTACGTCGAGGCGCCCGTCTCCGGCTCCCGCGTCCCGGCGGAGAACGGCCACCTGGTGGCGATGCTGGCCGGTGACGAGCGAGCGGTGCGGACCGTACGCCCGCTGCTCGCTCCCCTGTGCCGGGAGACGTTCGTGTGCGGCCCCGCGCCGGGCGCGCTGCTGACGAAGCTGTCGGTGAACCTCTTCCTGATCACGCTGGTGACCGGGCTCACCGAGGCGTTCCACTTCGCCGAACGGCAGGGGCTCGACCCGCGGCTGTTCCTCGACGTCCTGGACGCGGGCCCGATGGCCAGCCCGGTCTCCCGGATGAAGGCGCCCAAGCTGCTGTCCGGGGACTTCGACGTCCAGGCGGCCGCCCTCGACGTGCTGAAGAACAACCGGCTGATCGCCGAGGCGGCACGCGCGTCCGGCACCGCCTCCCCGCTCCTCGACGTGTGCCACGCCCTGTTCGAGGAGACGGTGTCGCTCGGCCACGGCGGCCAGGACATGGTGGCGGTCCTGCGGGCGATCGAGAGCCGGACCCGCACGGGCGTCGCCCCTGAACAGGGCGTGCCTCACCCGCCGGCGGCGCGCTTGGGGATGCCGTAGGCCCGTTCCACCCGCAGGCGGAGCACCAGGCGGCGCTCGCGGACCATGGCGGCGCGGTAGTCGTCCCAGTCGGGGTGCTCGCCGAGGACGTCCCGGTAGAGGCGGACCAGTTCCTCGACGGTCTCGTCGTACGGGTCCGTGGCGACCGGTGACAGGTCCGCGGTGCCCTCGGCGACCGTGTAGGCCCACCGGTCCGGGCTGCTGACGTGGTACGACGCTCGCGGGTCCCGGCGCAGATTGCGGGTCTTGGCGCGGTCGTCGGTGATCGAGACGCGGACGACCCGCTCGTCCGGGTCGTAGGCGTGAGCGACGTTCGACAACTGGGGCCGGCCGTCCCGCTTGAGGGTGACCAGCACCCCGCCGCGGCTTTCGGAGAGCAGCGCGAGCAGGGCTTCCTGCACGGCGTCGTACGGCGTGTCCTGAGTCATATCCCGGTCAACCAGGGGGGCCGAGCCGCGCATTCCCCAGTGGTCGCTCCCCCGCCCGCGGGGCTCCTGCCGTAGAGGGCGGGAGCGGGGGATCCCGGCGGTCGCCCGCCGGGTTTCCCGCTTCGTCGCCGGCTGCCCGGCCGGGAGTGGCCCGGCCCGGGTCCGGCCGCCGGTGCGGCCCTGGTCCGCCCGGCTCAGGACAGGTGCGCCACCGCGTCCAGATGGGGCAGGTGGTGGTCGAGCCGCTCCCGCTTGGTCCGCAGGTAGGTGATGTTGTTCTCGCACGGCGGGATCAGCAGCGGGACCTGCTCGGCTACTTGGATGCCGTGCCGCACCAACGCCTCACGCTTGCGCGGGTTGTTGGACATCAGACGCACCGAGCGCACGCCCAGGTCGTGCAGCATCCTGGCGGCGACACCGTAGTCGCGGGCGTCGACCGGCAGGCCTAGCGCCAGGTTGGCCTCGACCGTGTCCAGGCCCTCCGCCTGAAGGGCCATCGCCCGCAGCTTGGCGAGCAGCCCGATGCCCCGGCCCTCGTGACCTCGCAAGTAGACGACGATGCCGCTGCCTTCGGCGACGACGGCGCTCAGCGCGGCGGCGAGTTGGTCGCCGCACTCGCAGTGCTGGGAGCCGAAGGCGTCCCCGGTCAGGCACTCCGAGTGCAGCCGGACCAGGACCCGGTCGATGCCGATGCCGCCGTGCACCAGTGCGACTTGTTCGTCACCGCGGTCGTGGTCCAGGTAGCCGACCGCCTGGAATGTGCCGTACGCGGTGGGCAGCGCGGCATTCACGACGCGCTCCACGCCCGTGCGCCGGGTCGACTTCTTGCCGAGTACGCCGAGGTCTTCTGTCATGATCTGATTCCTAAGCAGAGACGAAAGGCCGGAAAACAATGAGGGGTTCGGGAACGCGGCCGACGGCACATGGTCTGTTGCCGGCGGACACCACGCAAGACGTACGGACGCGGGGGGCGGACCTCTCACGGCAGGTGGCGGTCCTGCCGGTGGGCAGTTTCGAACAGCACGGCCCGTTCCTCCCGTTGGCGACCGACACGCTGGTCGCCTGTGCCATCGCCCGCCGGATGGCCGACGCGTACCCGGTGCACCTCCTTCCACCGGTGACGATCTCCTGCTCGCACGAGCACGCCGCCTGGCCGGGAACCGTCAGCATCTCTTCCGTGACCCTTCATGCGGTGGTGCGGGACATCGCGGACTCACTGCGCCGCTCCGGCGTCGAGGCCCTGGTGGTCGTCAACGGTCACGGCGGCAACTACGTGCTGGGCAACGTCGTTCAGGAGGCCTCCGCGCGCGGTGAGCGCCTCGCGCTGTTCCCCGCCGCGGAGGACTGGCAGACGGCCCTCGAGGCGGCCGGGGTGCGCACCTCGCCGCTCACCGACATGCACGCGGGGGAAATCGAGACCTCCATTCTTCTGCACGCCCATCCGGAAATGGTCCGGGCCGGTTACGAGTCAGCCGATTTCGTCGCGGACGACCGGCGGCATCTGCTCACCGCCGGAATGTCCGCCTATACCGAATCGGGCGTCATCGGCCGCCCTTCCCTGGGTTCCGCGGAAAAGGGCGAGGAACTGCTGAACAGCCTGGCGGATTCCTTCGGTCCGTATTTCTCGCTGCTCACGTCCGAGGGCTTGGAGTTGCCGGGGAGCGGGCGCGGATAGTCCCCGTCGAAGGCGCGGCCGGGTTCCGGGGCCGGTTCGGTGGGACGGGACCCGGCGCGCATCCCGGTGTACCAGCGGGCGACGAGGACGAGCGCGCCCGGCAGGCCGGCCACGAAGCTCAGCACCCCGTACACCACGGCCACGGCCACTCCGGTGCTCGCGCCGAGTCCGGCGGCGCCGAACGCCCAGGCCGCGACGCCCTCGCGGGGCCCGAACCCGCCCACGTTCAGCGGCAGTCCCATCGCGACCAGCGCGAGGACGGCCAGGGGCAGCAGGACGAGCACCGGGGCGGCAGGGCCGGCGACGTGCGCGGCGACCACGAACATCCCGATGTGCCCGGCCAGGACGACGGCCGAGGACAGCGCGACGCCCGGCCCGTTGCGGCGGGACAGCAGCCCCTCCCGGGCCTCGGCGAGGGCGCGGCACAGGGCCCGCCCCCGGCGCGAGGGCGCGCGGTTCATGCGCAGGGCGAGGACGATGGCGAACGCGCCGGCGGCGGCGAAGGCGAGCAGGGCCGCGAGGTGCCGCGTTTGGTCGCGCACGGGGGACGGCAGGGTGAGCAGGACCGCCGCGCCGGTGACGGCGAGCGCGATCTGCCCGGCGACCCGTTCGAGAACCACGGCCCGCACGCCGCGCCCCAGATCGCCGGCGCTCTGCCCGTGCCGCACCGCCCGGTGCACGTCGCCCAGGACGCCGCCGGGCAGCGCAGCGTTCAGGAACAGCGCACGGTAGTAGTCGGCCACCGCCTGGCCGAGCGGCAGCCGGATGCGCAGGCCGCGGGCCACCAACTGCCAGCGCCAGGCGCTGAACACGGTGGTGACCAGCCCGATGCCCAGCGCCAGGAGGAGGGTCGGCGTGTCGATCCGCCGCAGCCCGTCCAGGAAGACGCCGGTGCCCAGCCGCCACAACAGGACGGCGAGGATGGCGACACCGATGACGGTGCCGAAGTGGGTTCGCACAGCACGGGTGTTGAGGCGGGAGAGCGCCGCGAGAAGGGTACGACCGCGGAGGGCACCGCCTGATGTGCCGCGGGGACGGGGCACGTTGGGCGCGCCGGACACGTTGGGCGCGTCGGTCCCGTCAGGTGCACCGGCCCCGCCGGGTACGCCGGTCCCGTCAGGTGCGCCCAGCGCGTCGGGGGCGCCGGGGGCGCCGGACGCGTCGTGCTCCCCCGCCTCCCGGTCGCGTACGCGAGGTGCGTCCACCGTCTGCGCGCTCATGCGGCACGATCCGTCGGCCGGGACAGCGCCAGCAGGTCGTTGTGGTGCACGACGACCCGCAACTCCCCCGCCGCGCAGGCCTCCAGGCGGTCGGCGAGGTAGCGGTCGGCGCGCGGCTTCAGCTCGGGACGCTGTTCGACGGCCGCGCCGACCCAGCCGCGCAGCCACTGGGCGGTCAGTTCGCGCTGGTCGGGGCCGAGCCGCCAGGCACTCGGGTGCAGCCGTACGGTGGCGCCGTGCGCGGCGAAGGCCTCGCGGGCCGCGTCGACCGCGTCGGGACCGAGCAGCCCGGTGCGCCGCTGGTGGGCGTTGAACGCCTCGGTGATCTCGGCGTCCAGCCGGTCGGCCGGGGTCAGTTCGACCCGGCCGGCCACCGAGAGGGTCAGCAGCGCCGGGCAGCCCGCTCCGGCGCAGGCCGCGGCGAGGGTGTCGATCTCCTCGCGGGTCAGGACGTCCAGCAGCGCGGAGGCCGTGACCAGGGACGCGCCGGACACGGCGTCCGGGGTGAGCCGGGCCACGTCGCCGCGCCGCGTCTCGACGGTGATCCGGCTGCCGTCGGCGGCCGCGCGCGGGGAGGCCACGGCCGCGAAGTGCAGCAGGTAGGGGTCGCGGTCGTGCAGGACCCAGTGCTGGGCGCCGTCCAGCCGGGAGGCGAGCCAGCGGCCCATCGAGCCGGTGCCGCATCCCAGGTCGTGCACGACGAGCCCGCCGTGCCGGCTCGGCAGGTTGACCA
Source organism: Streptomyces sp. NPDC047453 (assembly GCF_040643155.1). Classification (NCBI taxonomy): domain Bacteria; kingdom Bacillati; phylum Actinomycetota; class Actinomycetes; order Kitasatosporales; family Streptomycetaceae; genus Streptomyces; species Streptomyces sp. NPDC047453. The sequence goes on along the minus strand of NZ_JBEYTS010000002.1, from coordinate 290,702 downwards.
GCCGGATCCGCAGCGGATCGAGCAGTTCCGTCGCCCGCGCGGCGGCGTCCGCCGCCTCCCGGAGCTGCAGCCACTCGGGCGCGTACCGAGGCGGCTCCTCCTGCGCGTCCTCCCGAAGCCTTACGGTGGCCCGCTCCCCGGGCCGCTGCGCGGGCCCGGCCCCCGGAATCACTGCCGGGGTCTCGGTGTACTGAGCCGCCTGCGGGGAGAACGCGCCGGTTTCCGCCATGGCCGAGGGGTCCTTTCCTGCGAGCCGCGCCGTCTCGGCGGCCGACCGCCCCACCGCGCCCGAAGCGGGGCCGTTGGCGGGGCCGGACCGCTCCCGCGGCCCCGGCCGGGACGGGATGGCGTCGGTGGGCCGGGCGGCCTCCGTGGACGTATCCGGCGTGGTCATGCCGCCCTCCTGGGTTCCTTCGGCAGCCGGCCGAGCACGCCGGCCAGGCTGCGGGCGGTGTTGGCCCAGCCGTCGAGGGCGGCGCGCCGGCCGCGGGCGGCGGACTTCAGCCGGCGCCGGACGTCGGCCTCGCCGAACCAGCCGCGCAACTCGGCGGCGAGGGCCGCGGGGTCCTCCGGCGGTACGAGGATGCCGGGCACCCCGCCGTCGGGGGCGCGGCCGACCGCCTCGCCCACCCCGCCGACGTCGGTCGCGAGCACCGGCACGCCCCGGGCGAGGGCCTCGGTGACCGCCATGCCGTACGTCTCCGCATAGGAGGCGAGGACCATCAGGTCGGCGGCGGCGTAGCTGGCGTCGAGCTCGGCTCCGGCCCGCGGTCCGACCAGGTGGAAACGGTCCTGCAGGCCGTGCTCCGCGATCAGGCCGCGCAACCGGTCGACGTAGGCGGGGTCCTGGGTGAGCGCACCGACGCAGGTGCAGCTCCATGGTAGGTCGGTGACCCCGGCCAGCGCCTCCACCAGCCGGTGCTGCCCCTTGCGCGGGGTGACCGAGGCGACGCACAGCAGCCGGGAGACCCCGTCGGTGCCGGGCGCGAGGGGCGCGATGTCGGCGCCGGGGGTGGCGGCGTGGACCCGGTCGGGGGCGAGGCCGTGGTGGGAGACGAGGCGGCGCACCGCCCAGTCGCTGGTGGCGACGACGGCGGACACCGCGCGCAGCACCTGGCGTTCCCCGGCGTCCAGTTCCGCCGCCACGGCCGGATCGAGTCCCGTCTCGTCGCCGAGCGGCAGGTGGACGAGGACGGCCAGGCGCAGCCGCTCGGCCTCGGGCACGACGGTCTCGGGCACGCCGCAGGCGACCAGCCCGTCGAGGAGGACGACCACGCCGTCCGGCAACTCCCGCAGGACGCGGGTGAGTTCGTCACGGGCCCGGGCGTCGGGCCGGGGCCAGGAACCGTCCACGGGATGCGCCCTGACCTGCCAGCCGAAGCCGGGCAGGTCCAGGCTCACGCGGCGGTCGTAGGCGTTGCCGCCGCTCGGGGTGGCCGGGTCGTCGACACCGCCCGGCAGGACGAAGTGCACGGTGCGCAGGGACATGGGGATGATCCCGACGTTCTCCGAGCCGGCGCGCTGCGCGGGCAGGTAGGCCAGGGGCGAGGGGCGGTGGACGGTCGTGTCGGTCACAGCGCACGCTCGTAACTCGCCCAGGCGACGTGCGACTCGTGGAGTGTGACGGTGAGGCCGGCCAGGCCCTTGGCCCCCTCGCCCAGGGCGCCCTTGTGGATCCGTTCGGCGAGCCGGTCGGCGATGACCTTGGCCAGGAACTCCGTGGAGGTGTTGACGCCGGCGAAGTCGGGCTCGTGGTCGAGGTTGCGGTAGTTCAGCTCTCCCACCACGGCGCCCAGTTCCTGCGTGGCCAGTCCGATGTCGACGACGATGTTGTCGTCGTCCAGCTGCTCGCGCCGGAAAGTGGCGTCCACGAGGAACGTGGCGCCGTGCAGACGCTGCGCGGGCCCGAAGACCTCGCCGCGGAAGCTGTGGGCGATCATGATGTGATCGCGGACGGTGATGCTGAACAACGGACGACCCTCCAGGTGCGGCGCGTCTGGTCCCCCGGCCGGTGCCTGCCGGGGGATGCCGTGTAGTACGGCTCTTCGCTTCCCGTTGTTCAGCGCCCTCTCACTCTTTTCTCAAGGTCAGGCGCTCTTGTCGTCCCGGATCGGACGATCCGTCATGATCGGTCGCCGTACCTGACCCGGTGGCACAGCGCCGGGATCTCCCCGGAGGCGAGCCCCGGCATCACCTCCGGCAGTTCCTCGAACGCGCTCTCCCCGGTGACGAGGGCGTCCAGGGCCGGGTCGGCGAGCAGGTCGAGCGCGAGGGCCAGCCGGTCGGCGTAGGTGCGGCTGGAGCGGGCCGGAGAGACGGTGCCGACCTGGCTGCCGCGGATGACCAGCCGGCGGGAGTGGAAGGCCTCGCCGAGCGGGAGGGCGACGCGCCGGTCGCCGTACCAGCTCAGTTCGAGGACGGTGCCCTCGGGGGTGAGCAGTTCCAGCGCGCGGGCAAGGCCCTGCTCGGTGGCGCTGGCGTGCACGACGAGGTCGCAGTCGCCGAGCGCGTCCTCGGGCAGCGCGAAGCCCACGCCGAGCGCCTCGGCGATCTCGGCGCGGGCCGGGTCCGCGTCCACCAGCTGGACGCGCACGCCGGGGAACCGGGCCAGCAGGGCGGCCACCGAGCAGCCGACCATGCCGCCCCCGACCACGGCGATACGGTCGCCGACCAGGGGCGCGGCGTCCCACAGTGCGTTCACGGCGGTCTCGACGGTGCCCGCGAGCACCGCCCGCCCGGCCGGCACGTTCTCCGGCACAGGGGTCACCGCGCTCGCCGGGACGACGTAGCGGCTCTGGTGCGGATGGAGGCAGAAGACCGTACGCCCGGTCAGCTCCCGCGGACCCTCCTCCACCACCCCCACACTGAGGTAGCCGTACTTCACCGGGCCCGGGAAGTCGCCCTCCTGGAACGGCGCCCGCATGGCCTCGTACTGGCTCTCGGGCACCTGGCCGCGGAACACGAGCGACTCGGTTCCGCGGCTGACCCCTGAGTACAGCGCGCGGACGACCACCTCGCCCGGACCGGGTTCCGGAAGGTCCGTCCGGCGTATCTCGCCGTGCCCCGGCGAGGTCAGCCAGAAGGCGCGCGCGGAGCGGTTCATCGAGAATCCTCCTGAACGATCGGGAAGTTGTTCACGTACCGAGAAGTGCACAGGCCGCGCACAACGTACGCGGCGTTGATCGACTCTGTCACTCGGCCGGAGGATGTTCGGTGGCCCTGAACAACACGTACGACGCACGGCTTGTCCAGCAGGAGACCGCGGTGGGAGCGGGCGCGCAGATCCTGTTGCTGGCCCTGCTCGGCCCGGCGATCGGCATGGGTCCCGCGGGCTGGGTGACCGGCCTGGTCTTCGCGGTCGCCACCTGGGCGGTGCTCTCCCGGGCGCTGCACCGGTCGCGGCTGCGTTCCTTCGGCCCGGCCAACCGGGTGACCCTGGGCCGGGCCGTTCTCGTCGGTGGGGTGACAGCGCTGGTCGCGGACTCCTTCGAGAGCGCGCCGCCGGTGTCGCTGCTGGTCGCGCTGACGACGGTGGCCCTGATCCTGGACGGCGTCGACGGCAAGGTGGCCCGCCGCACGGGTACCTCCACGGCGCTCGGCGCCCGCTTCGACATGGAGGTGGACGCGTTCCTGATCCTGGTGCTCAGCGTGTACGTCTCGACGATGCTCGGCCCGTGGGTGCTGCTGATCGGCGGTATGCGGTACGTCTTCGTCGCCGCCGCCCGCGTACTGCCCTGGCTGAACGCGCCCCTGCCGCCGAGCACCGCCCGCAAGACGGTCGCCGCGCTCCAGGGCGTCTGCCTGCTGCTCGCCGGCGCGGACCTGCTGCCCCTGCCGGCCACCGCCGGTGTGGTGCTGCTGGCGCTGGGACTGCTGGTGTGGTCGTTCGGACGGGACGTGCTGTGGCTGTGGCGGACGTCGCGGGTGCGGGGCGCCGCCGCCAGGACCGGCGGGGTGCTGCGGGCCGCCCCGGTCGAGGAGGTACTGGAGCCGGCGCGGGCCGCGTGACGCCCGCACCACGCCGACGGGCCCGGATCACGGGGGATGTGATCCGGGCCCGTACCGCGTGTGAAGGGCGCGGCGCGTGCGGACTGTGGAGCGCCGGTGCCGGGCCGCCGCGCCCCTGCCGAGGGACCGCGCCCGTCCGCCCGCGGGGCCGGGCTCAGGCGGCCCCGCGCCTCAGCTCCCCGTGCGCGCGCACGATGTCCGCGTACCGGTGGCCGCTGCCCTTGATGGTGCGGGCCTGGGTGGCGTAGTCGACGTGGACGAGGCCGAAGCGCTTGGCGTAGCCGTACGCCCACTCGAAGTTGTCCAGCAGCGACCAGGCGAAGTAGCCGGCCAGCGGGGCGCCCTTGCGGGCGGCGGAGGCGCAGGCGGCCAGGTGCCCCACGAGATAGTCCTGGCGCTCGGGGTCGTCGACCGTGCCGTCGGGGGCCACGGTGTCGGGGAAGGCGGAGCCGTTCTCGGTGACGTAGAGCTTCCGGGCGCCGTACTCGTGGGTGAGGCGCAGCAGCAGCGTCTCGATGCCGGACGCGTCGATCTCCCAGTCCATGCCGGTGCGGGGCACGTCCGGGCGGCGTACGGAGCGGGCGTGGGGCACCGGGCCTGCGGGGTCGTCGGCCACCGTCGCCGGGAAGTAGTAGTTGAGGCCGAGCCAGTCCAGCGGGGCGGCGATGATGTCGAGGTCGCAGGGGCGTTCGGGGAGGTCGACGCCGTAGACCTCGCGCATGTCGGCGGGGAAGCCGCGGCCGTGGACGGGGTCCAGCCACCAGCGGTTGACGTGGCCGTCGTGGCGGCGGGCGGCGGCCTCGTCCTCGGGACTGTCGCTTGCCGGGAAGACGGTGGAGAGGTTGTTGACGATGCCGACCTCGGCGCCGGACGTCGCGGCGCGGATCGCCTGGGCGGCCAGGCCATGGCCCAGGAGCAGGTGGTAGGAGGCGCGGACCGCGGCGGTCAGGTCGGTCAGGCCGGGGGCCATCTTGCCCTCGAGGTGGCCGATCCAGGCGGAGCAGGACGGTTCGTTGAGGGTGGTCCAGTGGGACACCCGGTCGCCGAGGCGTTCGGCGACGAACGAGGTGTAGGTGGCGAAGTGCTCGGCGGTTTCGCGCTCGGGCCAGCCGCCGCGGTCCTGGAGGGCCTGGGGCAGGTCCCAGTGGTAGAGGGTGACGGAGGGGGTGATGCCCGCCGCCAGCAGTCCGTCGATCAACTCGTCGTAGAAGTCGAGACCCTTGGGGTTCACGAGGCCGTCGCCGTCCGGCATCACGCGCGGCCAGGCGATCGACAACCGGTAGGCGTTCAGGCCCAGTCGGCTCATCAGCGCGACGTCCTCGCGCCAGCGGTGGTAGTGGTCGCAGGCGGTGTCGCCGTGGTCGTCGTTGTCGATCTTGCCGGGGGTGTGGGAGAAGGTGTCCCAGATGGACGGCGAGCGGCCGTCCTCGGCGACGGCCCCCTCGATCTGGTACGCCGATGTGGCCGTGCCCCACCGGAAGTCGTGCGGGAGTGCGGCGAGGTCGATGGCGTCGGACACGGAAGTCCTTTCGAGACTTGGGGGGTTGGCGGTCACTTCACCGCTCCCGCGGTGAGCCCCGCGACGAGGTAGCGCTGAAGCAGCAGGAAGCCGGCGACCACGGGCACGCTGACGACGAGCGAGGCGGCCATGATCTGGTTCCAGTACACGTCGTACTGCGTGGAGTAGCCCTGGAGACCGACCGCGAGTGTGCGGGTGGTGTCGTTGGTCATGACGGACGCGAAGAGCACCTCGCCCCAGGCGGTCATGAAGGCGTACACGGCGACGGCGACGATGCCGGGGATCGCGGCCGGCACGACGACCCGGAACAGCGCGCCGAGCGGCCCGCAGCCGTCCACCAGAGCCGCCTCGTCCAGATCGCGCGGGACCGAGTCGAAGTACCCGATCAGCATCCAGATCGAGAACGGCAGCGAGAAGGTGAGGTACGTCAGGATGAGGCCGCCGCGCGAGCCGAACAGGGCGATGCCGGTGGCGTTGCCGATGTTGACGTAGAGCAGGAACAGCGGGAGGAGGAAGAGGATGCCCGGGAACATCTGCGTCGACAGGACGGTGACCGTGAAGACGCGCTTGCCGTGGAAGCTGTAGCGGCTGACGGCGTACGCGGAGAACACCGCGATCACCACCGAGCAGACCGTCGCCGCGCCCGCCACTATCAGCGAGTTGACGAAGTACCGGGCGAGCGGGACCGTCGACCAGATGTCGATGTAGGGGCGGAAGGTCAGACCGCTCGGCAGCCAGCGGAACTTGCCGGTGACGTCCGCGAGCGGCTTCAGCGAACTGGAGACCATCACGTAGACGGGCACCAGGACGAACCCGGTCAGCAGGGTGAGGAAGATCCGCCGGGTCCACAGGAAGGAGCGCGGCGGCGCCGTCGGAGACCGGTGGGCACCGGCCGTCGCGGGCCTGAGGGTGTCAGACATCGGCGGACCTCCGTCCGCGTGAGGTGAGCGCGAGGTAGCCGCCGGTGACGACCAGCAGGAAGAGCAGCAGCAGGACGGACATGGCGGACCCGGTGCCGAAGTTCCAGGTGACGAACGAGGCCTGGTAGATGTGGACCGAGATGAGGTCCGCGGCCTCGGGGGCGGCCTTGCCGAACAGCACGTACGGCGTGTTGAAGTCGTTGAACGTCCACAGGAACAGCACCAGGACCAGCACCTGGTTGACGGGGCGCAGGGACGGCAGGGTGATGCGGCGGATCTGCTGCCAGGTGCCGGCGCCGTCCAGCGCGGCGGCCTCGTACAGCTCGCGCGGGATGTTCTGGAGTCCGGCCATGACGATGAGGAAGGCGAACGGCCAGCCCTTCCACACCGATACCGTCAGCAGCGCGATGAAGCTGTTGTCTCCGATGAGCCAGAACGACGGCTTGTCGGTGAGGTGCAGCTGGTCGTGCAGCACGTGGTTCACCAGGCCGTTGTCGTGCTGGAACATGAACACCCAGGTGATGACGGCCGCGTAGACCGGCAGCGCGTACGGCACCAGGAACAGGGCGCGCAGCAGGCCGCGTCCGCGGAAGGTGTCCTGCATGCAGATCGCGGCCGCGGTGCCGATGAGCCAGCACAGTCCGACCGACAGCAGGGTGAAGGCGACGGTGACCAGGAAGGAGTGCAGCAGCGCCTCGCCTACGGGGGCGTTGAAGTCCACCGACATACGGTAGTTGTCGAGGCCGGACCAGGGGGCCGTGCCCCAGTCGCGGATGTAGAACTGGGTCAGCTCCTTGAAGCTCATCACGATGCCGATCACCATCGGCACCAGGTGGACCAGGAGTTCGAGCAGCAGGGCGGGCAGGAGCAGCAGGTACGGCAGCGAGACACGTCCGAGCCACCCGGGGCGGCGAGGTCCGCGCGCCGCCCCGGGTGACTTCACGGGTGCCGTCGTCCCGCCGGTGTGCGCGGGAGCGGTGGTCGTCATGTGGGTGTCCGCGCTCACTTCGCCGGCATCTGCTGCTGGGCCTTGAGCAGCTTGGCCTTCACCGACTCCGTGGTGATCGTGCGTCCGGCGGCGGCGTCGGCGAACAGTTCCTTGACGGCCGTGCCGACGGTCGTCTCGAACTGGGACTCGTCGGCGACCTGTGGCAGCGCGGCGGCGCTCGTGGCGAGGGTTTCCTTCAGGACGGCGTTGTCCGGGGTGTTGAAGGCGGCGTCCGCCTGGGCGGTCTTGACCGGCGGGATGGAGGTGTAGGCCGTGTTGAGGATCTTCTGCTCCTCGTCACTGGTCATGAACTTCACGAACTCCGTGGCGCCGTCGAGGTTGTGGGTGTTCTTGAAGACGGCCAGGTTGATTCCGGCGACCATCGAGTTGACCTGGTTGCCGGTGCCGGGGGTCCCGGACTGCACGGGGACCGGGGCGATGCCGTAGGCGTCCGCGCTCATGCCCTGGGACTTGAGGTTGGAGGAGGCGGACTGCCACAGCAGCATCGCTGTCCTGCCCTTGGCGAAGTCGCTGACCGACTGGTTCTGCGCGTACTCGGCGTTGCCCTGCGGGATGGCCTTGTCCTTGGCCATCAGGTCGACGTACTGCTTGACCGCGGCGACCGTGCCGTCGCTCGTGAAGTCGGGCTTGCCGTCGGCAGAGAAGAAGTCGGCGCCGTGCTGCTTGGCGAAGACGAACACGTGGTGGATGTTCTCCGAGACGTTGGCGCCCTCGGCGCCGAGGACCTGCTTGCCCTTGGCCTGGATCTTCTTGCCGTCGGCGACGAGTTCGTCCCAGGTGGCCGGGGGCTTGGAGATGCCCGCATCGGCGAAGATCTGCTTGTTGTAGTAGAGCGCGTACGCCATCGAGTACAGCGGTACGGCGGCCGGGTCCTGGCCCTGGGCGCCGGTCGAGCCGAGCGCGGAGTCGACGAAGCGGTCCTTGCCGCCGATCTTGTCGAAGTTCTTGGCGTCCCAGGGCAGCAGCCCCCCGGTGGCCTGGAGGGAGGCGCTCCAGGTGTTGCCGATGTTGAGGACGTCGGGGCCCTGGCCCGAGGTGGTCGCGGCGAGGATCCGGTTCAGCAGGTCCGACCAGGGCACGACCTCCAGCTTCACCTTGATGCCCGTCTGCTTCTGGAACTTGTCGAGTTCGGGCTGGAGGACCTTCTTGTCGATCTCGATGCTGGCGCCCTGGTTGGAGGCCCAGTACGTGAGCGTCTTCGGCGAGTCGTTGGACCCGCCGCCCGTCGACGAACCGCCTCCGCAGGCCGAGACGGCAAGGGCGAGAGACATGGTGACGGCGCCTACGGCCGCGGCTCGGATGCTGCGCATGGCTCCTGGTGTCCCTTTCCGGGAGTCGAGAACCGCGAGGAGTCCTCCGGACGCCGACACCGCTCTCGCTCCCGTGTCCCGTGCTCGTTCTCGTGCGATCGGGTCCGGTTCGCTCGGTTCGACTTCCGAAGGCGCCTCAGGGCTTAATTTAGGACGTGAGTTAAACCTCCGGGAGAGGACTCGTCAAGGGATCCGGCAAGGGCGAATCGGCGGCCGGTGACGGCGGAGGCGGCTCCGCCGACCCGATGTGGCCGGCACGCGCCGCCTGACCTGCGGCAGGAGGGCGGGGAAGACGCAGTACAACGGTTGGGTCTCGGCGCCCGGCGCGGACGCGCCCGGCGAGGAGGGACGCATCTCCATTGGCGGCAGCAGAACTTGACGCGATGTCACTTCCTGTCTGGCCGAACCCCGTCGCACCTCTTGACGCTTCCTTCACTCGCATGAAGCATTCACCGTCAAGAGAGCGCTCTCGAACCCCCCACCGTTCATTTCCTGAACAGGAGAGATCGCTCCATCCCTCTGTCCCGCCGCACTCCCATGGCCTGGCGGTGCGGGGACGGGCCGGACCCTTCCCAGAGTGCGGTGACGGGCCGGCCCCTTCCCAGTGTGCGGGGACGGGTCGGCCCCTACCGATGCAGGGGGAGGGGTCGGCGTTGGGGCCCCGAGACGCCCGCCGGGACCAAGCAGGGCTTTTGGGCCCTACCCGCATCCCCGTGCGGGGACTGTTCGGCCCTATCGGCACCCCGTACCCCTCCGGCGATCATGAGGCGGCGGCCGGGAGGGCCGGGTCCGTTCCTCAACCGGAGCACCTCCGGGCTCGTCGTTGTGTCGATGAACCAAGCAGATGCGGAGGGCACCGTCCGGTGGACGAGGTGCGCATACAACAGGCGGCGGCAGCGCGGCCGGAAGCCCCGGAAGAGGGGGACGAGGCCACGCCGGCTCCCGGTACCGCGGTGGCGGACAAGGACGCGGCCCGTGGCCCAGTGACAGGAGGGCAGGCGGCCCAGGTCCCAGGACACGGCGCCGTGCGACCCTCGTGGGTCGAGTGGCTGACCACCACCGACCACAAGAAGATCGGGACGCTGTATCTCGTCACCGCCTTCGCGTTCTTCGTCCTCGGTGGCGTGATGGCGCTGGCGATGCGGGCCGAACTCGCCCGGCCCGGACTGCAGATCATGTCGAACGAGCAGTTCAACCAGGCGTTCACGATGCATGGCTCGATCATGCTGCTGATGTTCGCGATGCCGCTCTTCACCGGCTTCGCGAACTGGATCATGCCGCTGCAGATCGGGGCGCCCGACGTCGCCTTCCCGCGGCTGAACATGCTCGCCTACTGGCTGTTCCTGCTCGGCTCCCTCATCGCCGCGGGCGGTTTCCTCACCCCGCAGGGCGCGGCCGACTTCGGCTGGTTCCTGTACGCGCCGCTGTCGGACGCGGTCCACTCGCCGGGCATCGGATCCGACATGTGGATCATGGGTGTGGCGCTGTCCGGCTTCGGCAGCATCCTCGGCTCGGTCAACTTCATCACCACGATCATCTGCATGCGCGCGCCCGGCATGACGATGTTCCGTATGCCGATCTTCACCTGGAACGTCCTGCTGACCGCGCTCCTCGTGCTGCTCGTCTTCCCCGTGCTCGCGGCGGCGCTGTTCGCCCTGGAGATGGACCGCAAGTTCGGCAGCCACATCTTCGACTCGGCCAACGGCGGGGCACTGCTGTGGCAGCACCTGTTCTGGTTCTTCGGCCATCCCGAGGTGTACATCCTGGCGCTGCCGTTCTTCGGCATCGTGAGTGAGGTCATCCCGGTCTTCGCCCGCAAGCCGATGTTCGGCTACATGGGCCTGATCGGCGCCACCATCTCCATCGCGGGCCTGTCGCTGACCGTTTGGGCGCACCACATGTACGTCACCGGTGGCGTGCTCCTGCCGTTCTTCTCCTTCATGACGTTCCTGATCGCGGTCCCGACCGGGGTGAAGTTCTTCAACTGGCTCGGCACCATGTGGAAGGGGTCCCTGAGCTTCGAGACGCCGATGCTGTGGACGGTGGGCTTCCTGATCACGTTCCTCTTCGGCGGTCTGACCGGAGTGATCCTGGCCTCCCCGCCGCTGGACTTCCACCTGTCCGACTCGTACTTCGTGGTGGCGCACTTCCACTACACGATCTTCGGCACGGTGGTGTACGCGATGTTCGCCGGATTCCACTTCTGGTGGCCGAAGTTCACGGGCAAGATGCTCGACGAACGGCTCGGCAAGATCACGTTCTGGACGCTCACGGTGGGCTTCCACCTCACGTTCCTGATCCAGCACTGGCTGGGCGTGGAGGGCATGCCGCGCCGGTACGCCGACTACCTCGCGGCCGACGGCTTCACCACCCTCAACACCCTGTCCACGGTCGGGTCGTTCCTGCTCGGCCTGTCGATCCTGCCGTTCTTCTACAACGTCTGGAAGACGGCAAAGTACGGCAAGCCGGTCGGCGTCGACGACCCGTGGGGCTACGGCCGCTCCCTGGAGTGGGCGACCTCCTGCCCGCCGCCGCGGCACAACTTCACCTCCCTACCCCGCATTCGGACCGAGTCCCCGGCGTTCGACCTGCACCATCCGGAGATCTCCGGGATCACGGGTGTCACCGGGGTCGGCGGGGCCGCCGGCGTCACCGGGGCGGTCGGTGTCGCCGGGGCGGTCGGTGTCGCCGGGGCTGCAGGGGCCGCAGGTCGGGCCGAGGTGGAAGAGGCGGCGAGGTAGGCCGTGCCACACGCCGTCGCCGCCATGGGAGCCGCGGCGCTCACCACCGCGGGCTCCGTCTGGTACGTGCCGGCCCTCGCCGACCTGCGGGCCGGCGCGGACCGGCCCGAGTCCCGGCGCATCGCCGCCGCGGCCTGCGTGACCGGCTGGGCCGGCACGGGCGCCCTCGCCGTGCTGCTGCTCGTCGCCGAGGCATGGTGGACGCCGGTCGCCGCGGCCGTGGCCGGCGCCACCGTCGCCGGCGCCCTGCGCCTGCACGCCGCCGCCCGGCGCAGGCACGAGGCCCGCGAGATGGCCCACCACTGGACCCACCTGGGCCACGTCCCACCCCCGACCGGCCCGTCCCACTCCCGCAACGTCGTCGCCACCGTCCTTGCCTGCGGCCTGGCCGCGGCGGTGGCCGTGGCAGCCCTGCACGCCTTCTCCGGCCCGGCTGACGACCCCGGTTGGCTGACGGCCGCGGCCCCCGTCGCCGTCATGGGCGTGTTCCTCACCGCGGCAGCGGGGTACGCCCACGCGACGCGCCCCGCCACGGCCGGCGTCCGGGAACGGCGACGGCGCTAGCGAGGCCAACGGGCATTGATCAGAGCCCGTCAGGTCGGTTCTTCATGAGGGCCGGTGTACCGGAGGGAGGCCCTGGCGCTGCACCGCATCTGTTCGCGGTGCAGCGGTTCGCCAAGCCGAGGAGGGACCGGCTCCCGGCAGCCGAGGAGGTGCCCACCGACGGCCGAACCGGGTGGCGAGACAGGATGCGGACCCAACTCCGCGTCGATGTAAGTTTCTTACATTGAACGCTAGCGATTTGGTAACTATTTTCACGCCGCTCGTTGACCAGGCACGGCGCGCTGGGAACGGTGATCCGATCAAGCCGCCGCTCCCGTCTCTCTTCAAGGAGTCCGCGTGACCGACACCGCGAACCACGGCTCGGCCGCACGTCGCCCCACGCGCCGCGTCCTGCTGCGGGCCGCAGGACTGATGGCCGGCCTGGCCGCCACGGGGTTGCCCGTCCCCGCTGCCGCAGCGGCCGCCGCCGACGGCCCCCCGACCGCGTCCCGCGACCGCGAGCTGCGTGGCGAGTGGATCGCCACCGTCGCCAACATCGACTGGCCCTCACGGACCGGACTGAGCCCCGCCGTACAGCAGGAGGAGTTCATCACGCTGCTCGACCACGCCAGATCGATCGGGCTCAACGCGATATTCGCGCAGGTCCGCCCGGCGGCCGACGCCTTCTGGCCGTCACGCTACGAGCCGTGGTCGCAGTACCTGACCGGCACTCAGGGCCAGGATCCCGGCTACGACCCGCTGGACTTCATGGTCAAGGCCGCGCACGACCGCGGGCTGGCCCTGCACGCGTGGTTCAATCCGTACCGCGTCTCGCAGCAGTCCGACGTCACCAAGCTCGTGCCCGGTCACCCGGCGCGGCTGCACCCGGAATGGATCGTCTCCTACGGCGGCCGGTTGTACTACAACCCTGGCATCCCGGCCGCCCGCGCCTTCGTCGAGAACGCCATCATGGACGCGGTGGAGCGATACGAGATCGACGGCGTCCACTTCGACGACTACTTCTACCCCTACCCGGTGGGCGGCCAGGACTTCCCCGACGACGAAGCCTTCGCCACGTACGGCGCGGGCTTCACCGACCGGGCCGCCTGGCGCCGGCACAACGTGGACCTGCTGGTGCAGGAGATGCGCGACCGGGTACGCAACGTCCGTCCCGAGGCGGCGTTCGGCATCAGCCCCTTCGGCATCTGGCGCAACGCCTCGAGCGACCCACGGGGCTCGGCCACCAACGGCACCCAGTCCTACGACGCGATCAACGCCGACACCCTGGGCTGGGTGCGCAAGGGCTGGGTGGACTACATCGCCCCGCAGCTGTACTGGAACATCGGTCTGGCGGTGGCCGACTACGCCGTCCTCGCTCCGTGGTGGGCGCAGGCGGTCCGCGGCACCGACGTGCAGCTGTGGGTCGGAGAGGCCGTGTACAAGGTCGGCGACCCCGCCCAGCCGGCCGCCTGGCAGGACCCGGCCGAGCTCTCCCGGCATCTGACGATGGACAGGGGACTGCCGGAGATCAGCGGCGAGATCCTGTTCAGCGCCGCCGATGTGACCGCCGACCCGATCGGCGCGATCACCCGGCTGACCGCCGACCACTGGCAGCGGCCCGCGCTGCCCCCGGTCCTGCCGAGACTCGCCCGCGGGCCCGCACCACTGCCCCCGCTCGCGTCGGCGGCCCGGACGGCCGACGGCGGGCTCCGGATCGAGGTGCGCTCCCGCGGCAACCACGTCCCCGCGCTGTACGCCCTGCGGCAACACACCGCCGACGACGCCGGCCTCGTGGCCGTACTCGCGGGCGCCCGCCACACCGAGTGGACCGTTCCGGCGGCCCCGGAGGGAGCGACGTACACGGTCACGTCGGTGGACCGCGCCAACCGTGAGAGCTCCTCGATCACGGTTCGGATGCCTGGCCGCTGACATGGCATCACCTCCCACAGTCCGGATCCGGCGGCGCAGGGCCGGATCCGGACTGCGGGAGGCGCTCGGACGCCCTGCGCGCCACGGCACCGTTGCCCGGCCCGGAGGACTCCCAGGTCCTGTTCATGGGCGGGACCCGGGCCAGTTGCACCCCTTCGCCACCGTGGACACCAACCGCTGGCAAGGCCTGACCTTTGCCTGTGTCCTGGCGCCTTCCAGAGATGGCAGCGCCCCCTGGTGGAAAAGGCGTTCTACCCCTTCACCTCGGGCACGAACGCCGCCGACCGCGTCCTCACGTACAGCAGCACCGCGCGCCGTACGACCCCGCAGGACGCCGTCCTGGCCCGCGCGGCGGAGTCGGGCTGGGGCCTGCTGGAACTGGCCGAGGCCCTCGCGGTACGGCGGGCCGCCTCCTGTCTCACGGCGCCCTGGTCAACGGCGAGCCTTCGTCGGCTGTCAACGCGGCCCTCCGAGTCCCGAGATCCTGGAGGATGCCCCGGACGGCTCACAGCAAGGGGTCCGCCGTGCGCTTCGGCTTCTGGTCGCGGACCCATTGCTTGAACTCCCGCACCAGTCCGATGGCCGCTTCGCGGTCCTGGGTTGAGAGGCGCAGGGCGTAGACGGGTCCCATGCTGCGGCGGATGCGCTTCGCCCGCACGAGATCTCCTGCGTCGCGTGCGGCACGGAACTCGGCAGCCATCCCGTCGAACACCCAACGAGCCTCGGTGTCACGCGCCTTGGACTGCTCGGGATCCTCTCGGTTCTCCTGTTCCCGCGGGGACGGAGCGTCCTTGTGGCTACTGAAGACGGTGCGCCAGTGCTGCAGTCGGTCCTTGGCGAGCCTCGGCAGGAAGGGATACCCGATCCGCGACGCCAGACAGTCCGCCTCTTGCATGATCCGGTAGAGATCCAGGAACGGCAGCTCGGCGCCCCTGGCCGTCGAGATACCGGAGGATGGCGTTGAGACCTACTCGCGGTTCCTCACCTGGACGGGCGGGTGGCAGACCTGATGGCTTGGTCACCGGCTTCTGTGCCACACGGTGTGCACGGTGAAGACGCTGCTGGTGCTCTCTCCAAATGTCGGCCGTTCTCGCCGCCTCGGTCCAGTGGGGCCAGCTGAGCGCCACGAGCACTTGGCGGAAGAAGGAGGGCGGTGCGCTGTTCCGCTGTGCCTGGATGGAGAAGGTGACCAGACTGGATCTTAATGGTTGCCTGCTACATAGGAAGAGTCTGTGAAGGACGGGACTGTAGGGCATTCGACCCACGCGAGAGGAATGTCGGCTTCAGTAGCACGCCGACACAAACGGCGGAGCTCGCCGGGTTAGTGGCATATCCGCACAAAGCACCCGTCAGGTGGCGTCGTAGGCAAGCTCGGCCAAAGCGAGTGCCTGCTTCAGGGTCTTTTCGTCTCGAATATGAATATTCACCCTGTATCGGTAATTTCCCTTGGTGAGCGGATAGGCATCCGGGGCCACCTTCGCGATCTCGTCGCTGTGCTGCAGACGGAAGTTGATCAGGCCCGTCGCCGCGAAGGCGTAGGCGAAGCCGCCGTACTGGCTGCCCTTGCGGCGGAGCCGGAGGTAGCCGGTGTAGTCGAGCGGCTCGCCCTCCTGCAACGTCTGGCGCTTGATGCCGTGGACTCCGACGCTCTCCCAGGTGCCGGCTTCCGCCATGAAGTCGATGAACTGCTGAGCAGCGGGATTGAAGGCGAGCTGCGCCTTCACGGCGTCCTGCCCCTCCTCCGCGACCCCCGGTACGTCACCGTCGATTAGCCATCCGAAGTCGACGTCGTCATCACTGTCGGGGTCGACGACCACCTGAGGCGTCCGGCGCGCGGTGTCGACCGCACGGGGCCGCTGCTGGACAAGCTCGCGGACCACCTCGGACGCGTCGAGTTCCTGCGGCGTGCCCTCGAAGCAGACATAGGTGAGCTTCACGGGTCAGACCTCGGCCGCGAACGTCACGAACTGGATCCAGCCGTCCCGGCTCACGGCGAAGTGCGGACGCGCCACATCCTTGGAGTCCCGTACGTGGATGGCCTGCTTGGTGACGGCGACCTCCACGCAGTCGTCGCCCTGTGCGCTGCTGTAGCTGGACTTGAACCAGTCGAGTTCTGACGTGTTCATAGCGCTCCTCTGATCCGCATCAGCAGGCTCATGGAGTCCGTCGGAGAAAGTGCCTGCGAGCGCAGTCTCGCATAGCGCATGTGGATCCGGCTCACCTCTTTCGAGTCGGTGATCAAGCGGCCGTTCTCCTGGCCCTCGGAGTATGCTCGCCAGCGGCCGTCCGGCGCCTCCAACAGCCGAACGGGCCCAGAAAGACATGCGTGTTGCTGACTACTCGCTGGCATGACCTGGAGCGTGACGTTGCGCAGCAGGCTGAACTCGAGAATGAGATCGAGCTGCTCAGCAGTCACTTGCGTACCTCCCAAGCGACGCATGAACACGGCCTCCTCAATGACGAAGTCGAACGTCGTGTTGGGCCGCTCCTGGAGCAGCCTTTGACGTTCCATGCGCGCCCCCACGGTGGTTTCAAGAACCTCATCCGACAGGGGTGGAATCTCGTTCTCGCAGAGGGCGCGCACGTACCCCTCCGACTGCAACAGTCCTGGAACCAGTCGGCATTCATACGTACAGAGACTCACCCCCGTACGCTCCAGCCTCGCCCACTGCCGAAACCAAGCCGCCAACCCCGCCTCCCCCCGCGTCAGAAACCGCGCCGAGTTCCGCAGTGCCCCCGTGTTCCCCAGGGCCTCCTCAGCACGCTCCACGAACGACAGGTCCGGCATCCGGCGCCCCAGCTCCACCGACTCCACGGTGTGCTTGGAAAACCGGACGATCTCCCCGAACTGCACCCTGCTCAGCCCGGCGTGCTCGCGCAGGGCCTGAACGACGGCCCCGAACGTCCGCAGACTGTCCGCCGGGTCCGGTTCCCGCTCGCACTCCCCGCCCGGCACCGCCGGTCCGGCGTGATCGGTCGGCATGAGGCCACCTCCAGATGCGCACACGCGCCAAGTCCCCGCGATCAAGGGCATCCAGGGTGGCCGGTCCGAATTCGTACTGTCCACCGAACGCATCCGTACGCTGACTCAGCGTACGGAGCGGCGTGCATGCCCTCACGGCGTGTTGTTCACGGGTGCCGAACCGACTCGGGGTCGCCTGGTGTGTGACGGAGTTGACCGCAATGAAGGCGATCACGACGGAGGTCCACACAACGGCACCAGCCGCATGATGACGCGCTAAGGTTTGCAGCTCATGGGACATCCGTCGACAGATGTGCCGGTTATTGAGTCACCGTGTTGAGACGCCAGCGGGGTTGGCCGAACCAGGCAACCCGGCTACACGCTGAACCGCCCGGGGGGGGCCATCATGACCGAAGCTCCGATTGACGCTGCCGACGCCGACGGCGACGAGGACGTCGACCGAAAGGTTGTCGAGCAAGAACAGGCCGAGCTAAGGGAGTTCATCAAAGGCCTGAGCGCGGACGATATCAAGTCCGGCAACTGGTTCACCAAGCTCAGCGCTCAGGCCATGAGCTCCTACACCGCCAAGGTCGACTGGCAGTATTTCCAGGAGCGGTACGCGGGCGTACCCGCGGATGGCATCGTCAATCAGCGGATCAAGATGGCGGCTCGGTACGCCGCGCTCGAAGGCGGGCTCTCCGCCGGGGCCTACTCGGCAGCCGTGGTCGCCACCCTCGGGAGCCTTGGCGGTGCCTCGCCGGCGACTGTCCCGGCCGCTGTCGCGACCCTGATGGTCGATGTCGCGTTCATCACCCGGCTCCAGCTCCGCCTGGCCTACGACATCTCAGTCCTCTACCGGGTCCCGCTCGACCCGTCCGACCCCGAGGACATGTGGAAGCTCATTCGAGTGGCCTTCACGATCAAGAGCGGGGAAGTGGTCCGGGAAGGCGTGGTCAAGGCGGTCCCGGTCATGGTCCGGCCGGTGATCAAGCGCTTCTACTCCAAAGCGGTACTGAGCGCCGCGAAGGGGCTCCCCTTCGTCGGGAAGTTCCTCCTGCAGCGCAACGTCATCAAGATCGGTATCCCCGTGGTCGGCGTTCCCCTCGCGGTGGTGCTGAACCGCTATACAACGCTGCTCGCGGGGCGGCACGCGCAGGCCGTCTTCCGGAACGAGGCGCGGGTGATCGAACTCGCCGAGAATCTGAGCAAGCGGAGTCAGCACCCGCAGTTGATGCTGTGGGTCGCATGGCTCGTCATCAGGGCGAACCGCAAGATGGCCGACAATGAGGCGCTGTTGATGCGCCACCTGGTGAGGGTGGTTCGGGAGCAGCATCAGGTGGTCGACGAACAGCTCGCTCACCTCGTCGATATCGACCCCGCCGAAGTGTGGCGGCGCATAGATGCCGAGCCAGGGGATCTGAGCGACATCATCGACGCGGCCGAGCAGGTGGCCACCGTGAACGGTGACGTCAACGCGCGTGAGAAAGCCGTCATCTCCGAGCTTCGAGACCGCTGCAACCGAGTCTGACGCCGTCCCCGCGCCGCCGAAGATCGCGGTGGCTCAGCACTTCTACCGGCCACCGCACTCTTCACCGAGCACCTCCGTACGGTGACTCTCCGTACGCGACGAGCTGCTGGCGCCCGGCGCCTCACGCCCGTCACCGTGTCCCCATGAACGCAGCAACGCCCCAGCTCCCCACCGCCGTACAGACCTTCACACAGCAGTTTTCGTCCACGCGTCGGGGTGCCCGCCTCGCCCGGCTCCTCACCTACGAGCAGTTGCGCACCTGGCAGACGTCACCCGATGCCACCACCGACCGTGCCGAACAGATCGTCGCGGAACTCGCCAGCAACGCGGTACTGCACGGCCGCGTCCAGGGACGGGACTTCCGTCTCGACCTTACTCACGACCCGGTCGCAGGCCTCCTCCGCGTCGCGGTCGCGGACGCGTCCGGGGACCGGATCCCCTCGCCCGGGACGGACTTCGTCACGCCGCCGCACAGCGAGTCAGGCCGCGGCCTGCTCATCGTGACCGCCCTCGCCGACCGCTGGGGCACGGAACTGTATCCGCCCTCCGGCAAGACGGTCTGGGCCGAGTGCGTGGTGTGAAGAGGCGGCCGAGCTTCGTGTCACTGGCTCAGGCTTGAATGGGCCACTGACTGTCCACGACGTCGCTGCTGTCCTGCCGGGGCCTCTCGGCGCTGCGCGCTGTGCGCCTCTCTATCGCCGTGGCCGAGGCCGATGTCAGGCCGTGGTGAGTTCCCGTTCCACCCCTCCCGCCAGCTCCCGCAGCTTGTCCCTCGTCTCCGGGTCCGTCGAGTAGACGATCGTTCCGATCATGCCGCGTGTCAGCAGCACCTTGTAGGTGTTGCGGATCAGCCGGTCGACGTCGTCGTCCGCGGTCGACTTCTTGAAGACCGGGTCCTTCGACGCCGTACGGTCCGTGACCCAGCGGTCGCCGCGCCAGACCAGGTCGGGGCCGATTATCACGCCGGACCAGTCGTACTCGAAGCCCTGGGCGGTGTAGACGCAGCCGACCTGGCCGAAGCCGGCCGGGTCGGTGGCCCACAGGGCGGACGGCGGCGCGCCGGAGACGGACCGTTCGCCCCGGAGGTTCCAGGGGCGGGCCCAGGCACCGATGACGACATCGGCAGGAAGTGGGTCGCCGGGCCTGGGTTCAGGGGACCAAGGCCAGCAGTAGCCGGCGGACATGCGGGCGCCGTAGCCCTGGGTCCGGCGGACCTCCAGGAATGCCTCCAGCTCCTGGGGACTGTCGGCGACCAGCAGTTGCATGCGGTCGTCGGGTTCCCAGACCACTGGGCCGCCGCGTTCCAGGCCGAGGAGGCGTTTCACCCAGCGCAGGTACGCGTCGCTGCCGCCGCAGCGGAACTGGCTCTCCAGCGGTACGACGTGGCACTCAAAGCCCTTGGCCGCCGCGGCGGCCTTGATGTCCTCCACGGTGCCCATCTCGCCGGGGCGCACTACCTGGTGCTCGTCGAGGAGGAAGACGGGGACGCGGGCGACGTCGATGAGTTCGTCGATCTGCCGCTTGCCGGTGCGGTGGGCCGCCTGGGTGTAGCGGTTGGCGGAGGTTTCGCGGATGCGGTGGGCCTCGTCGCAGATCAGGACGTCGAGGGAGTTCTTCTCGGTCGTCATGAAGCTGTTGAAGTACTTGAACAGGTCCTGCACTTCGCGCTTGCGGGTGCCAGCGACCTTGCGCATCGTCTTGGTGAACGACTGGGAGCCGGTGGCGTGCAGGGCGGGGACCCCCTGCCGGTACAGCTCGCCGAGCAGAGAGAGTGCGATGACGCTCTTGCCGGTGCCGGGGCCGCCGGTGACGACCACTATCTCCTTGTGGTCGGACCGCTTGGCCTTGCGTACGGCGTTGAGCACCATGCGGTACGCGACCTGCTGCTCATCCAGGAGGACGAACTGCTCACGCTCGCGCACCTCCTGGGCCGCGACCGACATCAGCTGCTTCGACGGGACCGTCCTGCCCGCCTGGAGTTCGTCGGCCGCGCGGGCCCCGGGCACCTTGTCGCTGAGCTTGGTACGGAGGTGGTCGATGAACTCGCCACGGCGCTCGCCGGTGAACATCTGGCCGCGGTCGTCGAGTTCGATGGCGCGCAAACCGCCCACGCCGAACTCCGTGGCGTTGTGCAGGTACGCCACGCCACTGACCCGGCCCGGGTGTTCGGCCACCGCGCCGTTGAAGTTGACGAGGTACTCGCAGTAGCGGCGCACCTGCTCGATGGGGTTGAGGACCGGGTGCGCGTAGGCGTCGATCCGGCACAGCGCCGGGTCGTCCTCGTCCGGTTCGGCCTGGCTCCACTGCTTCAGTTCGATGACCACGTACGACGGCTCACCCGTCACGGGGTGCACTCCCGCGAGGACGGCGTCGGCGCGCTTGCTGTTCAGCGGGAGCGCGTACTCCAGCATGACCTCGACCTCTCCGAGGCCCGCATCGTTGAGCGCTGCGGCCAGCGCGGGGATGCTCCGCTCCCAGGAGCGGACCTCGGCGGTGCTGGGCCGGTAGCCGTGCATATGGACGAACTGCTCGGTGAGGTGGAGATACAGCGAACTGTCGAGCGTTCTCGCAGCGATGGTCTTCGCGGACTCGCGGAACAGCAAGGATTTCCCCCAGGCAGCACGAAATGACTCGTGCGGGTGGGGGCATGTCCTTCGAGACTCCACCGAAGTGGAGCGGAAGCCCGTCGGGCCGCAGTGACGATGGAACCGAGAGTACCTGGCGGTACTGACAGTCGTGTTGACGACCACCGGTACGGGGCACCAACCTGTCCGGTGCTACCCCGCCCGCCCTCGGCCGTCCGCTGTCACTGCCGCGCCCGTACCGCCGCGATGACCGCCCCGCCACTCCGGCGCGTCCGGCTCCTCGTGGACTCCAGGAGGTGCTAGCCGGCGTGGCGGGCCAGGCGTCGCGGCTCTGGCCGGGGGGACGTTCCGCTCCTCGGCAGCCGCACCGCAGTCGTTCGGTCGGGAAGTCCTGTCCGACCGGACAACCTGTTGACTGCGGTGCGGCCGGGGCCGGAGACCCGGTGCCGTCAGGTCACCGGCTTGTACCCGAGGATGAACGTGGCCGGCAGGCCGCTGCCCGGGTTGCCCGAAGTGCTCGGCTTGGCCAGGGAGTACACCGGGGCGTTCACCGCCTTCAGTGCCTCCAGCGCCTTGGCCTCCCCTGCTGCCGCTCCGTAGTAGAGGTGGAACTCTGCCACAAGGCCCGCATTCGGATCGCCGGGTACGGGTTCCACCGGGACGGAGACGTCGAGGACCGTGCCCTGGTCGTACGGGCCGGCGTCGGTGAAGGACCCCTCATGGTGGAGCTTGGGCCGCCCTGAACCCGGGTCGGGCCCGGCCAGACCGTAGTCGCTGGCGAACCCCACGTTGGGGTGGTCCGCCTTGAGGGTGACGTACTCCTTGGTCGCGGTCGGTTCCACGTCCCAGTCGACGACCCGCCGGTAGGTGATGTGCGGCTGGTCGCCAGGCGGAGCCAGTGAGGTGACCGTGACGGACACGTCATACAGCTCGGGACGTGCCGAGGGCTTGTACTCGTGCGTGACGTACACCGGGTAGTCGGTGCCCGCCAGCCGCACCGTCGACTTGGCTGTGGTCGGCGTGGTGGTGAACTCCGTCACCTCGGCGTTCGCCGACAGTCCGTGGACTCCGTGCGACCAGCCGCTCCACTGGCCGACACCTTCCGGCGGGGTGACCTGGATGCCCCATCCCTCGCAGTGGCAGGCGACGGCGGAGACGGCCTCGTAGTTGGTGGGTTTGTGCCGCAGGCCCACCTGGGTGGTTCCGGTGCCGGCGCTGGGCCTGCCGCCCGGCGTGATCAGATTCCCGCCGGGTTGTACGCCGATCTCCACGTCACTGGTGCCGACCGAACCGCCGAACAGCGAGGTGTACTTGGTCTCCCAGCGGCCCTCCTCCTCGCCGTCGCCCGGGCGGCCGTGGCTGATCATCAACGTGACCACGTTGCAGGCGCCGCCGATCCTGGTGTCGAGGGTCTTGTCCTCTTCCCGTGCGCTCTTGTCGTCCGCGAAGCAACGCCGTGGAATCCTGTCCCAGTTGACCACGGTGAAGGTCAGGCGCTTGTCGTCGTCCTGCATGGTGCGTACGGCCATGTTCCACAGCTTGGCCGGATCGGCCTGGCCGACGAGGTCGACGTAGTGCACTCCGCCGCCCTTGACCGTCCACTTGCCCGAGGCCTTGCCGTCGGCCGACAGTGCGATGGTCTCGTGCTTGGGGCGGGCCACCGGGAAGGTCGCGTCCGAGCCGGAGCCCCTCAGGGCACTGCACCATTGGGATACGTCCCCGTCCTGGTAGCGCCAGTACGAGCCGTAGTCCGCGGCGGTGCCGCCGCCGCACAGGTGGTAGTTGGCGACGCCGAACACGCGGAACTCCTCGTGGACGTCGCGGTGGTAGTCGTCGGTGATCATGTCTCGGATCTCGGTCGCGCCGTCGGGGAACCAGGCGCCGCCGATCCGCTCCCACGAGTGCCTGATCGCGTCCCGGCCGAACCGCTCGTCGAGGAACTCGGCGAAGATGAAGGCGCCGTACTGGCGGCCCGTGCCGAAGCCGTCCTGCT
The DNA here is from genome assembly GCF_040643155.1 of Streptomyces sp. NPDC047453. Classification (NCBI taxonomy): domain Bacteria; kingdom Bacillati; phylum Actinomycetota; class Actinomycetes; order Kitasatosporales; family Streptomycetaceae; genus Streptomyces; species Streptomyces sp. NPDC047453. Next base: position 267,655 of record NZ_JBEYTS010000002.1, on the reverse strand, counting down.
TGGTGAGTTCCTCCTCGGGCCGCTCGAAGAACTTAGGCAGATTGCGCGCGTAGTCGTAACGGCTGGCCGCCGGGACCGCGGGGTCGGGCGCGAGCGCCTGGTGCGCACCCCATTCCGCGGTGGCCTCCATCCAGGCGTTGAGGCTGCGCATGTTGAAGACGAGCCGCCAGCCGACGTACTTGTACTGCATCGAGTGGAACAGTTCGTGCCGGGGCAGATAGAACTCCTCCGCCTCTTGGCCCGTACTGAACTTCGTCCCGATGTGGATGATGTTCGCGTCGGCGAGCTCGTAGTCATGCTCGATGCACGCGAACCGGCCGCCGCGCCGGGGCAGTGCCAGTTGCGAGCGGCTGGGGCCTCGGTCACCGCGACGCTGCGAGGCGGTTAGGGTGCTGGTTCCGTCCCGCACCCCGTCTGCCCGGGAGACAAGGTCTTGAGTAATACCCCAGTCCCGCCCTCTGCCCGCGCAACGCAGAAGCCGCCGAAGAAGCACCGGCGGTTCGCGCTCTGGGGCGTGCTGGGACTGCTTGGTGCAACGACGGCGCTCTGCTCGGTGATATTCGCCTTCGCCCGCCTGGACAACCGTCACATCTGCACCCTGGAAGCCACACCGGCAGGAATCAGTGTCGATATCGTCCCGGCGATCGCGAATACAGTGTCCGAGGCGACACTCACGGCCTGCTGGGACGGCGCGTGCCAGGAGCAGCCCTTCGGGCAGAGGATGAACCAGCAGAGCGGGCTGTCGGCGGGAGACCCCGTCATGTCGACCGAATCCGCCGCAGCGACGGAAAGCCCTGCAGCGAGCCCCACTCAGGCATCGGATCCGGACGAACGTCATGTTTTCGTCGTCCTGAGCAGCCTGCCGGCAAAGCCGGTGGACGTCACCGTCGTACTCAGGAACCAGAACGGTGCCCCTGTGCTCCGTGAACGGATCCGCGTCACTCCCCAAGTGGTCCGTCCCAACGGCCGAAACTGCACTCCCGGCGGCCCCCAGGCGCACCTGCAGGTCACCGGAGAAGGACGGCTGACACTCCACGCGCAGGGCGCCAACACCCCGACGCCGAGCCGATGATCTGTGCCCGGTCCGGCCAGGCACTGTCCATCGCCAACACACAAGATCTCCGGTTGTAGTACTTGTGGCGCCCGGCCTTTACGATCATCCTTCTCCGCGTCGAGCGTTGTGCGTCGCGGAGGTGGGAGTGACTGCCACGGTGAGGCTGACCCGAGTGGAAGCGGTGGTGCGGAGTGACGCGGCACTGCTGGAGGACGACCTGGCCGAGTTCCTCGGCTCGTTGACCGTCGCACCGGCGCTCGGAGGCCCGGGGGCGGCATCGGTGTACGACGGGGCGTTACGGCATGCGTTGTACGAGCCGGTCGCGGATGCGGTCGGATCCAAGGTGGGGCAGGAGGCGTTGCCGCCCGCTGCCGGGGCGCCCGGCGGCACCAGGGCACCACTGCGCCCTTCGATGGTGTACTGGGCGTACCGCAACTACCGTGGCTTTCCCGACGAGGTCGGGGACGAGGCTTCCTCGGCCGACCTGGCGGTGATCCGCCGCGCGGCGGTGGCGGTGCGGATCCTGTTGAAAGCCGCGGTCGCACTCGACGACATCCAGGACGGCAGCGACGTCCGCTACGGTGAGGCCTCGCTCCACGTCACCCACGGCGTACCGCTCGCCCTCAACACCGGTTCCTGGCTGATCACGGCCGCACTGCGGCACGCAGCCGATCCGACGGTCGTGAACAGCCTGGTGCAGGCGGTCGGCAACGGCTTCACCGGCCAGGCCGTCGACATGGCCACGCGGTCTGCGCGCACCCGCGCGGAGTTGGTGGACGCGCCCCACGATGTGCGGGTGGACTTCTGGGCGTCGATGGCCGCGCTCAAGACCGGGACGTTGTTCTGGATGCCGCTCGACGCGGCGGTCGCGGCCCTGCGCGTCGTCGAAGGCGAGCGGCGCACACTGGACGACGCCATGCGCAAGCTCGGGCTGGCGAGCCAGCTGTTCAACGACCTGACCGACGTCGTGCCCGAACTCGGCGGGGCCAACACCCACGAGGACTTCGACGGACTGAGCAACCGTGTCTTCCTCGAACTTCTCGACTCCGCGCCGCCCGCACAGCGCGCCTCGGGTGAACTGGACGGAGACCGGATGAAGTCGTTCGTCCTCGGCCATCCCAAGCTGGAGCGCACGCTCCTCACACTCGCCGCAGAAGCGGTCGAACTGAAGCGCGCGGCAAAGGAGGCCGTGCACCGCGTGTGCCGCTCCGACCGCAGCACGGCGTACTTCGACCTGACGATCGAACGCAAGGGACACCTCATCGACCGCCTCCACCAGACGGTTCGGCAGCGGAGCGGCGCGTGACGGCCACGGTGGTCGAGCGCCTGCGCGCAAGCACCCGGGCATGGCACGATGCCTTGGAAACCAGCGGGTTCGCCACCGCGATGGTCGTCGGGACGCTCCCGCTCGACCGGTACGTCGGGCAACTCGCCGCCTACCGTGTGGTCCTGGAGACGCTCGAAGACGAACTGTCTCGCGCCGCAAGCCCGTCCGTCGACCGGGTGTGGTCGGCGGACCTCGCCAAACTCCCCCTCATCGAGCGCGACTTGCGGTATTTCGCCGCGTCCGACGTCGAACCGAAGCCCTGGGCAGCCGGAGAGACTGCGGCGTTCGCGCAGGAGATCCGACACACCGCGGCATCGACCCCCCAGGCTCTGCTCGGATTCCTGTACGTCCTGGAAGGCTCCACGCTCGGCGGCCTGGTACTGCGCCAGTACGTCACCACGGCCTACCGGCTCCACAACGCGGACGGCGTGGCCTACTACGGCAGCGGCGACCGTGACCGCTGGGCGCGCTTCACAACCCGCATGAACCAGGCACTCTCCGAGCCGGAGGCGCAAGACCGCGTCATCACCGCCGCCCACCGGGCCTACCACCACATCGCCGCGATGACCGACGCCCTGTCCGTAGGCCTCGCCCCGGGCCCGTGAACCGACGCCGATATGTGCACACCGCGGGTCTGATGCGCAAGGCCGGCGTCGACATGTCCGGGGTGCGGTTCGTGCGGTGGTGCCGTGTCGCGGAGGAACTCGCGGCCAGGCCCCGGCACGAGCCGACGCAACGGTGGACAGGGTTCCGGTCGAGCTGTTAAGCAGTGACCTCCACAAGTTGATCAACGGTAGATACTCATGCGTTCAGCCGCGCGGCGCGCGACACCGGTGCTGCTGGCAGCCGTCCTGCTGACTTCGTGCTCGTCCGGGCACGGGGACGCCACGGCGCCGGCCCCGGGCAAGGCCTCGTCCCCGGCCACGCCGGCCGCTGCCGGGCGCAGCGCCCCCGCAAGTCCTGCCTCGCCGGAGACGAGCCCTTCCGGGACGGCGGGCTACCCCACCACGGAAGCCGCGCCGGGAGCAGCGGTGCCGGAGGTCCGGGACGCCTTCGCCGTCCTCCAGGCCACGTACAACGACGGCTGCACCAACCCGGGGAACTGTGAGTACTTCCTCAACCGGGTGCTGACCAATCTCAACGACCTCTACAACTCGATGAAGGCCAGCCCGAAGGGCACCGGTCACTTCGCCGGTCCCCTCTCGCGGATCCGCGCGATGCAGGACGCCCTCGGAGGCGACTTGTCCTTCCCGAACCTCAAACGGCACCAGAAACTTCTGCTGGACACCCGGGAAGAGGTCAACACCTGGATGCAGGACCACCCCGACGACTACCGATAAATGCCCGTGGGACCGGCTCCCAAGCAGGGGACAGTCGGGGCGTCAGCCTGTCGATGGGGTGAACCCACCGACAGCGTCACCACGGCACACCCCAACCGCGGGGGCGGCGTTTGACGGCGTGGACGTCCGGACGCCTCTCCGACAGGCGGCCGTACAGGCCCGCTCCCCCGCCCCCACGACCGTCTTCCGGGGCGTTGTCAGTGGTCGCCGATAGCTTCGATCATGTTCCGCCGAGGTGGCGTGAGCGCCCCCTTTCGCATGCATGGGAGATGGTGCGTTGTCGGTCTGGGAGAAGTCGAGCACGGCACGGGTGGTGCCGTCGGCGCGGCCGCGGAAGCTCGCGAAGGTGCCGTTCGTCGAGTTGGCCAACGGGCGGTTGCAGGGTGTGGTGTCCAGCGGGTCGGACATCGGGCGCGTGTACGTGTCCTCGGTCGAGGCGGGGACGTACGCGTTCGCTTGCAGCACCAACAACAACCGTCCCTGCGGCGGGGCCCGCGGCATGTTCTGCAACCACATACGCGCGCTCATCGGCGAGGCCGTGCTGCAGTACGGCGCCGAGCGCATGGCCCGGCACCTGAAGGTCGAGGTGGACGCGGCGGAGCCGGACGCACACACCGTCACCGCCGTCATGACGGCCACGCGCCCCGCCGCGGCCGGGAGTTCGGCCGCGGCCCGGGTGTTCAGCCGGTTCCTGCGGCACCTGGCCTACCTCGAACTCGCGCCGGGTACCGCACCGCTGCCCGAGATGCAGTGGTTCCCGACGACGAGGGCGGTGGCCTGATGCATGCCGATCTGCTCTCCGACGCCGTCGACGGCCTCGACGAGGCGCTCACGGCCGTGGACGGGTTCGACGAGGCCCTCGTCGCCGGTCTGCTGCGTCCGCAGCCCGGCCAGGCCACTGGACTGACCGGGCTCGCCGACGCCGTCGCCGGGACGCCGCTGGCCGCGCGGGTGGCCGAGGCCGCCGACAAGACGGCCGCCGGAGCCTCCGGCGAGGACCACTTCGTCGCGCTCGCCGCGGCCCGCACCGCCCTGCTCGGTTCCGTGCACGACGCGCTGACCGATCGTGTCGAGGAGGCCATCGGCCGGCCGCGGGTCGAGGAAGCCAACACCGAAGCGGGCGGCAACGAACAGGCGGCGAATCTGTACGCCGCGGCGCGCAGTTGGTTGTGTGATCTGGCGCGGGCCGGCTGGCAGGGCATCGACCACGAACTCGTCGACGGGGCCGCGCCGGTCGTCTCCGCGATGCTGCCCGACCCGGCGCTGCGCCGCCTGGCCACGCTGCTCGACGGTTTCGCCGCCGAACTCGCCGCCTCCTGCCCGGGGGCGACCCTGGAGCGCGTGCCCGTGCGCCGCTGGGCCGACCTGTGGTCGCGCGCCCTGCTGCTGACGCTGCCGGGCGCGGCGCGCGCGTCCGCCGTGGCCGAGGCGACCGGCCGGCTGCTGCCGCTCGGTGTCGACGTGCAGGAGCACGCCACCGCCGTACAGGCGCAGGTGCACGCGGTGTTCGAGCCCGCGGACGGTGGCACGCCCCGCCTGGTGCGCGCCTCGGTGTCCGCGCCCAAGCCGGACACGGTCGTCGGCGCCGGTCTGTGGCAGCTGCTGCGGCCGCGCATGTCCCTGCTGGAGGCCGTGAGCGAGGGCCGCGCCATGGACCTCGACGCGATGCCCGTCACCGCCGAGGGCGACCTGATATGGGACGACGCCCGTGCGCGTATGGGCGAGGCCGCCGAAGTCTTCGCCACCGCCCGGGTGGCCCTGCCCACCGCCGCCGCCTTCGCCGTGTCGCCGCTCGACCGGCACCCGGCCCGGATCGCGGTGCCCGTCCTGCTGGAGGGGTACGGCGTGGAGGAAGACGACGACAGGGTCTTCTTCCAGGTCGCCGGGTACCGCCTGGCCGTCGACACCGATCGTGTCCCGGCCGCCGGTCCGCTCTCGCCCGAGGCCGTCGCCGCGTCCGGCGCGTGTGTCGGGCTGCTGCGCTGGGACGCCGGGGAGTTCCTCCTCCAGCCGCTCGCCGTCGAACGGACCGTACGGAAGAAGACCGTCGCCGTGCACGCGGGGGCCTGGGCCGGAGGTACGACCGACAAGGCCGGCGTCCGGGCCGAGAAGGCCGCCACCGACGCCGTCGGCGTGCTGCGCGAACGTGCCGGAAGGCTGCTGCGGAAATGACCGAGGACATCACCGGACAGGCTGCCGACCCCGAGCCCGATCCGTACGACAACCGGCGGCAGGTCCTCTACTGGCGCCTGCTGGCCTGTCTCTTCGACCCGGAGGAGCAGGCCGGCCTGGAATCGGCGAGTCTCGCCGTGGTCGAGGACATCGGCCTGCCGTCCGCGCTGCTCGATCCCGGTGCGTCGGTCGACTCCGTCGTGCAGCGGCATCCGGAGCTGGCCGCCGAGTTCGACGGGCTGATGGCACCGGCGCCGGACGAGGACGGCGCGCGCGACCGGGCCGCCGAGGTGCGGCGGGCGGCCCTCGCGTCGAAGGTACTGCTGAACGTGTTCGCCTCCCACCCCGGCACCGTCACCGCGGAGCAGCTGGCCCGCTGGCAGTCCGACGCCGGCTGGCTGGAGCGGGCCCTGGGCTGCCGGCCCGGCGAACTGCGCGGCGGACGTGGCGGCACCCACCCGGGAGTTGGCGGGGGTGTCAGCCCGACCGGCACCGGAATCGGCGGCCCCGCGCCCGACCTCAGCCGGCTGATCCCCGCGATCGGCCCGGAACTCGGCTCCATCGAGGGCGATCTCGTCAAGCGCATGCACCTGCGCGAGGTGCTGGCCGACCCGCAGCTGGCCTCGCGGCTGACGCCGAGCATGTCCCTGATCGAGCAGTTGCTGCGCGACAAGAACAACCTCTCCGGCGTCGCCCTGGCCAACGCCAAGGCGCTGATCCGCCGTTACGTCGACGAGGTCACCGAGGTGCTGCGCACCCAGGTGGAGAAGGCCACGGTCGGCGAACTCGACCGGTCCGTCCCGCCCAAGCGCGTGTTCCGCAACCTCGACCTCGACCGCACCATCTGGAAGAACCTCACCAACTGGAGCCCCGAGGAGGAGCGGCTCTACGTCGACCGCCTCTACTACCGGCACACCAGCCGCAAGACGACGCCCCAGCGGCTCGTCGTGGTCGTGGACCAGTCGGGTTCCATGGTCGACTCGATGGTCAACTGCACCATCCTGGCCTCCATTTTCGCCGGACTGCCGAAGGTGGACGTCCACCTGATCGCCTACGACACCCAGGCTCTGGACCTCACTCCCTGGGCGCACGACCCGTTCGAGACGCTGCTGCGCACCCAGCTGGGCGGTGGCACCGACGGCACCGTCGCCATGCGGCTCGCGCAGCCGAAGATCGCCGAGCCGCGCAACACCGTCGTGGTGTGGATCTCCGACTTCTACGAGTGGCGCCACCAGGAGCTGTTCGACAGCATGGCCGCCATTCACCGCTCGGGGGCGAAGTTCATCCCGGTCGGCTCGGTGACCAGCTCCGGGCGCGGCAGCGTCAACCCGTGGTTCCGGGAGCGTTTCAAGGACCTCGGCACGCCGGTGATCTCCGGACACATCAAGAAGCTCGTGCACGAACTCAAGACGTTTCTGACCTGATCACCGACCGTACGTCCGCGTCGTTGTGATCACCCCGTGGAAAGGCCCTTCCCTCATGTCCGACCTGCTGCGCGCCCCCGCCGAGATCAAGTACGCCGAGGAGCTCGACTGGCTGGAGTCGATCGACGACAGTCCCAAGCCGTTCTCATGGCGCCTGTCCCCGAAGATGGTCCGCCTGTTCATCCTGGGCTCCGAGCGCTCCGACGGCCTGGACCGGGAGATCTCGCAGAAGTGGTTCGGCGACCGCAGCTTCGTCGAGCGTTCCATCGTCACCCTCGCCTCGGACCGCGGTCTCCTGCTCATCGGCGACCCCGGCACAGGGAAGAGCTGGCTGGCGGAGCTGCTGTCCGCCGCGATCAGCCGCAACTCCACGCTGGTGGTGCAGGGCACGGCGGGCACCACCGAGGACCACATCAAGTACTCGTGGAACGTGTCCATGGTCATCGCCAAGGGCCAGTCGCGGGAGTCGATGATCCCCTCCCCGATCATGACCGCGATGGAGGCCGGTGCCATCGGCCGCTTCGAGGAGCTGACCCGGTCCACGAGCGATGTCCAGGACGCGTTGATCTCGATCCTCTCCGAGAAGTACATCTCCGTTCCCGAACTGGAGAGCGGCGGCAGTGACAACATCGTCTTCGCCAAGCCCGGTTTCTCGATCATCGCCACGGCCAACAGCCGCGACCGGGGCGTCAACGACCTGTCCTCCGCGCTCAAGCGCCGCTTCAACTTCGTCCGCATCCCGGTCGTGACGAACAAGAAGAGCGAGGCGGAGATCGTCCGCTTCCGCACCGAGGAACTGCTGCGTCGGCACTCGATCGACCTCGACGTGCCGCCGACCCTGCTCGACGTGCTCCTGCAGAGCTTCGCCGACCTGCGCGCGTCTGCCGCCTCGGCCGGCAGCGACGACGAGAAGCTGGAGTCGGCGCTGTCGACGGCCGAGCAGATAGGCGTGCTGGAGGACGCCGTCCTGCACAGCAACTTCTTCGGCGAGCGTGCCCTGACCGCGCGCACTCTCGCCTCCTCGCTCGTCGGCTCCCTCACCCGCCGCGAGCCCGAGGACCTGGCCATCCTCAACAAGTACCTGCACGGTGTCGTCGAGCCGCGCAGCAAGGAGGAGGGCGGCTCCTGGCCCGAGTTCCTGGAGGGCGGCCGCGACGCGATCGCCACGCTGTCATGAGCGGGTCCCAGGAGAGCGGCACGTTCGCCGGGCTGCGCGGGCAACTGCAGGAGGCCGCCGCCACGTTCGCGGGCGGCCCCGACGCCCTGGAGGGCATCCTCCTCGGCATGGTCGACGACGTCGACCGGGCGGTGCGCGAGCCGCTGGAGATCTTCCCCGTCTGCCATCACTCGCCCGCCTCGGCGACCGCCATGGCCCGGCGGCTGCGCGAGAAGCAGCCCAAGGTGGTCTACCTGGAGCTGTGCGAGGACATGGCACCGCTGCTGACCGAGCTGCGCAACTGCCGGCTGCCGGTGGCGGTGCAGGCGTTCGCCGGTGACGTGGACGGCTTCCCCCGGGACTGGGCTCCGCTGTCGGTCGTCGCGCCGATCACCGAGGCGTCCGCCGAGTACCAGGCCATCGCGTACGCCCTGGACACCCCGGGTGTGGAGCTGGTCCTCGTGGACCGGTCGGCGGACCACGTCTTCCAGTGGGACACCGGCGGCGAGCAGACGCGGGAGGCCGCACCGGAGGACACCGAGCCGCCGGCCGAGGCCGCGCTGCACGGCGAGGCCGTCGGCGTCGAACTCGGCGACCTCCGGCCGCGCTTCGCGGAACTGGAGGAGCACCTGCTGCGCCACGGCAGGGTGCGGCACTGGTCGGAGTGGTGGCACCAGTACGTCGAGGTGCCGCTCGGCGACAGCGCCGCCGACCACGACACCTACCGCCAGGTGATGCTCCTCGTCGGCAGCCTGTTCCGGCGCCTCGCTCCGGGCGACGGCGCCCGGGTCCGCGTGGACGAGGACCGCGAACGGTACATGTGGACCCGGATGCGCGAGCACCTGGCGGCAACCGGAACCGATCCGGCGGACTGCCTGTACGTGTGCGGGGCGTTCCACGCGGTCAGCCGTGTCGAGCAGTTCGGCGTGCACGGCAGCACCGACACGTTCACGATCTCCCCGCGCACCGCCACCACCTGGCAGTACGGGCTGATCCCGTCCAGCCACGCGGCGATCGAGGCGCAGTTCGGTCTTGCCGCCGGCTCGGTGTCGATCGCCTCGACGGAGTGGGCGAAGAGCCTGAAGCGCACCCCTGTGCAGCCGTACCGGCTGGCGGGCCAGGCGGGCACGAAGAAGTCCCCGGCGAAGAAGTCCCCGGCGAAGAAGGCCTCGGCGGCGAAGGCCCGGGAAAGCCAAGCCACCGTCCCGGCGCCGGAGTCCGCCGCCGCGGACCGGTTGTCCGGCTTCCTGCGCAGGCCGCCCGTGCTCGACGGCCTGGACGAGGCCGAACTGCTCGGCTGGTCGGTGGACATCGTGCGCGCGGCCCGGCGCAACGGCTATCTCGCCTCCACCGCCGACGCCATCGCGGTGTTCGAGACGTCGGTCCTGCTCGCCGGGATGCGGGACCGGGCCAAGCCCACGCCGTACGACTTCCAGGACGCGGCGGTCACCTGCATCGAGAAGGACGTCGTGCCGGGGCGGCGGGACGTGCGGCGCCTCGTCGAGATCATGATGGGCGGCGACCGGATCGGCCAGGTCGGCTACGAGGCGCTGCCGCCGCTCGCCCGCGATGTGCACGACCGGCTGGCGCCGCTCGGACCGAAGCTCCAGCAGCGCGGCGTGCAACGGGCCCTGCTGGACATGGCCTCCCGGCCGGAACTGCAGGCCTGCTCCGACGTCCTGTGGATGCTGCGGCGCCTGATGCCGCACGGCACGGCACGGCCGATCATGGGCGAGCGGCGGCTCGGTGAGCGTTCGATCCAGGAGTCCTGGGACCTGGCGCTCGGTACCCATCAGCGGGCCCTCATCGAACTCGGTTACGAGGGCGTCAGCATCGAGCAGGTCCTGGAGCAGCGACTGCGGCGCGACGCGTACGGCCCGCAGGCCACGACCGCGACCGTACTGACCGCGGTCGAGGACGCGACCCTGTACCTGCGCAGCCGCCGCCTCGCCGACGAACTCGGCACGCACGCGCTGAAGGTGCTCGCCACCGAGCGCAGCGTCGACGGAGCGCCGGAAGTGCTGCGCCGGGTGCGCGGGCTGCTGGCGTACTACCGCACCAGCGAACCGGTGCTGCCGCAGTGGATCGAGTCGTTCGTCAAGACCGGCTACGCCCACTACTGCACGCTGCTGCCGGTGGCGTTCCGGGACGAGGACGCGACGGTCGGGCAGGTCGCGGCGATGCTCGGCTTCCTGTTCAGCATGGAGAACCTCGCGCTGTCACTGGGCTGCGACCGGGCCCAGTTGGAGCTGGCGGTCGCCCAGTCGCATCCCGAGGAGCCGTCGAAGACGGCCCTGTTGTGGGCGGCGCAGGTGCAACTCGGCACGCTGTCCCGGGCCGAGCTGCGGGGCCGGTGCGACGCGCTGCTGGACAATCCGCTGGTGGTGCCCGCCTATCCCCGTTACCTCAGCGGCTTCGTCCACGCGTTGGAGCCGGTGCCGGGGTTGGCGGACGTGGTCGTGGAAGCGGTGTCGAACGCGTTCGGGCGGCTGCCCGACGAGGTACTGCTGCCGTGGCTTCCGCTGCTCATCACCACCATGCGGTCCGGCGCCGCGGAGCTGGCCCCGCTGCTGATCCGCGAGGCCGGGCGGATCTTCCCGGGGCGGCTGGCGGCCTTGGACGCCTGGATACCACCGTGGCGGATGCCCCCGGTCCCGCCCGCCACCCGCCGGACGCGGTCCGAAGGGCACGACCGCCAGGGCGCCGCACTGCTCCCGGCGCATCCGGCGACCTGCGACGCGGTGGCGGACCTGCTGGGCTGCACGCAGGGGTGGACGCCGGCCGAAGTCCACCCCCCGTCGGGCGTCGGGTTGCTGGCCGCGCATCCGGCGACGTGCGACGCGGTGACGGACCTGCTGGGCTGCGACGGCGCGTGGGCGACGTCCGGCTCTGCGCCTTCGGGCGCCGCGCTGACGAGCCGGCATCCAGCCACGGCGAAGGCCTTGGAGTCCCTGCTCACGAGCACATGAGAGCGAGCGCTTACGGCGCCGGCCGAGTCCTGGGCCCACCAGGATCCGGCCGGCCCGGCGTGCCGGTCAGCGGGCGTCCGCGTTGCGACGTTGCCAGCCCGAGTTCCGGCTGCTCCCTGACGACCTCTGACGCCTTCCGGACCATCCTCCGCCCCGCCCACGCGGCGGAACATCCTCCCGAGGCCGGCGCGCAGTGAGCGACGGCGGCCGGTCTCCATCGCCCGAGCGGCAGGTCCAGCCGTCCTGGCCGGTCGGCGGCAGGGCGGCCGGGCCGTCACTCCGCCGAGCGGGCCCCGCCCGGTGCTTCGCCCAAGCCGCTGAAGTCATCGATCGGGCAGTCCGCCGGGGTACGTTCGCCCATCGTCGCGGTCGTGGCGGCCCGTTCGGCGAGGCCCTCCGGATAGCCACCACGCTCGGCCAGGAAGCGGACCCAGTCCGGGAAGAGGGCATGTGACGACGCGGTGACGGGGTGGTCAGGCCTCCAGTCGTGGATCAAGGCGTACTGGGACTGCACCCGGTGCGGGGACGGCTGCAGTTCAGTACCCGGCAGAGCGCCCTCCAGCCATTCCTCGGCGAGGGCCGCCGCCCCCTCCGCGTCGGGGCGCCGGCCGCCGTTCCGCTCGGCGTACCACTCGGCGAAGGCCTCCTCGGCCCACCGCGTCTCGACGTCCGCGTACAGCGACCGGCGGAGCGGCAGCGCCTGACCGCGCTTGCGCAGTGCGCGGTCCAGTTCGTGCAGGCGGCGGTTGGCGCGATACCACTCGTCCAGCCGCTCGCGGTTCTCCGTGCCCCGCAGCATCTCCTCGCCGAGATCCAACTGGACGAGGCATTGCAGATCCGCCTGATCGGGTACGTGCGGCGCGCAGTGTCCGGCCGTCTCGCCGACGGCCGACCGCCAGGCCGCAGCCGCCTGCGCGAAGTCTTCGTGGGAGCCGCCACCGGCCAGGCACGGGCCCTCGCAGGCATCGACGTCCCACAGATAGACATGGCGGTCGGCCCCACCGGGATAGGCGAACTCCGCCAGCACCCCCATCCGCGGCAGATAAGGATCCCGCAGCAGCCGAAGCTCGCCTGTGGCGGTCGGCTTGGGCAACAACCGCAACCACTCGGGCGGTCGCGTCGTCCTGCGGACCTGCTTCTGCACCCGGTTCATGGCACGGAGCGTCACCGCGCACAGGTCGGGCGTCCCGATCGACGCCATACCGTGCAGCAGCCGCCAGGGCGCCTCCCACGCGCCGCCGGTCCCCTCCAGGCCGGCCCGGACCTGTTCGGACGCTGCCTGCGCAAGCTGCTCGAACCAGGCACCGAACCACAGACCGCCGCCATCGCCGTGCACCCGCTCAAAGAGTTGGCCCCCCAGCAACGCAGCCGTCGCGTCCTCCAACTCACGTGGCCCGAAGGCTCCGAGCAGCACACCTGCCTCGTCAAGCACGCGAGCGCTCGACTCGGCGTACCAGTCGGCCTCCTGCTGGTCATGACCGAGGCCCTGAGCGACTGCGGCCAGAGCCGACCGTTGCTCAGGCAGGAGAGCGCCGCCGAACAGAGTCTGCTCCGCGCCGCGGGACACAGCGGCCGGGCCCGCGCTACCCCTCTTCGAGGTCTTGGCCTTCTTCGACTTGCGTGGACGTGATACGGGTGACATGTGCCGCACCCTACGGTGCCGCCCAAAACGCCACCTACCTTGGGCCAGGGCCTCACAGGGACCGGGCTGTGCTCGGACGACGTGGTCGATCATCGCGGGGACGGCGTCGTCGCCCGAGACCTCGCTCCAGCGGCCGACGGGCTTGTCGCTGGTGGGCGGCCTGCGGCGTAGTGGCCTGGACGACCGCCTGGCTCCACCCGGTCGGCGGAGCCAGGACGCTTCCCGCTCCGCGCCGCGCGGAACCGGCGCCGGATGCGTCGGGTCGGTGGCGATTCCGCGTGCTGCGCGTGAACATCGTCGCGCGGCGGGTGCTCTTCGCCACAGCGACGCGCAAAGCAGTGAGGTCGAGGTGTCACCATTTGCCCCGTGGATGTGCAGATTTGCGATGGCCTCGCCATTCAATTCACCGTCACATCAGCTCTGATCAAGGGAAACACTACCTCCTCACAAGCTGCTTTAAGATCGTTAATGATCTGGTTCCCCCATGCCCGCATCCTGACCCCGGATGCTCTTGGCAATCGCGATCACAACCGGCTGCGCGGCACGCGCGACAGCCACACGTGTGCAGAAAGGTGAACACCATGGCCCTCGGACTGCTCCGCCGTCGGCGTTCTCACAGCGCCTCCGGTGCCGCGCCGGGCCTTTCCATTCCCCTGCCGCCCGGCGCGGGCGCGTTCGGCTGCGAGGTCGTCGACCCCATGGGGCAGCCCATGGGCGGAGCCGAGGTCACAGTGACCGCGCTGGACAGCCACCGCGTCGTGACCCACGGCACCACCGACCCGTACGGCTTCTTCATGGCGGCGCTGCCACCGGGCTCCTACAGTGTGCGGACCGCGGCCGAAGGCCTGTCGCCCGCCCGCGAGACCGTCGAGATTGCCGCCGGCGTGGCCCCTGCCCCGGCGCGCATCACGCTGGAGCCCGCCCGTCAGCTGGAACTCCCGCCGCCCGGTACCTGGTTGTTCGACCCGCCGCACACCGCGATCCGGTTCATCGCCAAGCACGTGGGCATGGCCCATGTCCACGGCCGCTTCACCCGCTTCGACGGCGGCATCCGCGTCACGCAGAACATGACCGATTCCCAGGTCTCGGTGCGCATCGACGCCTCGAGCATCACCACGGGCAACAAGACCCGTGACAACCACCTGCGTTCCGCCGACTTCCTCGACGTCGCGCGTTACCCGTACATCGACTTCGTCAGCACCCGGTTCGTCTACCGCGGCGGCTCCAAGTGGACGCTGCACGGCTCGCTCACCATGCACGGCACCAGCCGTTCCGTCGGCCTGGACACGACATACCTCGGGACGGTGAACGGCGGTTACGAGCAGGAACTTCGCTGCGCGGCGCTGGCGAAGGCGGAGCTGCACCGCGAGGACTTCACCCTGAACTACCGCTCGATGCTGGCCCGCGGCATCGCGGTCGTCGGACCGACCGTCCAACTGGAGCTGGACGTACAGGCGATGTACCGCACCCCCGACACGCCCACGCCGCCGGAGTAGACGCGCCTCCGTACGCTCACGCAGCGTACGGGCCTACCTCCTGGCGTGCGCCCCCGCGCGCCCCTAACGGTGGCGCTCATGAACGTGACCACGCCCCACACATCCACCGTCGCCAGGACATTCGCACAGCAACTGTCCTCCACCCGTCGCGGCGCACGGCTCGCCCGGTTGCTCGCCGCGGGGCCTTCGTACGACGACCGCTTTCGCCTCACGGCCTGCTCAGGAGGGTTTCTCTCAGTTGGTCCGTGTTCATCGCCACCAGGTGTGGCACGCGGTCGTTCCACTGGGCGGCCAGGTTGTCCAGGGCCTGTACGACGGATCGGCGTATCCGGCGGGCGGCAACGGCGAGTACGACCGTGACGACCGGTCGCAGGAGTCGGCGGCCGCGTAGGGAGACGGTGACGTGTATTTCCCACCTGCCGTCGTCCCGGGACGGGGACGGCCGGGGCACCGCTCGCACGTCCGCCCGGAACCAGGGGTGGTCGAGCCGAGCCGCGGCGGGGGCTGAGGGCGGAGTGCGGTCGGTGTCTGCGGCGGGCCACCAGTCGTCCAGCCGTACCCGGGCGCGGCCCGTAATACCGAACAGCGTGCGCGCTGACGCATCGCCCCACGCCCGGCCGCTGATCTCGACCAGGCTCGGGCGGTCGGGGCTCTTCAGTGCCGCGTCCAGTTCGACGTTCATTTCGTCTGAGACCAGGGCGAGTTCGAGGCGGACAGCGTGGCGGTGATCCCACTCTCTGACGGTGATCTGTACGGTTTCGCTCGCGTCGGCTTCCTCGCTGGTCCCGGACCCGTCCGCGTCCGCATCCGCTTTCGCGTTCCCGGCGTCGCCCCCGTCGTCGTCCTCGTTCTCTACCTCGACCTCGACGTCGATCTCCGTGAGGTAGACCGAGCCGGGTCGCAGGTGCCGCCCTTGGGTCAGTCGGATGTCCGGGATCACCTGTCCGTCGGGCAGTACGAGCCCCTGCCCATCCGCCTGGCTCTCCTCCGCCAGGGTGCGGATCACGGCCAGTGCGTCCACGAGCCACGGGTAAGGGACCGGCTCGACGACCACCTTGTGTCTGACGGAAACCATGCCGACAGTCTGGCCAGTCGGGCGCCGGTCTTCCATGGCGCGGCACGGCAGAACCACGTCGGGCTGCTTGCCAGGCACCGGCAAGCAGCCCGAGCGGGCAACGGTGTCAGCCGTCGACGTGCAGGGCGCCCAGCAGCATCGGCAGGGAGGCGTGCAGTTCGCGCTGCCAGTATGCCCAGCCGTGGGTTCCCGGTCCGTAGAAGTTGGTGGTCACGTGCTGAGCGCCGACACGTTCGAGTTCGGCGGCCAGGGCGTGGTTCTGGCGGTTGAAGTCGGCCTCGAGCGCGCTCGTGCTGCCCGGGGAGTCCAGAGGTCCGGTGGTGCCGTCACCGCACGACAGGTACACGGGGACCGACTTGAGCCGCTGGGCCAGGTAGAACGGGTCGTGCGCCTCCCAGACGCCGCGCTGGGCGACCGGGTCGCCCCAGACCCGCAGCGGGTCGCCGCCCTGGCCGGCGAAGAAGCCCATGATGCGGTTCACCGACTCCTCGTTCAGCAGCGGGTGCGCCGAGCCGGAGTACGCCGCGGTCGCCTTGAACATTCCGGGGTGCCGGGCGGCGTACAGCAGGGCGCCCTGGCCTCCCATCGACAGGCCGGCCACGACGCGGTTGGCGCCGGCGGCCCAATCGCGCTCCAGGAGATGCCGCAGTTCCACGGTGTGGAAGGTCTCCCAGGCGGGGTCGCCGCCCTGGCCGTCGTTCCACCAGTCGCTGTACCAGCCGTTCCAGCCGGCCTCCGGCATCACCACGAGCACTTTGCGCAGGCTGTCGATCCGAGCGACGTCCGTGAGGGTGGTCCACGAGGTGTAGTCCCCGCAGCAACCGTGCAGCAGCCAGAGGGTCGGCCAGTGCTGTCGCCGGTCGCTCGGGTCCCAGCCGTCGGGGGTGAGGAGCCGGACCTTGACCGTCCGGCCGCCCAAGGCCGCCGAGCGCACGGACAGGTCGACCTGCCGGTCCGCGACCTGAGTGGTCGCGACGACCTCGGCGCCTCGCGGCTTCGGGGAAGCGGGAACGGTGGCGTCGGCCGCCCCTGTGGCCGTGGGTGAGTCGGCGTGCGCCAAGGCGATCGGCGCGGTCGGCATGAGTGTGAGAAGCAGTGCGGAGACGACGAGCAGGACTCGGGTTCGAAGGGTCATCGCGGCTCCCTGTGGTTGGTCGCGGCTCGAGCGTTCTTCGACCGGGCGGGGTCAACTCCTCTGGGGCGCACATGTCGCGGCAGCCTGATGTTGCCAGCCGTGCGGGTTACACGAAAGCCCTGCCGTTCCTTGCGGATGGCAGGGCTTTCACGTACGAGGGCCTCGACCAGCTTCCGGTCTTCTCCGGAGGGAGGCGGCGGCCGTCGCGGCGGTCGGTCACGCCGGGATCGACTGCCCCTGGAACATCCGGGTTCCGGCCGAGCCGAAGTCCCCGACGGATCCGGGCAGGTCACGCGGACCGGCCGGCAGCGGGTCGTGGCGGACATGGTCGGCGGGCAGCCCGGCGCGGGTGAGCGCGGCCGTCACCGTCCGAACCATCGCCGGCGGCCCGGCGAGCAGGGCGCGGCCGGCCGCGGCGGGGCGGCTCCGGGTCACCGCGCGGGCCAGGCGGTCGTACACGCCCTCCCCTGGGGTCCCGCCCGTCACCGGAACCACGGTCAGCCACGGGCGGCTCCGTTCGACCTCGGACAGGTACTCGGTGTCGTACAGGTCGGACAGCGCGTCCGCGCCCAGGAAGAGCCGTACCCGGCCCACCCGGTGTTCGGACGCCGGGCTCAGGCGGCCGTCCAGTTCCTGCAGCAGCGCCTTCATCGCGGCCCAGCCGGTGTCCCAGGCCACCAGCCGGAGTTCACCCGTCGGCTCCTCGCCGAGTGCCAGATTTCCCTTGGGGGGACCGAGGCGTATCCGGTCGCCGACCGCGGTGTGGCGCACCAGGGCCTCACTCACGCCGCCGGGGCCGGTGCACCGGACATGGAACTCCAACTCCCCGTCCCGGCCGGGCTCGCCCGCCAGGTAGTAGGGGCGCCAGGTGTGCGGCAGCCGCCCGGACTCCAGCGCGGTGTACTGCCCGGCCCGGTACCGGAAGGTCTCGTGCGGCCGCACTCGGAGCACCGCGAAGTCCGGGCCGCACAGCCGATGCGCCGTCACCGTGGCCTGCCAGCACGGCGGCTCGTGCAGCGCCGCTTCCGCACCCCGCACCATGGCCGTGACCCCTAAGCGCACCATCCGGACCCACGCCTGCTCGAGTTCCGCGGTCCAGTGCTCGCCGGCACGGATGCGCAGCGCCTCGCACAGCGCGGTTTCGAACGCCGCGTACTGCGCCGGACGCACGCCGAGCTTGCGGTGGTCGCGGCCCAGCTGGGTGAACGTCGCGGTGATCTGGTCGGGCCTGTCCAGGTGTTCGAGCAGGAACCAGAACGCCCTTGCCAGGTGGGCCTGCTGGAACGCCATCTCGGCGGGGAAGAGCGACCGCAGGGAGGGGTGCCGGGTGAACAGCGCCTGGTAGAGGTGGGCGATCAGTTCCTCGAACGGGGCCACCAGGTCCAGATC
The DNA here is from genome assembly GCF_040643155.1 of Streptomyces sp. NPDC047453. Taxonomy (NCBI): domain Bacteria; kingdom Bacillati; phylum Actinomycetota; class Actinomycetes; order Kitasatosporales; family Streptomycetaceae; genus Streptomyces; species Streptomyces sp. NPDC047453. The sequence goes on along the minus strand of NZ_JBEYTS010000002.1, from coordinate 249,476 downwards.
GCGCATGATGGTCCGCTGGTCGGCGACCCCGTCGTACGGCTGCCCGGCCGGGCCGCGGAGACCGCCGCCGCTGCCGCCGTCCGCGCCCGGGAAGCCTCCGGAGGAGAGCATCTGCCGGCGCAGTCGCATCGCGTCGTGCCGGGCGAGGAGTGCGTGGTACGTCCCGTCTTCCGCGCTCATGATCAGCGTCCCCTCCGCGTCTCGCGCCCGACGGCGGTCAGCCGCGCGGCGTCCGGTCCAGCCGCGCCCGGGGCGGCGGCCGAGGCCGGAGCGCACCGGGCCCCCGGGCGGTCCGGTGCGCTGCCCGGGAGCTGGCGGATGAGTCGAGGCATGGGTGGGCTCCTGAAGAGACGTGTGAGGAACGGTGGGGGGACACGACGGGGACAAGGGACGATCCGTCCACTGAAACCGCAGGTCAGTATGGCATTAGGGGCAAATACCCCAACGTCCCTGGGTGCCCGGGTCGTTAGGCCCTGGACAGGACCAACCCCGTGCTCTCCGGACTCAGGTCACACCCCGAACCACGGCCCCCACCCAGCCCGTCACGCCGATGTCAGAGCCGCTTGGTACAACTCTTCGCGAACAGCGCAATGCGTGAGAGCCCCAGGAGGCCAGCGACATGTCCCACGTCGAGCATCTGAAGGAACTGCACGGCCTCCCGGCCTTCGACTTCGCCCGGTTGGCGGGGAAGCGGGAGCTTCCGGAGGCGGGCGCCGCGGCCTGGTGGCTGGCCGTCGAGCCCTACGGGGACTCCCCGCAGGACTTCGGCGACCTGTGGGACCGCTTCCTCGGCTCCGTCGATCCCACCGGGGTGCGCGCGATCATCGTGGGTCAGTGGGGTGAGCCGTACGACAACGACTCCAGCGGCATCGTGCGGCGCCTTGTGGATGCCCGTGACCGGCTGACCTCGCTCCGGGCCGTGTTCATCGGGGACCTGGAGATGGAGGAGGCGGAGATTTCCTGGATCGAGCAGTCCGATGTCACTCCGGTCCTCGAGGCATATCCGCTGCTGAAGGAGTTCGGGATCCGCGGCGGCACCGGGCTGCGCTTCCCGGCGGTCCGGCACGAGCACCTGCGCACGCTCCGCTTCGAGGCCGGCGGCCTGCCCGGCGAGGTCGTGCGCGGTGTCGCCGCCAGCGAGCTTCCCGCGCTGGAGCACCTCGACCTGTGGCTCGGCGTGGAGGAGTACGGCGGTGACACGGGGGTCGCCGACCTCGCCCCGATCCTGGCCCTTGGACGCTTCCCGGCGCTGCGTCATCTCGGCCTGCGCAACAGCGAGATCCAGGACGAGGTCGCCACCGCCGTCGCCGGAGCCCCCGTCGTCGCCCAGTTGACGTCGCTCGACCTGTCGCTCGGCGTGCTCACCGACGAGGGCGCGACGGCGCTGCTCGGCGGTCAGCCGCTCACCCACCTGACCCGGCTCGACCTCCACCACAACTTCCTGAGCGAGCCGGTGGTCGAGCGGATCCGCACGGCGCTGGAGCCGTCCGGCGTCGAGACCGACCTGTCGGAGCGCGGCGAGGTGTGGGAGGACGACGGCGTCGTCCACCGTTTCACCGCGGTCGCGGAATGAGGCGGTCTTGACCATCGTCGATCACTTCGAGACCTTCCACGGGCTGCCGGTCTTCACCCTGCCGGAGCCCGGCGACAAAGCGCTGCCGACCGCGAGCGACGTGGCCTGGCGCCTGGACTGCTACGCGGCCGGGGAGATTCCGTTCGCGGAGCTGTGGCGGAGCTTCACGGACCGGGTGCCGAGCACACAGGTGCGGGCCCTCGTCATCGGGCCCTGGTGGGACGACGAGTACACCGAGTTGCGTCCGGCGCTGGAGCTGATCGTGGCCGAAGCGGAGCGCTTCCCCGCGCTGCGCGCCCTGTTCCTCGCCGATGTCACCGGCGAGGAGTGCGAGATCTCCTGGCTCCAGCTCACGGATATCACCCCCGTCCTGAGGCGCTTTCCGCTGCTTGAGGAGTTGGGCGTCCGCGGCGGCGACTCGCAGGGCCTCGGCGAGGAACCCCTGTCGCTGCGCCCGGTGCGCCACGACGCGTTGCGTGTGCTGCGCTTCGAGTCGGGCGGCCTGCCCGGCCAGGTGGTGCGCTCGGTCGGTGCCTGCGAACTGCCCGCGCTGGAGCGTCTGGAACTGTGGCTCGGCGTGTCCCACTACGGCGGCGACGCGACGGTGGCCGACCTCGCGCCGCTCCTCGTCCAGGGGCGCTTCCCGGCGCTGCGCCATCTCGGTGTGCAGAACAGCGAGGTGCAGGACGAGATCGCGGCGGCCCTCGCCCCGGCGCCGGTCGTGGCGCAACTGGAGTCGCTGAGCCTGTCCATGGGCACGCTCACCGACACCGGTGCCGAAGCCCTGCTCCTCGGCCAGCCGCTGGGCCATCTCAAACGGCTGGACCTGCACCACCACTTCCTGAGCGAGTCCATGGCCGACCGGATCCGTACCGCCTTCGACTCCACCGGGACCGAGGTCGACCTGTCGGATCACCGGACTCCGAACAGTTGGAGGGACCAGGAGTGGCGGTATGTCGCGGTCTCCGAGTAGCGCGGCGCCCGCCTCCGGCCTTCGGTTCGCCGTCGTCGGCAATCCCGAGAACCGGCGGACGACGATGTTCGCCGACGCCGTTCACGCGGCCGGTCACCCGGCCCCCCGCGTGCTCGCCTGGCGGGACGTGCTGCGCGGACGGTGCGCCTTCACGTCGGGCGAGTTGGTACGGATCGACTCCCCCGGCGAGAACGCCGAGGTCGACCGGTTGCTGCGGGACACCGACGACCCCACCCGGGTCGAGGGAACGGCTCTGTGGCACCGCCGTTTCACCGCCGCGGTCCGGGAGGTGACCGTCGCGGCTCGGCGTGCGGGCGCGGCGACGACCGCCGAGCCGGAGGACGTCGCGGTCATGTTCGACAAGCGGCTCTGCCACGCCCGGCTCGCCGCCGCGGGCGTCCCGGTTCCCCCGGCCCTGGCGGGTCCGGTCGGCGGCTGGTCCGGGCGGGACGGGCTCCGGGAACAGCTGAGGGCGGCCGGTATCTCACGGGCGTTCGTGAAGCCGGCGCACGGGTCGTCGGCCTCCGGTGTCGTCGCGCTGACGGTGGGGGGACCGGGCCGGGTCAGGGCGACGACGTCCGTGGAGACCACTGCCGATGGCTGCCTCCACAACTCCCTCCGGGTGCGGCACTTCACCTCGGAGGCCGAGGTCGCCGCCCTCGTCGACGCCTTGGTCCCGGACGGGATCCACGTCGAGCGGTGGCTGCCGAAGGCCTCGCAGGGCGGCCGGGCCGCAGACCTGCGGGTGGTCGTGGTGGCAGGGCGCGCCACACATGCCGTGGTGCGGACCAGCCGGCACCCCATGACGAATCTGCACCTCGGTGGCGCCCGCGGCGACCTGGACGCGGCACGCGCGGCGATCCGGGCCGCGGGTGGCGGCTTCACCGATGTGCTGGAGATGGCCGAGCGGGCGGCAGCGTGCTTCCCGGGCACCCTGTGCGTCGGCGTGGACATCCTGCCGGTGACGGGCTGGCGCCGCTTCGCGGTCGGCGAGGTGAACGCCTTCGGCGACCTGCTGCCCCGCCTCACCGGCCTGCCGGGCAGCGGTGCCGAGGGCCTGGACACGTACGCCGCACAGGTCGCCGCGGCCCCGACGTTCGTGCAGTCCGCCGCACCAGCCGTCCAACAGAACACCGCACGCACCCCGACAGCGGCCGCCGCACAAGCCGCTGTGCAGGACGCCACACGGACCCCGGCACCAGCCCCCGCACCGGCCGCCGCCACTGCCCCCGCAGCCGCCGCACCAGCCACCGTGCAGAACGCCGCACGAGCCGCCGCCTCGGTCCCCGCCCGGGCCGCCGTCCGGCGAGCAGAACGCAAGGAGCACCACCATGACACCACCGCTTGACATGAACGACGTCGTGGGAAGCCACGACATCCTGTTCGTCACGCTCGACACACTCCGCTACGACGTGGCGCGGGAGTTGGCGGCGGCCGGACGCATCCCGAACCTGGCCCGGCATCTGCCCGGCGGCACCTGGGAGCGCCGGCACGCCCCCGGCAGTTTCACCTACGCCTCCCACCAGGCGATGTTCGCGGGCTTCCTGCCGACACCGGCCGCGCCGGGCCCGCATCCTCGGCTCTTCGCAGCCCGTTTCGCGGGCAGTGAGACCACCGCGGACGGCACCTTCGTCTATGACACCCCCGACCTGGTCTCGGGTCTGGCCGCCGTGGGCTACCGCACCGTGTGCATCGGCGGCGTCGGCTTCTTCAACAAGCAGGGACCACTGGGCACCGTACTGCCGGAGATGTTCCAGGAGAGCCACTGGGAGCCCGAGTTCGGAGTGGCCTCCCCCACGTCCTTCGAGGCCCAGGTGGCCCGTGCGGAGAAGGTCGTCGCCGAACTCCCGCAGGGCCAGCGCCTGTTCCTGTTCCTGAACGTGTCGGCCCTGCACCAGCCCAACTGGTTCCACCTCCCCGGGGCCACCCGCGAGGCGGGCGACACAAGGGCCACCCACGCCGCGGCGCTGGAGTACGTGGACCGGCACATGGGACGGCTCCTGGCCGCCGTCGCCGGCCGCCGTCCGTGCTTCGCCGTCGTGTGCTCCGACCACGGCACGGCGTACGGCGAGGACGGCTACAGCGGCCACCGCATCGGCCATGACGTCGTCTGGACCGTGCCCTACGCCCACTTCTTCGTCGACGGGGCCCGATGACCATGGCCATCACCAGCACCGAGGCGGCGGCCGCGGCCGGCACCGTCCGCCCGTACCAGCAGTACGTCTACGCGTATCCGCACAAGACCGCGTACCGTCCGCTCGCCCGGGAGCGGGCGTCCCTGGGCGCGCTGTGGGCGGATGAGCCGAAGGACGCCCTCTCGCTCTACTTCCACATCCCGTTCTGCGAAGTCCGCTGCGGCTTCTGCAATCTCTTCACCCGGATCGGGGCGCCGGAGGGTCTGACCACCGCCTACCTGGACGCGATGGAACGTCAGGCAGGCGTGGTGCGCGAGGCGCTGGGCGAGGGAGCGCGCTACGCCAACGCGGCCTTCGGCGGCGGCACTCCGACGTTCCTGGAGGCGGCCGAGCTGGAGCGGCTGTGCGATCTGGCCGAGCGCGGCCTGGGTGCCGACCTCGCCGCGATCCCGCTGTCGGTGGAGGCCTCCCCCGCCACGGCGACCGCCGACCGGCTGTCCGTGCTGGCCGACCGCGGCACCACGCGGCTGAGCCTGGGCGTGCAGAGCTTCGTCGACTCCGAGGCGCGCACGGCCGTACGCCCCCAGCGCCGGGCGGACGTCGAAGCGGCCCTCGCCCGGATCCGCGACACCGGCATACCCGTCCTCAACATCGACCTGATCTACGGCATCGACGGCCAGACCGAGCAGTCCTGGACCCGTTCCCTGGACGCCGCCCTCGCCTGGCAGCCGGAGGAGCTGTACCTCTACCCGCTCTACGTGCGCCCGCTCACCGGTCTCGGCCGGCACCGCGGGACGGCGCCCGGCGGCGACGCCGATTGGGACGAGCAGCGGCTGCGGCTGTACCGGCACGGGCGCGACCACCTGCTCGCGCGGGGCTACGAGCAGGTGTCGATGCGCATGTTCCGCCGTGCGGACGCCCCCGCCACCGGCGGAGAGGACTACGCGTGCCAGACCGACGGCATGGTCGGCCTCGGCTGCGGCTCCCGCTCCTACACCTCCACGCTGCACTACTCCTTCGACTACGCCGTGGACATGCACCGCATCCGAGGGATCATCGACGACTACACGGCACGCCCGGCCGACGACTTCCGGCACGCGGACTTCGGCTGGGAGATGGACGCGGACGAGTCCCGGCGCCGCCATCTGCTCCAGTCGCTGCTCCAGGCCGAGGGCCTGCCCGTAGCGGACTACCGGACCCGTTTCGGCACCGCACCGGGCGACGACTTCGCCGCCGAGCTGGACCGGTTCCGCGAGCGGGGCTGGCTGGACGACGGCACGGGCGCGGAGTCGCTGCGGCTGTCCCCCGAGGGCCTGGCCCACTCCGACGCGCTGGGGCCCGAGTTGTTCTCCGCCGCGGTGCGCGAGCGCATGGCCGCGTACGAACCGAAGTGACGGAGCGCGCATGGACCTGACGATCCTCTACCGCGGCCCGCTGGCGTCGTGCGACTACGACTGCCCGTACTGCCCGTTCGCCAAGCGACGGGACAGCCGCGCCCAACTCACCGCGGACCGCGCGGCGCTGGAGCGTTTCGCCGCCTGGGCGGCCGCGCAGCACGAGGACCGGCTCTCGCTGCTGTTCACGCCGTGGGGCGAGGGCCTGGTGCGGTCCTGGTACCGGCGTACGCTCGCGGAGCTGAGCCGGCTGCCGCACATCCGCCGGGTGGCGATCCAGACCAACCTCAGCTGCCGTACGGACTGGCTGGACACGGCCGACCTGGACACCGTCGCCCTGTGGTGCACCTTCCACCCCGGGCAGACGCCGTACGACCGCTTCCTGGCCAAGTGCCACGATCTGGCCGCGCGCGGTGTCCGCCACAGCGTCGGCGTCGTCGGGCTTCCCGAGCACCTGGAGCAGGCGCGCCGGCTGCGGGACGATCTGCCCGACCACGTGTACCTGTGGGTCAACGCCGCGGAGGGCCACACCTACACCGACGCCGAGGCCGACCGGTGGACGGCCCTGGACCCGCTGTTCCCGTACAGCCGCCACCCGCACCGCAGCGCGGGCCTGCCCTGCCGTACGGGAGAGTCGGTCATATCGGTGGACGGCGAGGGCACGGTGCGCCGCTGCCACTTCGTCCGGTCGGAGCTGGGCAACCTGTACGACGGCTCCTACCGGCGGGCCCTGCGTCCCCGACCGTGCCCGCTGGCCGTGTGCGACTGCCACATCGGCTACGTCCACCTGGAGACGCTGCCGCTGTACGACGTGTTCGCGGGCGGCGTCCTGGAACGGATCCCGGACGTGCCGCCCGCGGTTCAGCTCTTGATTCCGACGTCCCGGTAGCCGGCCGTCCCGCAGGCCTTCTCAGGCGGGGCCGACAGTCCCCCAGGGCCCTCTCAGGCGGGGCGGCCGGGTGCCCGGTCGAAGTCGTCGTCACTCATGCGCAGAAGCGCCCAGCCGGCCCCGGCGAAGCCGGCCGCGGCGACCAGCAGGCCGGCGCCGGACGCGATGTGCCCCGGCATGAAGGGGTGGGTGAAGCCGCCCAGCGCCAGGGCGATGCCCGCCCAGGCCGGCGCGGCGCCGCTGCGCCACAGGGCGAGGCCGAGCAGCAGCAGCCCGAGGACGATGCCGATGATGAACAGCAGGCCGCCCGTCAGGGCCAACGGGTCTTCCTCCAGGGCCTTCTGAAGCGCGGCCACGGTCGTCACGTCGAGGCCGTTCTTCGCCGTCGTGTACGCGAGCAGGTCGCCGCCCTGGTTCAGGGGGAAGCCGGCCAGTTGGCCGAGGAGTGCCAGGAGCGCGCCGGCGGTGGTGAGCCGGGGCGCGCCCCGGCGGGACACCCAGATCACGGCGAACGTCGCCGGAATCAGCAGGACCAGGAACGGCACACCGAGGTACTGGGTGAGACGGGCCTGGTCGAGGTGGCCGGTGTAGGCGGTCACGGTGTCCTCGAACGACGAGCCCCCGTCGACGGGATTGAGTATGTAGCTGAGTCCCATGCCGGTCATCGGCAGCGGGGCGACGACGGCGAGCAGGACGCGCCAGAACCCTCGTACGTCTTTCAGCGGCTTGGGCTGCTGCGGCGAGGCCGCCTGGGTCGGCTGAGTGCCGGTGTCGGACTGCATGGTGGAACCTCCGTTCCGGTGGGGAGGGGTGAGGGTGATCAGCTCGCCTGCGGCGTCTTCGCCGGCCGGCCGACGGCGTACGCGAGGGCCAGGCCGGTGCAGGCGGCGCTGAGGACGAGGCCGATGACGGCGCCGTCCCAGCTGCGGACGAGGGCGACGACCGCGCCGACCAGGTTGAGCGCGCCGATGGTGAGCACGGCGGGCCCGGCCCAGGCGGCGGAGCGGAGCAGGGCGATCGCGGCGACGACGCCGATGACGCCGAGCAGGCTGATCAGCCAGGCGGCCGCGGCGGGGATGCCGTTGCCCCCGTCGTCGAGGGCGATCGGAAGGTTGAGCAGCGACATGGCGAGGGTCGCGATGGCGGCGGTGCGGCGGATGGTCCTCATGGCGGCCTCCTGGATACGGCGATTGCCGGACCAGCGTCGGGCGCGCCGGGATCCCCGGCCCAGGGCTCGCCTTCCCGGGTCGGCGCCGTCGCGTCCGCCGCCGGACGCTCCGTTTCCCGGGCGGACCGGGAAGGTTTCCCGGAAACCCGGGAAACGCGGCCGTTGATGGCGCCGGACGCGGATCGGGATACTCGCCGTATCGACACTCCGCGCGGACACCGGACCCGGGACGGCGGCCGATGGGCCGCCGCGACGCTGGCGGCTGTCCTCGTCGGGGTGGGCTTCCTGCTGTGGTGGCTGACGGCGGGGCATCCGATGCCGGACTCCGGCGGGTCCCCGGCCTGGGTGGAGCCGCTGGTCACGATGATCGCGTACGGGGTGACGGGGGCCCTGCTCATCGACCGCCGTCCGGACCTGCCGTTCGGGTGGCTGCTCGCCGGGGCGGCCGTGCTGGTCGTCGTGCAGGTGCTGGCCCTGCCGCCGGCGTACGCGGCCGTCCTGGACGGCGACCGCGGCGTCCCGGCGCGCTGGGGGCTGACCGCCGGGACCTTCGCCTTCGCGCCGGTCGCCGCGCAGGGTCTGATCAACATCCGGTTCCCGTCCGGGCGACCGGCCGGCCGGTGGAGCGCGGTCCTCGAGAAGGTGATCATCGCCTGCACCGTGCTGGTCATGGTGGGCGGGCTGCTCGGCGGCACGACCCTGCGGGACGTCGGCGACGGCGTGACCGGCCTCTCCCACCCGCTCACCGGCGGGAGCGCGATCGGCCGGATCGCCGACGCGGCGACCCTCCTGGCGCCCGTGGTGGTGCTGCTCGGCCTGATGGCGGGCATCGGTGTCGTGGTGCGGTTCGCCCGGGCCGAGGGCGTCGCCCGCCAGCAGTTGAAGTGGCGTGCGGTCGGCGTGATCGTGTCGCTGGCGCTGTTCCCACTCGCCGTCACCGAGCAACTGCCGTCGCTGACGAACAGCGTGGACGCGGTCGTGTTCGTCCTGACCCTGGCCCTTCCGGTACTGCGCTACCGGCTCTGGTCCATCGACACGATCCTGCGCCGCTCCCTGGTCTACGGCGCGATCACCGCCGCCCTGGTCGTCGGCTTCGCCGTGCTGACGGGGCTGGCCACCCGCGTGGTCTCCCGGCAGGTCGCGGCCCCGGTCGCCGCGGCGGCCGTGGCGCTGTCCTTCGTGCCGCTGCGCGACCGCACGCAACACCTGGTGGACCGCCTCTTCTACGGCGGCCGTCAGGATCCGTACCGCACGCTGCGGGACCTCGGACAGCGGCTCAACGCCGTCCCGGGCGGCGACGCGCTCGGCTCGTTCGGCCACGCGGTGGCGTCCGCGCTGCGGCTGCCGTACGTGGCCGTCGAGCGCGCCGACGGAACCCCGGTCGCGTCCTACGGCACACCGGTCGAGCCGCTGGAACGCCGGCCGCTGCTGTACGAGGGCCAGATCGAGGGCTACCTGGTCGCGTCGGCCCGGCGCGGCGAGGAGGGCTTCGACGACCGCGACCGCGGCCTGCTGTCCGACATCGCCGGCCAACTCGGTCTGGCGCTGCACACCCGGACCCTCACCGCCGAGCTGCTGCGGTCGCAGCAGCGCCTGGTCGCCGCGCGGGAGGAGGAGCGGCGGCGGCTGCGCCGTGAACTGCACGACGGCCTCGGTCCGGTGCTCACCGCCATCGGCCTCACCCTGGACGCCGCCCGGGCTCGGTTGGATTCCGATCCTCCCGCGGCCGACACCCACATCGCCGAGGCCCGCGAGGCCGCCGCCCAGGCGCTGGCGGACCTGCGCAAGGTGGTGCACGGGCTGCGCCCGCCCAGCCTGGACGACCTCGGGCTCGCCGGAGCGCTGCGCTCGCAGGCCGACCGGCTCACGGCGGGCTCGCCGCTGCGGGTCACCGTCGAGGCGGGCGAGCTGCCCGACCTGCCGGCCGCGGTCGAGGTCGCCGCCTACCGCACCGCCGTCGAGGCGGTCACGAACGCGGTGCGCCACAGCGACGGGCGGCAGTGCCGCGTACGCCTGGACGCCTCCGCGCGGGAGCTGGTGCTGCGGGTGGGCGACGACGGTACGTCCGCCGGTCCGTGGCTGCCCGGCGTCGGCGTGACCGCGATGCGCGAACGCGCCGCCGAACTGGGCGGACGCTGCCAAGCCGGCCCCGGCCCCGACGGCGGCGCCGTCACCGCCCGGTTCCCACTCCCGGAGACACCATGATCCGCGTCCTCCTCGCCGACGACCACCCCCTGGTACGCCAAGGAATGCAAGCGGTCCTCGACACCGTCGACGACATCGAGGTCGCCGGTGAGGCCGGGGACGGCCTCGAAGCCGTCCGCCGGGCCGTCGAGTTGCTGCCCGACGTCATCGTGATGGACCTGCAACTGCCCGGGCTGCACGGCATCGAGGCCACCCGGCAGATCCGGACCCGGGTGCCGGACGCGGCCGTGCTGGTCCTGACGATGTTCGAGGACGACGCCACGGTCTTCGCCGCCGTCCAGGCCGGCGCGCTCGGCTATCTCGTCAAGGGGGCCGACGGAGCGGACATCGTCGCCGCCATCCACGCCGCCGCGGCCGGGCAGCCGGTCTTCGGCGCGGCACTGGCGGGCCGGCTGCGGACCTGGTTCGTATCGCCGCCGCCGCAGGACGGCCCGTTCCCCGAACTCACCGCTCGCGAGCGGGACATCCTCGACCACCTCGCGGCCGGGCTGTCCAACGCGGAGATCGGCCGCCGCCTGCACCTGTCCGGCAAGACCGTGGCGAACAACGTCTCGGCGATCCTGGCCAAGCTGCACCTCACCCAGCGCAGCCAGGCCATCGTCCGGGCGCGCGACGCCGGTCTGGGCCGCCCGCGCTGAGAACCCCCCTCTTTTCCGCGCCGGTTCAGCTGTGCTCCGCGGCGCTCGCTCCGCGCCGCGCCAACGGGCGTGTCCCATTGAGCCGCAGTCTCACCGCGGCCAGCTCGGCACGGCCCCGCTCGGCGAGGCGGTCGGCACCGCACTCCTCCGCCAGCTCGACGCCCTCGGACAGAAGCCCGGTCGCCCGGTCCGTGCCGCCGCCGCGCCCCAGTTCCGCGCCGAGGTCGACAAGGGCCTCGGCGTACGCGTGCCGGCTGGGGGATCGGCGCAGTATCTCCACCGCGCGCTCCCGCAGGGGCAGCGCCTGCCCGTCCTCGGCCACCGCCGCGCTGAAGCTCAGCGCCTCGCCGATGGCGGTGGGCGTGCCGTAGCGCTCGGCCCGCCGCAGCATCTTCGCCGTGAGGGCGCGGGCACGCGCGGGGTCCTCCTCGGCGACGGCGAGGGCGAGGTGTCCCGCCCAGGGGCACCAGGTCGGATTGACGATGCCCTTGGCCTCCAACCGCGCTCCGGCAGCGGTGAGTTGGGCCTCGGCCTCCTTGCGCAGGCCACGGGCGAGAAGCAGCCGCCCGTAGACCGTCTGGGAGTCCGGGAAGACCACCGCGGTCAGGTACGGGGGCGCGAAGTCGTACGTCCTGGCGACCCGCAGCGCCTCCTCCACGCGGCCCCGGGACAACAGGACGTCCACCAGCAGCCCCACGGCGTACCACCGGGCGGGCACCCGGTCGCCCACCCGCTCGGCCAGGCGCACGCCCTCGCGTGCGCACTCCTCCGCCTTGACGAGCATCCCGCGCCGGAACCAGACCAGGCCGAGGAGCGTGAAGCCGAAGGAGAGGTGGGCACCGCTCCAGCCGACCTGCTCGCACTCGGCGATGGCCGAACTGAACAGCTCCTCCGCACGGTCGCATTCGTCGGCGTACATATAGCTGAGCGCGGCCACGCTGGGCAGTTCGAAGCCCCAGTCCGGGTCGGTGTAGCTCAGCCCCATCGCGCGTGCGGCGACGTCCAGCGTGTCCGTGGCCGGTTCCCCGCGCAGCATCGCGTCCCAGGTGCGGACGCAGAGCAGGGCGCGCTCCTCGATGGCCTCTCCGGGCAGGTCCTCGACGAGCCGTGCGAGCCGGCGGGAACGGTCGGACGCCTGCTCCTCGTGCGCGTCGAAGACCAGCCACAGGTAGTGCGCTACCTGCATGCGCAGTCGTGCCCGTGGGGAGTGGGACCGGGCCACCTCGGCGCCCGCGACGGTGGCCGCCTTGGCGAGCTCGTCGTTGTGGGCGAACACCTGGGCCAGCCGGAAGGTGGCGTTCTCCCTCAGCTCGGGGTCGAGGAAGGGCTGTTCCAGAGCCGCGGTGAGGTGATTGACCGTGGTCGCGGGAGCGGTGAGCAGGGCGGAGCAGCCGAGTTCGTAGAGCACGCCCGCACGGTCCTCGGGGGCGGGAGGTTCGCGCAGTGCGCGTTCCAGGCAGCGCCGGGCCGCGTCGGGCGCGCCCAGCCGGAGGTTCTCGCGGGCGGCGGCGCGCAGTTGCCGGACGGTGTTGGGGTCACCCTCGGGGTGGGTCTCGAGCAGGTGCCGGGCGGCGGCGGTGGTGCCCAGGCCCGCGTCGGCGACCGCCCAGGCAGCCTGACCGTGCAGCCCGGTGCGTGTGGTCGGCGGGATGGCCTGGTACACGGCGGTGGCGATGAGCGGGTGGATGAACTCGAGGGTGCGGGTGCCGGTGAGGATACGGGCGACACGCAGCCGGTCCGCGGCGGACTGCGCCTCGGCCGGGGGCAGTCCGGCCACCGAGGCGGCCAGTTCCGCGGAGATCTCGGTACCGAGCACCGCGGCGGCCCAGGCGAGCCGGACGGCGGCGTGGCCGAGCCTCTCCAGGCGTTTGATCAGGCCGGTGCCCCGCGCGCTCGCGGCGAGTTCCCCCAGCAGGGAGGCCGACTCCGCGTCCGGGGCGAGACCCCGGTCCTGGACCTTGGCGATCAACTCGACGGCCTCGTAGGGGTTGCCGCCGGTGACCACCCAGCACTCGCGGCAGAAGAAGTCGTCGGCCTCCGCTCCGAGCGAGCCCCGCACCAGTCCGGCCACTGCCTCCGGGCTGAGGGCGTGCAGCGGGATCGGGCGTGCGCTGCGGCCGTCGATCAGTTCGCGGAACGTCTGCGCCTCGGCCGGCACCTCGTCCGGGCGGTAGCCGACGACCACCAGCACGGGGAGTTCCCGCGCTCTCACCGCGAAGGCGGAGAGCCAGGCGAGAGACTCCAGGTCGCCCCAGTGGGCGTCGTCGAGGACGATCACGACCGGTGCCCGGCGCACGGCCACCTGGGTGACGACCCAGTCCAGACCGTCCCGGACGCCCTGCGGGTCGGGGCCGGCGGTACCGGTCTGCTGAGCGAACAGGCCGACGGCCGGTCCGGCGATCTCGTACCACCCGCCGAATATCTCGCGGCGCTCGGCCTCGGTGCAGGAGGCGAGGACGGGCTGGAGCAACTGACGTACGACGTGGAAGGGGACGGTGTGCTCCTGCTCGCTGCCCCGGGCGGACAGCACGGTACAGCCACGCGCGGCGGCCATGCGCCGGATCTCGGTCAGCACGGTCGTCTTGCCCAGTCCGGCGGCGGCGCTGAAGAACAGCAGCCCGCCCCGCCTGCCTTCGCCGTTCCCCCCGCCCGCACAGATCCCCTCCACCGCTTTCCGAGCGGCGGTCACCTCGTTCTCGCGCTCGTACAGGGGCCTCCCCAGCCGATCGCGTCCATCCACGATGGTGGTCCTCTCGGTGCGCTGCCGTTCCGACACTCCGTTACCCCTGATCTGCCGGTATGCCGGGAAGCCTAGCGAAACGCACACGAGGACTGCACAGTTGCGTGCGAATTGGTTGCGGACGGCCGCGAGAGGGTACTCACGCCGAAACCCGATGCCCCGTCAGGAGCCGAAATGGCCGAAAACAGCTCGGGGTGCTGCGTCAGGCCGGCCGGGTGCGCCGGATGTGACCGGCCGGAAAACGCTCGCCGCCGGTGCGGACGGCACGCCGGACGGCGTCCATCAAGGGCGATTCACCGCCGGCCGACGTCTCCGCGCGCCGAGCCGGTCCAGGACCACGTCGGCAACACACCAAACACACAACCCCGTTGACTCGTTTCAATGATGATCATAGAGTCCGACGCCGACGGCCTCGGCCCGCGCCCGCGATCCGGCTTTCCGCATGGGTGCGACCCCCCTCACCGCTCTGACGGTGGGTCAGGGGCCGTGCTCGACCGCACCACCTGCACCGCCCCGTACCTGACACTCCGGGAGGAGCAAGTGAACAGACGTCGCACGGCCATCACGGCCGCCTCGGCACTCGTCACCACCTTCGCGCTGACCGCCGCGCTCGCCGGCCCCGCCACCGCGGTGCCCGGCGCCGCGGACCAGACCGCCGCGGACCAGACCCGGACGGGGGCGGTCGCCACCGCGACCGACTCCGTCACCCATGAGGAGAACGACCGCGTCCCGAAGGGCTCGCTCTGGACGCAGCACTACTTCCCGTCCTCGGACGGCTCCGACACCGAGCTGCACGCCGACGTCCTGCTGCCCGAAGGACTGGCCCCGGGCAAGAAGGTGCCCGTCATCCTGTCGGTCGGCCCCTACTTCGGGCACTCCGGGCAGACCGGTCCCGAGGGCTGGAAGCACACCGGCCCCTCGTCCCGCTTCCAGGACTTCGTCGAGGGCACCGACCTGTTCGCCCAGGGGTACGCCTTCGTCATGGTGGACCTGCGCGGCTTCGGCGGCTCCACCGGCTGCCTCGACTGGGCCGGTCCCGGCGAGCAGGCCGACGTCAAGGCAGCGATCGACTGGGCGGCGAAGCAGCCGTGGAGCACGGGCGCGGTCGGCATGTACGGCAAGTCGTACGACGCCGTCACGGGCCTGATCGGCAACAACCTGGGCCAGAAGGCCCTCAAGGCCGTCGTCGCCCAGGAACCCGTATGGGACATGTACCAGTACATCTACTCCAACGGGGTGCCCCGCCCGAACGTCACCGGCACCGCCAACGCCTACAACTCCATCGCCACGATTCCCCAGATGGCGGACGACGACGCGCGTTACCTGGCCAACGCCCAGTGGGAGAAGACCCACCCGGAGTGCCTCACCCAGAACTCGGCCGGGTACAAGATCGCGGACCAGTGGGACAAGCACTGGACCGACCGTGACCTGGCGAAGATGGCCAAGGGCACCAAGACCCCGCTGTTCGTCACCCAGGGCTTCATCGAGAACAACACCAAGCCCGAGGAGATGCAGGAGTACCTCGACAACCACGTGGGCCCGCAGCGCGGTTGGCTCGGCCAGTGGGAGCACGTGCGCGGCGGCGACCGCACCAGCGACGGGCGCCTGTCCATGGGCCGCGAGGGCTGGTACGACGAGACTCTCTCCTACTACGACGAGTACCTCAAGGGCATCAAGCCGAAGGTCAAGTACCCGGCCTACGTCGTCGAGGACTCCACGGGTGCCTGGCGCGCCCAGAACACGTGGCCGGTCGTGAAGCGGTCCGTCACCCTCCCGCTCGGCAACGGCTCGTACCTGGACGACGGTGGCGCCTCGGGCCGCGCGGCCCTGGCCGCGGCCGGCGAGCCGACGGCGCAGACGCTCGGGAAGCCGTCCGGCCAGTGGGACATGGAGAACGCGCCCGCTACCGACCAGGCCGCCCCGAAGGGCCTGGCCAGGGGGCTGGCGAAGCTCCAGAAGGACGGCAAGGTCACATCGAGCTTCTTCGTGTGGTCGAAGCCGGTCGGACAGTCCGTGCGCCTCACCGGCACCCCGCAGGTCTCGCTGACCGCCAAGGGTGAGGGCAACGTCATGCTCAAGCTGTACGACGTCGCCCCGAACGGCAAGGCCGTCATGTTCGACGAGCAGGTCTCCCTGCTGCGTTCGGGCCGGATGACCGTCGATCTGAAGGCGACCGACTGGACCCTGGCCGCGGGTCACGTCCTGGCCGTGGAGATCGGCTCCATCCAGACCGGCTCCTGGCGTGCCACGCCGTCCGGCCAGACGGTCGAGGTCAAGGGCGCGCAGCTCAGGCTGGCCCTGGACGACCCGGCCCGCGACACCGCCACCGCCGGCGCCCGTTCCCCGTTCCTGGACACCTACCTGCGCCAGTACACGGTGAACCTGCCCGCCGGTCCCGCCTCGTTCACGGTGACCCCTGGCGGCCACCTCTGAGCCGAGCGGCAACACACGACGAGGGTCCCAACCGCCAAGGCTGGGGCCCTCGTCGGCGTATCGACGGGCGGTCTTCGCGAGACCGCCCGCGACCGGCGTTGTCAGGTGGCCCGGGTTCCCGGCGAGCCGGGCGGGGACGCCTCAGCCCAGGCCGTGCGCCCGCTTGTACTCCAGCGCGTAGGCGAGCTTCCCGGGCTTGGCGTCGGAGTACGGCCTGCTCAGCTTGTTGAACTCGCCCTTGTTGACCGCGCTGCCGTCGTTCCACCGCTCCAGCGCGCCGAGTTCGGCGGCGGTGAAGCCGCTGTCGACGACGGCGCCCTTGGGCAGCGCACGATGCTGTCCGCCGTCTCCGCCCCGACGGGGAGTTCGCACGTGAACGACGACGGGTCGTCAAGTCGTGCGCCGGGCAACACGGTTGCCGCGGCGGATCGGCCGTCGGCCTCGCACCAGTCGTCGAACTTCTTGTTGATCGCGTCCTTGCCGAGGGTGTAGCGGCCGAGCTTGTAGTACACCTCGTCGTAGCCGAGCGACGGCTGGGTCGGGTGCACGTCGCCGATGCGGACGTCGAGCAGGTCACCGGGCTGGGCGCAGGGGTACCGCGAGAACTCCGTGCTGCGGTTGTCGTGGCCGCAGAACGACGGCCGGGTGCCCGGAGCACCGGGTGCGGCGGCGGCGACCGGCGCCAGCGCGGCGACGCCGGACCCGATGACGGCGAGGGCCACTCCGAGGGCCGAGGCCCGGCGGGGCGGAGATCCGAAGCGCATCACACCTGCTCCTTGCGATATGGGGAATGTCGACGGTCAGCGTGTGGCCGATCACCCAATGCACTGGATCGCCCCGGGTGACATCCGGCGGAGCCGTAGGTGAACAATTCACCGCCAACCGGCTTCCGTACGGCGCTTCCTGCCGGATCTCCGCACGCGCCGCTCAAGAACCGCCACCCGCAATTCAACTTTTCACACCTTCGAAGGTGTTGCGAGCATGTCAACACATCCCTTACGTTTACGCGCGTCAACCCGACCTGTGCGCCGTGGAGTTGACCACGTGCCCGGCACCTGCTGATCCCCCACCGCGACCGGTTCTCACCCACCGCTCACAGCTCCGACGCTCCACTCCCGACCGTCGATGGCCGTCACCACGGCCAACCCGGCCCAAGCGCATCGCAGTGTCCCTCCACATCTCTGGGAGCACCATGCCTTCAGCCACCCCCTCGCGGTTCAGACCCGGCAACACCGGTACCGGCCCGCGCCGGACGTTCGCCCGTGCGGCCGGGCTGCTGGCCGCCGCCCTGACCCTGCTGGTCCTGCCCGGCACCGCCCCGGCGACGGCCGCCGGCGCCCCCGGGACCTCCACCGGGACCCCGGTGCGCATGACGCACCCGGACCAGGACCACGCCGGATCCGGACTCCAGCGCCTGGGCGCGGCATCACTGTCGGCCGCCGCCCCGCTCGCCGTCAGCACGGGTCCGGCCGGTCTCGACGTCAGCGGCTACCAGGGCAACGTCGACTGGACGTCCGTCAAGAACAAGGGCGCCGCCTTCGCCTACGTCAAGGCCACCGAAGGCACCACCTACACCAGCCCCTACTACTCCCAGCAGTACAACGGCGCGTACAACGCCGGACTGATCCGCGGCGCCTACCACTTCGCGCTGCCCGGCAACTCGAGCGGTGCCGCGCAGGCCGACTGGTTTGTCAGCCACGGCGGCGGCTGGACCGCCGACGGCAAAACGCTGCCGCCCGCCCTGGACATCGAGTACAACCCCTACGGGGCCACCTGCTACGGGCTGAGCCAGAGCGCGATGGTCTCCTGGATCCGGGACTTCAGCAACCAGGTGCGCACCAAGGTCGGGCGCTACCCGACGATCTACACCACCACCGACTGGTGGACCACCTGCACCGGCAACAACAGCAGCTTCGGGGCCACCAACCCGCTGTGGATCGCCCGTTACGCCTCCAGCCCCGGCACGCTGCCCGCCGGCTGGTCGGCCCAGACGATCTGGCAGTACGCCGACTCCGGAACCTTCCCCGGCGACCAGGACACCTTCAACGGCACCCTCACCGACCTCCAGGCCTTCGCCAAGGGAGGCGGCTACAACCCTCCGCCGACCGCCAGTTGGCCCACCGTGAAGCAGGGGGCCTCCGGTGAGCGGGTCAAGTCCGTCCAGTACCTGCTCAACGCGCACGGTTCCACGTTGACGGTGGACGGCGCGTTCGGGCCGGGGACCGACTCGGCGGTGCGTTCGTTCCAGTCCGCGCACGGCCTCGGCGTGGACGGCATCGTCGGACCCGCCACCTGGCAGGCCCTCATCGTCACCGTACGGCAGGGTTCGTCGGGACCCGCGGTCCAGGCGGTGCAGAGTCAGCTCAAGGCGCGCGGTTCCGCGTTGACGGTCGACGGCGCGTTCGGGCCCGCGACCGACTCCGCGGTGCGTTCGTTCCAGTCCGCGCACGGCCTCGCCGTGGACGGCATCGTCGGTGCCAACACCTGGCAGGCCCTGGTCGCTTGACCTTCGGGGCGTCGTCACCCGTAGTCACCCGCAGTCACAAACAGTCACCAAAGGAGGAGACTTCCATGAACCTGGCACGACACCCCCAGCGAAGCATCGACCGCCGCACCCTGTTCCGGAGCGCGGCGGGCGTGACGGCCGCGCTCGGCGTGGCGGCGGTCACCGGCGTCGCCACGGCGGGCACGGCCTCGGCCTACGGCTGGAGCCGTACCCTCCAGCAGGGCGCCTCCGGCTCCGACGTGGTGGAGCTCCAGATCCGCGTCGGCGGCTGGGCCGCCAACAGCGCCTCCCAGACGTACGTCGCCTGGGACGGCGCCTTCGGTCCGGGCACGGCCGCCGCCGTCCAGCGCTTCCAGTCCGCCTACGGCCTGGGCGCGGACGGCATCGTCGGCCCGCAGACCCAGAGCGTGCTCAACAGCCTGGAGGCCGGCGACGGCTCGACCGCCCACTTCAACTTCAGCGAGTTCTACTCCAAGGACGGCTCCGGCTTCAACAACGGCAAGGTCGGCTCCGCGACAGTCAAGGAGAACGTCCGTCGGCTGATGTACAAGCTGGAGGCGGTGCGCAAGAAGGCCGGCAACAGCGCGATCACGATCAACTCCGGCTTCCGGAGCATCGCGCACAACGCCGCCTCGGGCGGCGCGTCCAACAGCATGCACCTCTACGGCGTCGCCGCCGACATCGTCGTCTCCGGCCACAGCACCCTGCAGACCTACCGGATCGCCGAGACCTGCGGCTTCTCCGGCCTCGAGGCGTACACGCACTCGTGGCAGCACGTCGACAGCCGTGTCCAGTACGCCTCGTACGGCTCCGGCTCGTGGTGGTGGGAGAGCGGCGTGGTGTGACCCACCCGCCCAGGCACAACCGGCCCGTCCGCGCCGTCATGGCACGGACGGGCCCGTCCGGTCGTGGCCGGTGTTCGGTGAGCCGCCCATCATGCGCAGCATGGACAGCCCGCCGGTCCGCCAGAACCGCACCAGAAGCAGCGCGGCGAGGAGGAGGAAGGCGATGTTGAGCCAGGTGGTGTAGTTCCATCTGATGCCTTCCATGGGGAGCCTCGCGTCGGCCTGGTCGGGGATCAGGCCCAGGCCACCGAAGACGAATTCCACGACGTAACCGGCGACGACCATCGCCAGGTAGAACGTGCCCAGCAGGAAGACGGCCATCCGGGCGCCGTAGTACTTCCGGTAGATGTTGAGGATGGGCAGGATCAGCAGGTCGGCGAAGATGAACGCCACCACGCCGCCGAAGCTGATGCCTCCCTTCCACAGCACCACTGCCAAGGGCACGTTGCCGATCGAGCACACGAACGAGGCGATCGCCACCAGCGGGCCGATGACGGGGCCCCACAGCTTGGCGGCGAGCGGGTGGCCCTCGAAGAAGAAGGTGCGCCAGAACGAGTCCGGGACCCAGGCGGCGACGGCGCCGGCGATCAGCAGGCCGACCACCAGGTCGCGCAGGATCGCCGCCCATTCCATGACGAAGACGTGGCTGACTGCGGTGAAGCCCTCGCGGGAGACCAGACGCCGGGTGAAGGAGCCCTCGCGCCGCACGGACATGTCCATCGCCGCGTGGCCCTCCATCGACCCGGCCAGGCCCCGTTCCGCCTGCTCGCGTGCCTGGCGCAGCAGCCTCTCGCGCAGGAACAGCCGGAAGAGGACGGCCAGCAGGATGATCATGACGGGCCCGCCGACGAACTCGGCGGCGGTGAACTGCCAGCCCATCAGCAGCGCGAGGATGACGCCGAGCTCGACGACGAGGTTGGTGGAGGCGATCTCGAACGCCATCGCCGCGGTGAAGTCGGCGCCCTTGCGGAACAGGGAGCGGGCCAGGGCCACCGCGGCGTAGGAGCAGGACGAGGACGCCACGCCGAGCCCGGCGGCGGCGGCGAGGGTGCGGGGACGGTCGTCGCCGAGCAGTGCGACGACGGTGGACTTGCGGACCACGGCCTGGACGACCGCGGACAGGGCGAAGCCCAGGATCAGGGCCCAGGTGATCTCCCAGGTCATGGACCCGGTGATCGACAGTGCGTGCAGTACGGCGTGCATCCGTGCAGCCTTCCCTGCAAGGCGCGGCACACGGCCGAGGGACACGCCCGCCGCCGGGGTCGGGACGGCGGGGACCGGACTACGAAGCCCTCGTCACCTGCGGTGGACGCTGACGGCATAGCCGCCGCCGTCATAAGGGTCGGCGTCCCAGGTGGCGAAGCGGTCGACGAGGGTGAGGCCGGCCGCGACGCAGCAGTCGTCGTACTCGGACAGGGTGATGCCGGGCGGCACGGGCAGGTGGGCTTCGTCCAGGCCGAAACCGGCGACCAGCAGACCGCCCGGACGCAGGGCGGCGGCCAGGCGCTCGACCACGGCGGCCTCGGTGCCGGCGGCGAGCAACGGGAAGATGTTGCCCGCGGCGACCACGAGATCGAAGTCCGCCGCGATGCCGAGCAGGTCCGGCTCGAACGTGGCCAGATCGGCCTGGAACCAGGGCAGCTCCGGCGCCTGCTTCCGCGCCACCGCCAGCATTGACGCGTCGAGATCCACCCCGGCGCAGTCGTACCCCACTTCCGCGAGCCGGATCATGACCCGCCCGGTACCGCACCCGGCGTCCAGCACCCGCGCCCCGACAGGCACGAGAGCGGCACAGAACCGCGCCTCACCGTGCGTGTCCTTGCCACTTCGGGCGAGCGCCGCGAACCGCGCGGCGTAGTCCTCGCCGGACGTCCCCCCGGTCAGTTCCCTCCAACGGCTCATGCGGCCCACTATAGGTCGGCCATGTGCCACCCCAAGAAGCGACCGCCCTCGCGGAACACGCGGCGAGGACTCGACCGTAAGGCCGTGCGGGCCGACCGGCGGGACAGGGGGCCGATCACTGAGAAGGCGGTCGACGCGGCCATGGCGTGCCCGGAGTGGCCGGCTGTCACAGACGTCGACGGCGATGGGAGAGCGCTCTGCTGCCCTGGGGGTGTTGAGCCCTTGACGCGCGGGTGTCAAGGCATGCCACAGAAGGATCAGCACTGTTCCCCCGGCCTCACTTTCTGAACACCACCTCCCCACAGGTGGGCACGGGTGCCGTCAGCGCTTGAAAAGTTTCCCGTGTCCGGGGGCTTGCCCACCCCTCGGTCTCATCAGTTAAATCAAGATGTGAACTAAGCAGCGCAGGCGTGGAGTTGAGCTTCCGCACGCCATGTGCGCCGCCCCGCCCTCCTCGCGAACACTCGCCCATCGCATCCGCAGGGACCCGTATGAGACTCCGATCCTTGGGTGTCGCGCTCGCCGCAGCGGCAGCGCTCATCGCCCTTCCCGCCACCCAGTCGCCGGTCGCCGCGGCGGCCGGGACTCCGCTGTCCCAGGGCAGGACCGCCACGTCGCCGTCCGGCCAGAGCGCCGGCGCCGCGGCCGCCTGCGGCACCGGCAACGCCGCCCTGGGCAAGCCCGCATCGGCCTCCTCCACCGAGAACGCGGGCACCCCGGCCTCCGCCGCCTTCGACGGAGACCCGGGCACCCGCTGGTCCAGCGCCTTCTCGGACCCGCAGTGGGTGCAGGTCGACCTCGGCTCGGTCCAGAACCTGTGCAAGGTGGACCTGACCTGGGAGACCGCCTACGCCAAGGAGTTCCAGATCCAGGCCTCCGCCAACGGCCAGAGCTGGACCACGCTGAGGAGCGTCACCGGCGCGACCGGCGGCACCGCCTCCTACGACGTCAGCGGCTCGGGCCGCTACCTGCGCGTCCACGGAACGGTCCGCTCGACCGGCTACGGCTACTCGCTCTGGGAGGTCGCCGTCCACACCGAGTCGTCCGACGGCGGCACCCCGCCCGTCCAGGGCGGCGGCGACCTGGGGCCGAACGTCATCGTCGTCGACCCCTCCACCCCCAACCTTCAGCAGAGGTTCGACCAGGTCTTCGCCCAGCAGGAGTCCAACCAGTTCGGCGCCGGCCGCTACCAGTTCCTGCTCAAGCCGGGCACCTACAACGGGATCAACGCCCAGCTCGGCTTCTACACCTCGATCTCCGGGCTGGGCCTCAACCCCGACGACACCCAGATCAACGGTGACATCACCGTCGACGCGGGCTGGTTCAACGGCAACGCCACCCAGAACTTCTGGCGTTCGGCGGAGAACCTCGCCATCAGGCCGTCGCACGGCGACGACCGGTGGGCCGTCGCCCAGGCCGCGCCGTTCCGCCGCATCCACGTCCAGGGCGGCCTCAACCTCGCCCCGAACGGATACGGCTGGGCCTCCGGCGGGTACATCGCCGACTCGAAGATCGACGGCACCGTCGGACCGTACTCACAGCAGCAGTGGTACACCCGCGACAGCTCGGTGGGCGGCTGGACCAACGGCGTGTGGAACATGACGTTCACCGGAGTACAGGGCGCGCCGGCGACCGACTTCGCCACCGGCTCGTACACCACGCTCGACACCACGCCGATCTCACGCGAGAAGCCGTTCCTCTACCTCGACGGCAGCACCTACAAGGTCTTCGCACCCGCCAAGCGCACCAACGCCCGCGGTGTGTCCTGGCCGGCCAACGCGGGCAGCTCCCTCCCGCTCGACCAGTTCTACGTCGTCAAGCCGGGCGCTACCGCCGCCACCATCAACCAGGCACTGTCCCAGGGCCTCAACCTCCTGTTCACGCCCGGCGTCTACCACCTCGACCGGACCATCGACGTCACCCGCGCGAACACCGTGGTGCTCGGACTCGGCCTCGCCACCCTCGTGCCCGACAACGGCGTCGACGCGATGCACGTCGCCGACGTCGACGGCGTCCGGCTCGCCGGATTCCTGATCGACGCGGGCACCGTCAACTCGGACACCCTCCTGAGGGTCGGCCAGCCCGGCTCCTCCGCCGACCACTCCGCCAACCCGACCACGGTGCAGGACGTGTTCGTCCGCATCGGCGGCGCGGGCCCCGGCCTCGCGACCAACTCGGTCGTCGTCAACAGCAACAACGTCGTCATCGATCACACCTGGCTGTGGCGCGCGGACCACGGCAGCGGCGTCGGCTGGAACACCAACCGGGCCGACTACGGCCTGCGGGTCAACGGCAACGACGTCCTCGCCACGGGCCTGTTCGTCGAGCACTACAACAAGTACGACGTCTACTGGAACGGAGAGCGCGGCCGGACGATCTTCTTCCAGAACGAAAAGGCCTACGACGTCCCGAACGCCGCCGCCATCACCCACGACGGCATCGTCGGCTACGCGGCCTACAAGGTCGCCGACACGGTCAACACGCACGAGGCCTGGGGGCTGGGCAGCTACTGCAACTTCACCGCCGACCCCACGATCGTCCAGGCCCATGGATTCCAGGTGCCGGTCAAGTCCGGGATCAAGTTGCACGACATTCTGGTGATCTCCCTCGGCGGCCAGGGCCAGTACGCCCACGTCGTCAACAACACGGGCGCGCCCACCTCGGGAACGAGCACCGTGCCGTCCAAGGTGGTCCAGTTCCCCTGACCGGGGACGGATGACCGGCCCGAACCGGCGCAAGCACGCGGCGAGTCACCCACCGGTGGCTCGCCGCCTGCCTTGGCAGGAACCGGGCTGCATTTCGGGCCGCCCCGGCCGCCTCCCCCTCGGAACCCGCGCCCCCGCCGCCGTCCCCGGCGGAGGGACGGCCGGCGGACCAGTCCGAGGCCGGGGAACAGGGCAGCAACTCCCTCCGGGACTCCTACACCTGCCCCTGGCAGACCTACGTGGTGGACAGGCCGTCGGCGCGTTCACCGGACCGCCCGCGCCGGCGGACGGCTCCCCCGACCGGGCCACGCTGGTCGGCCTGGACAGCGGAGAGTGCGGCACCTCTCCGACCACCGTGAAAGCCGCAGCCGACCTCGACGGGAACGCGGACTTCGCGACCGTGCGCCACTCGGGAGGGCCGTCCCTCCCGCAGGAGATCACCGGCGGCCGGACCGTGAGCATCGCCCTCACCGTGTCGACCGGCGGCGCCGACTGCGTCTGGATGCCGGAGCTCGTCCGGGCCAAGGACGGCGAGGTGAAGACGACCGAGTTCCGCATCGGCGGCAGGGACTTCCACACCGTGGCGACCGACGGACTGCCGCGGCCGGCCTGGAAACAGGACCTGCACACCCGGCAGTGGTCGGTGACCGTCTTCCACGAGTCGATCCTGCGCTGAGCCCTGCGCGCGTCGTCAGGAACCGGCCCCGTCGGCCGCGCCCGCCACGGCGTCCTCGCGGCGGGCCGCCAGTACCCCGACGACCCCGACGACCAGCAGTACGGCGACGGTGCCGAGGGTGAAGGCTTCGAACGAGGTACGCGAGACACCCCAGACGTCGTGGAAGACGTAGTCGATGCCGAAGAGGTGTTCCAGGACTCCGGGGAAGAGCGCCGACCACGATCCGATCAGGATCCAGGCGTAGACGAGTGCCGCGCAGAGCAGGAAGCCGCGGCTGCCGAAGGGGACGCTGTAGGGCCGCGGGACGTCCGGCCGGCGGATCCGCAGCAGGACCAGGGCGGGAATGACGACCAGGTAGGACAGCAGCAGGGTGGTGACCGCGACGGTGAGCACCACGGCGAACACGTCGGCCGCGTCGCCGTTCGCGAGCCGCATGGCGGCCAGCATGAACACCGTGGCCACGGCTCCGGAGAGCAGGTTGGTGCGCACCGGTGTACCGAGCCGCGGGTGGAAGGCGCCGAGGGCGCGGGTGAAGAAGCCCCCGTCTGCGGCGGCCATCGCCTGCATGCGGTCGCTGACGATCATCCAGGCGCTGCCCTGGGTGAGCAGGGCGAAGACGAACATGACGGCGGTGAGCTTCAGCAGGGGGCCGGCCGCACCGCCGTAGACGCTGAAGACGAGGCGGGCGCCCTCCATGAAGCCACCGATGCCGGTGACCTGCTGCTTGGGTACGACGGCCAGGAGGGCGAGGACCGGCAGCAGATAGCAGCAGGCCGCGACGGTCGCGGAGCGTCCTAGTGCGGCGGGCACGTCGCGCTGCGGGTCGTGCATCTCCTCACCGGCGGCGTTGGGTGCTTCGAAGCCGACATAGGCGAACAGCAGGATCGGCACCAGGGCGAGGAAGCCGGCGGTCGTCGGGGTGAAGCGGGTGTCGGTCAGGCCCTGGAAGCCGTGCCGCGCCCCGTAGAGCACAGCCGTGAGGGTGAACACCGTGAGGGCGAGGACCTTCGCCGCCGCGCCCGCGGTGGTGATCCATTTGCCGCGGCGCAGGGAGACGACGGCCGTGAGAATGGCGATCCAGACGAACAGCAGCTTGAAGGTGTAGTCGGCCACCGTGCCCGAGCCCAGGTGGAAGACGAAGCCGTCCCAGGTCTGCGCGGCGAGGAAGACCAGTGAACCGCCCAGCCAGACGGGGTTGGTGACCCAGTAGAACAGGGTCGTGAGCGCGGCCGCCGGACGGCCGAGGGCGAGCTTGACCCATACGTACGGGCCGCCTTCCTGGGGGAACGCGGCGCCGGTCTCGGCGAACAGCAGGGCGTAGGGAACGAGGAAGAAGAGGGCCATGACCGCCGTCCAGGTGGCGGCCTCGCCGCCGCCGGTGGCGATCTGCCCGACGGTGTCGAAGGAGATGACCGCGGCGATGGCCATGGCGGTGATGTCGAAGCGCTTGAGGCTGCGTTGCAGGGCGCCGGCCGCGGGCTGGGTGTCGCGTGGTTCGGTCGTCGAGAGGTTGGAGGACACGGGCAGTTCCTAGGAGGGAGAGGAGTAACTGCGAGGGGGCGCGTACGGGCGCCGTGACGGCGTGGAGTCCGTGTCGGGTGGTGCTGGGCTGCTGGGCGAGGAGGCCCGGTCGCGGGCCGGGCCTCCCCCTGGGCGTCAGGCGGCGCGGATCTCGCCGGTGGGCTCGGTGCGCTCCAGGACGCCGCGCAGCGCGAAGGCCGCTTCCTTGGCCTCGGCCTCGGTCATGATCAGCGGCGGGGACAGCACCAGGCTGTGTGCGGAGTCGCGCACGATGACGCCGGTCTCGCGGCGGATGACGTCGTGGGGCATCCGGTCGGGGTTCAGCGGCAGGGGTGCGCGGGTGGCGCGGTCCTGGACGAGTTCGACGGCGAGCATCATGCCGACCGAGCGGATTTCGCCGACGATCGGCAACTCGCCCAGCTGGGCCTCGAGTTCGCCGTGGAGGAAGGCACCAAGGCTCGTCGCGCGGGCGAGCAGGCCCTCCTTCTCGATGATGTCGAGGTTGGCGGTGGCGACCGCGGTGGCGACGGGGTGCCCGTTGTAGGTGTAGCCCATGGGGAAGCCGTGGTCGCGCAGCAGGACCTCGGCGACGTGGTCGCCGACCAGGAGGGCGCCGAGCGGGACGTAGCCGGAGGTGATGCCCTTGGCGGTGACGATGATGTCCGGGGTGACGCCGAAGTACTGGGCGGCGAACCACTCGCCGACGCGGCCGTAGGCGGTGACCACCTCGTCGAAGATCAGCAGGATGCCGTGCCGGTCGAGGACCTCGCGCACCCGGGGCCAGTAGTCGGCCGGCGGGACGAGCATGCCGCCGACGCCCATGATGGGTTCGCCGATCATCGCGGCGATGTTCCGCGGGCCGATCTGTGCGATGCGCTCCTCCAGTTCGCGGATGAGGAAGTCGGTGACCTGCTCGGGGCTCAGCGGCTGGTCGCCGTAGAGCTCGGAGCGGTACGGCCACGGGGGCGTGAGGTGGGAGACGTGCGGCATCATCGGGGCGAAGCCCTCGTGGTAGACGGGGAAGCCGGTGGCCGAGCCGCCGCCGTAGCCGATGCCGTGGTAGGCCTTGCTGCGCGCCAGGATCCAGGTCCGGCTGCTCTCCCCGCGCCGGTGGTGGTAGTAGCGGGCCATCTTGATGGCCGCCTCGTTGCCCTCGGAGCCGCCCGAGGTGAAGTAGACGTGGTTCAGGGGGTCGGGGGCGATGGCGGCGAGGCGTGCGGCGAGTTCGATCGCGCGCTCGTTGGAGAACTCCCAGAAGCTGGTGAAGTACTCCAGCTTCTTCATCTGCTCGTGGGCGACGTCGGCCAGGTCCGTGCGGCCGTGGCCGACCTGGGCGAGCCAGAGTCCGCCGGTGGCGTCGAGGTAGCCGCGGCCCTCGGTGTCGGTGAGGCGGCAGCCGGAGCCGGAGGTCATGACGACGCGCTCGGTGGCGGTGCCCGGCAGGTAGGGGTGGATGATGTGCGCTCGGTCCAGCTCGATGAGGTCGGCGGCGTTGCTGGTCATGAGGGGGTGCGTCCTTTGCTCGGTGCCGGTGGTGGGTGTGGTGGCCGGGAGGCCTGGTGTCGCCGGCGCGGTCAGCCGTAGGCGATCCAGGTCGTCTTCAGGCCGGTGTACTTGTCGAAGGAGTGCAGGGAGAGGTCACGGCCGTGACCGGACTGCTTGAACCCGCCGAAGGGGGTGAACGGGCTGAGCGCGTCGACGGTGTTGACGGAGACGGTGCCTGCCTGGAGGGCGTCGGCGACGCGGTGGGCCCGGCCGAGGTCCCGGGTCCACACGGACGCGGCCAGTCCGTAGGCGGAGTCGTTGGCGAGGCGGACCGCCTCGTCCTCGTCGTGGAAGGGCAGCACGGTCAGCACGGGGCCGAACAGTTCCTCCCGGACGAGCGGGGCGTCGGGTCCGAGGCCGGTGACGACGGTGGGGTCGAGGTAGGCGCCGTCGCGGTCGGGTCGCGTGCCGCCGCACACGAGCGTGCCGCCCGATGACCGCAGGGCTTCGAGGACGCGTTCCACCTGGGCCTCGTCGACGAGCGGCCCGAGACGGGTCGCGGGATCGAGCGGGTCGCCCGGCAGCCGGCCGCGGGCGTGCTCGGCGACCCTGGCCGTGAACTCCTCGGCGACGGAGGCCTCGACCAGCAGGCGGGTGTTGGCGGAGCACACCTGGCCCGAGTTGTAGACGAAGCCCCAGGCGGCGCGTTCCGCGGCGGCCTCCAAGTCGGCGTCGGCGAAGACCACGTTGGGGCTCTTGCCGCCGGCCTCGGGCCACACCTGCTTCATGTTCGACTCGGCCGAGTAGGCGAGGAACCGCTTGGCCACGGCGGTGGAGCCGGTGAAGACCAGGGTGTCCACGTCCGGGTGGAGACCGAGAGCACGCCCGGTCGTCTCCCCCGGGCCGGGGACGACGTTCAGTACGCCGTCGGGAAGGCCGGCCCGCGAGGCGAGTTCGGCCAGCAGCAGCGCCGACAGCGGTGACTGCTCCGCCGGCTTCAGCACGACGCTGTTGCCCGCGGCCAGGGCGGGCGCCAGCTTCCAACTCGCGATGTCGAGGGGGAAGTTCCAGGGCACCACCGCGCCCACGACGCCCAGCGGGGCGCGGCGCACGAGGGCGAGGTTCCCGGGCGGGGCCGGGGCGACCTCGTCGTAGAGCTTGTCGATGGCCTCCGCGTACCAGGCGAAGACGCCGGCCGCGCCGGGCACGTCGGTGCCGTGGGACTCCGCGATGGGCTTGCCCATGTCGAGGGTGTCGCAGAGGGCGAGTTCCTCGCTGTTCTCCTCGATGAGGCGGGCGAGGGCGAGCAGGACCCGCTTGCGCTCGGCGGGTGCGGTACGCGACCAGCGGCCGTCCTCGAAGGAGGTGCGGGCCGCGGTCACGGCCCGGTCGACGTCGGCGGCCGAGCCGGCCGCCACATGGGCGGTGGTCTTGCCGGTCGCGGGGTTCACGGTCGGGATCCACTGGTCGTCGGCGGGGTCGCTCCACGCTCCGTCGATGAACAGGCGCGTGCGTGGCGTGAGGTCGGCGGCGCGCTGCCGCCAGTGGGCGTACGTCTGCATGCTGTGGCCTTCGATTGCGTCGTGGGACGTGGGCGAACCGGTGCCCGTTCGGATCGGGTGCGGCCTGGGCCGTCTCGATCGGGTGTGGCCCGGACCCTCTCAGGGGGCCGTCCGGAAACGGCGGGCGCGACGGGGCGGGCGGCTCGGCAGCGCGTGCCTGCACCGATTTCTTTGAGTCGAGATTCAAACAATAGGCGAACCGGCCGTCAATGCTTCTGACTGAAACTTCTTGCGAAGGCTGAGACGGGTATCAGAGAATTGGCCACCATGGGGAAAGCCGGTAGACCACGCAACCAGACGGCACGCAGGCAGGCCCTCGTCTCCGCCGCGGGACGGGCCATCGCGGAGCGCGGCCTGGAGGGCCTGCGCATCAAGGACATCGCGGACGCGGCGGGCGTCTCCCAGGGCTCGGTCCTGTACTACTACCCCGAGCTCGACGACCTCGTACTGGAGGTGCACCGGGGGGCGGTCGAGGGCTACCTGTCCTCGCGGCAGGGGGCCTACGACGAGGCACCCGCCGAGGATCCGGCGGCGCGGCTGCGGGCCCTGCTGCACAGCGGTCTGCCGAGCATGACGGAAGACCCGGTCCACGGCCTGCTGTACGAACTGCACCGGCGCGCCGGCCGCAGCCCCGGCCACGCCGAGCTGATGACCTCCCTCTTCGCCCGGGAGGTCGCCCTCTACACGACCGCCCTCGAGGTCGGCGCCGCGACCGGTGTGTTCTCCCTCGCCGCGTCGGCGCACGATCTGGCGCACGGGCTGGTGGCCCTGGAGGACGGCTACGGTCTGCACATCGTCAGCCGCAACGCGGCCCTGCGGCCCGACAGGGCCCGTGAGCTGATTCTGGCCCATGCCCGGGCGGTGACGGGCTGCGCCGGTCTGTAGGGCTCGGCGGGCGCCGCTCGGGTCCGTCCCCGGTGAGCGGCTGCCGGCTCAGACCTCGGCGGACCGGGCGGCGGCGATCTCGCGCAGCAGGTCCATCACCGCTCGGGCGCGGGCGGTCTGGGTCACGCCCTCCAGGGAGGCGATCCTGACTTCGAGCGGGGAGGCGTCCCGGAGCTGGAGTTCCGCGATCTCGCCGCCGCCGTAGGTCTGGCTGGTCGCCGGGCGCTGGTTGAGCACGGAGTAGCCGAGTCCCCGGGCCACCAGGGAGCGCACGGTCTCGTAGCTCTGGGTGCGGTAGCGGACGTCGGGCGCGGTGCCGGTGGCGGCCACCAGCGCGCGGAAGTAGTCGCGGCTGTGGGGAAGGTCCAGCAGGACGAGCGGTTCCGTGGACAGTTCGGCCAGCTCCACGCTGCCCTGACCGGCCAGCGGGTGATCGGCCGGGACGATGACATAGGCCGGGGCGCGGGCGATCGTCTCGCTGCGCAGGTCCGGCTCGGCCGACAGACCGAGGTGGTAGGTGAGGGCGAAGTCGATGCGCCCCGCCGCCAGGGCGTGGACGAGCTGGTCCGTCTCCGCCTCCACCACCTCGATCTCGATGCCCGGATAGCGTCTGGTGCACTCGCTGAACAGGTGGGGCAGGTAGTAGGGGGCCAGGGTCACGAAACAGCCGACGGCCACCGGCCCGGAGATGGTCTCGCCCTCTCCCCGGGCCTCCCGTTCGACCTCGCGGGCGCGGGCCAGCAGATCCCGCGCCTGTTGCTGGAGCCTCTCCCCGGCGGGTGTGAGGGTCAGCCCCCGGCCCCGCCGGCGGATGAACAGCTGCGCCTGGAGGTCGCGCTCCAGGTTGTGGATGGCCGCGGACACGGCGGACTGCGCGATGTGCAGCTCCGCCGACGCCTCCGTCATCGAACCGCGCTCGGCGGCGACGAGGAAATAGCGGAGCTGAACGAGCGTGAAACCCACTGGTGCCGTCATACGTGACCCTTGCGCCGGGCGATCCGTGTCGGTGCCGACCTTATGCGGCACGGTCTAGCGGACCTCGGCTGCGGCCGCTTCGGGCACGTCCTCGGCCACGTTCTCGGGCACGTTCTCGGACACGTTCTCGGGCACGTCCTCGGGGCGCAGCAGGGCGGAACCGGCGGTCTCCCGCAGGGACAGGGCGGCCACGAGACCGCCGGCGGCGAACACCATCAGGTACGGGCCGGGCACCAGGGTGCTGCCGGTCGCGGAGATGAGCACGGTCATCAGGTACGGCACGGTGCCGGCGAACAGGGCGGCGGTCACGTTGTAGGCGATGGACAGACCGCTCTGACGCGTGCGGGTGGGGAAGGTCTCCGCCGACCACACCGCGTACGTGCCGAGGATGGCCGCCAGGATCACGCCGAGCAGCAGACCGGCGATCCAGGTCCCGGCGAGCCCGGTCCGCATCAGGAGGAAGGCCGGGGTGGAGAGGACCAGCAGGGCCGCCGTCGCCCCGACGAACACCGGCTTGCGTCCCACCCGGTCGGACAGCAGGCCGAACAGCGGCACGAGCACCAGCCCCACCAGCGAGATCACCGTGGACAGCAGTGCGGCGCTGTCGGCCGAGTGGCCCAGGTGGTCGGTCTCATAGGTGACGAGGTAGGTCAGCACCGCGTAGAAGGGCACGTGCATGGCCGCCATCAGGCCCGCCGCCTGGAGCAGTTGCCGCTTGTGGGAGCGCAGCAGCTCTCGCGCGGGGCTGCGCGGGATGGAGTCGCTGGCTTCCAGCATCCGGTACTCGGGGGTGTCCTCGATCTTGTTGCGGATGATGAAGCCGATGACGCCCAGCGGCGCGGAGACGAGGAAGGGGATGCGCCAGCCCCAGGAGGTGAGCTGGCCGTCGTCGAGTCCCGTGGACAGCAGCAGGAAGACGAACGAGCCGGCGAGGAAGCCCAGCAGGGAGCCGACCTCCAGCCAGCTCACCCCGAATCCGCGACGGCGCCGGGGCGCGCTCTCGGCGAGGAAGCTCGCCGCGCTGCCGAACTCGCCGCCCGCGGCGAAGCCCTGGATCAGCCGCAGGAGCACCAGGAGCACCGGGGCGGCGATCCCGATCGACGCGTAGCCGGGCAGCAGGCCGATCGTCAGGGTCGCGCCGGACATCATGAAGATGACCAGTGACAGGGTGCGCTTGCGGCCGATCCGGTCGCCGAGTGGTCCGAACACCAGGGCACCGACCGGGCGGATGCCGAACGACACGGCGAACACACCGAACACGGCGAGCAGTCCGGTCGTGCTGTTCTCGGCCGGGAAGAACACGGTCGCAACGGTACTGGCGAGATAGGCGTAGGCAGCCCAGTCGAACCAGTGCACGAACACGCCGACGGCTCCCGCGGCGACGCTCCTGCGCAGTGCGACCGCGTCGGTGGCCGCCACGGCTTCGGTCGTCGTGGCGCCGCTGTTACGGGTGCGCATACGCACCTCCTTGTGGGGATGGGTGTCGAGCCGGAAGTTGTGCGCCTGCCCGTGCCCTCAGAGGGCGGGCAGGCCGGTCAGGGAGGCGGGGCTGGTGAGTTCGCGGAGTTCCGCCTCGGTCAGCAGCTCGCGCTCGCGTATGAGGTCGAGTGCGGGTCTGCCGGTGTGGTGCGCCTCCAGCGCGAGGGCGCACGCGGTCTCGTAACCGAGTGCGGGGCTGAGCGCGGTGACCAGTCCGGTGGAGGCCGCGACGGTCTCCGCGAGCCGGTTCCGGTTGGCGGTGATGCCCCGTACGCAGTGTTCGGTGAGGACTTTGATGCCCGCGGTCAGGTGGTCGAGGCCGGCGCTCAGACTCCGGTGGATGACCGGTTCGAAGGCGTTGAGCTGGAGCTGGCCGCCCTCGGCGGCGAGGGTGACGGTCACGTCGTTGCCGATGACCTCGAACGCGATCTGGTTGACCGCCTCGGGGATCACCGGATTGACCTTGCCGGGCATGATGGACGATCCGGCCTGCCGTGCGGGGAGGTTGATCTCGCCGAACCCGGCCTGCGGTCCGGAGGACAGCAGACGCAGGTCGTTGCAGATCTTGGACAGTTTCACGGCGATGCGCTTGAGCACGCCGGACAGCTGGACGAAGACACCGACGTCCTGGGTGGCCTCGATGAGGTCGGGCGAGGACACCAGCGTCGGGATCCCCGTCAGCCGGCGCAGATGCTCCATCGCGCGCTCCCGGTAGCCCGGGCGGGCGTTGAGCCCGGTGCCGATCGCCGTGCCGCCGAGGTTGAGTTCGTGCAGCAGCAACCTGGCCTCGACGAGCCGCAGTTCGTCCTCGGCGAGGGTGGCGGCGAACGCCCCGAACTCCTGGCCCAGCGTCATGGGTACGGCGTCCTGGAGCTGGGTGCGGCCCATCTTCAGCACGTCGGCGAACTCGGCGGCCTTGGTCTCGAAGGCGTCGCGCAGGCCGGCCAGGGCGACGAGCAGTCCGGCGATGTGCGCGTCCAGCGCCAGCTTCACCGCGGTCGGATAGACGTCGTTGGTGCTCTGCCCGAGGTTGACGTGGTCGAGGGGGTGCAGGACCGCGTACTCCCCGCGGGAGCGTCCGAGCAGTTCCAGGGCGCGGTTGGCGATCACCTCGTTGGCGTTCATGTTGGTCGACGTGCCCGCGCCGCCCTGGATGAGGTCGACCACGAACTGGTCCCGCAGCGCGCCGTCACGGATCTCGGCGCAGGCGTCCGTGATCGCCGACGCGAGTGCGCCGTCCAGCGCGCCGACCTCGGCGTTGGCGCGGGCCGCGGCGTGCTTCACCGCCGCCAGGGCGCGGATCAGGTGCGGCCGGGCGGCGAGGGTCTCCCCGGTCAGGGGGAAGTTGGCCACCGCTCGGACGGTGTGCGCGCCGTAGTAGGCGTCCGCCGGCACGTCGACGTCGCCGAGCATGTCGTGCTCCGTCCGGTACCTGGTGTCCGCCGGGGCGGTGTGCCGGGAGCCTGGGGTCGGGGGCATCGGTGTCCTCCGGGTCGTCGGGGATCGAGCGGGCCGGTGAACGGCACGCTGAGCGTCGTGGGAAGGCGGTCCGGGGCAGGCGGACCGGGCGGCCGGCGGGCGGAGGTCACCGCGCCGGCCGCCGCGCCAAGGGCGCCGGCGCGGCACCGGGCGAGGCCGCGAGCGGCCGTCGGCGGCCGCGGTGGCCTCCGTCGAACCGGCCGAGGGTGAGCACTGCCGTGCCGGACCCGGGCGGAACGTCTCCCGGGTGCTTCCACGGCACGCGACCGGTCCGCGCGGCCATGGCGACGGCCGCCCCCGTCACGCCGCCGCTCCCCCGGCCGGGACGCTCCGGTCCACGCCGGTCCAGGCCAGTGCGATCGCCCCGTCGAGCAGGGCCCGCTGCGCCGCCGCACCCACGCAGTACGCGGCGAACTCGTGCTGGTGGTTGGTGGCGGGCAGGGATCCGATGCCGATGTAGGGGTGGATGGCCGGCACCACCTGCGAGACGTTGCCCATGTCGGTGGAGGCGCGGTTCATCCGCGCGGCCTGGCCGGGCGGCGCGAACTCCCGGCCCAGGGCAAGGGCGTTCGCACGGTAGTGCCCGAGGGCGGTCTCGTCCGTGCGGAACTCCGCGTACGGCTTGCTCTCCGGCTCGATCTCCAGGTCGCAGCCGGTAGCGAGGGCACCGGCCTCGAAGGCCCGCATGACCCGCGGCTCCAGCTCGGCCAGTTCGGCCAGTGTCTCCGCGCGTACGTACCAACGGCCGGTCGACCGCTCCGGGATGGCGTTCGGGGCGTCCCCGGCGTGGGTCACCACACCGTGCACCCTGGCCGAGCCCGGCAGTTGCTGGCGCAGCAGGCCGATCGCGACCTGGGCCACGGTGAAGGCGTCGGCCGCGTTGACCCCGGCCTCCGGGTAGGCCGCGGCGTGCGCGGACTTCCCGGCGTAGGAGATCCTGGAGTGGCTGACCGCGAACGGGCGGGCCTCGGCGACGTCGACGGGCGCCGGGTGCACCATCATCGCGAGGTCCACTCCGGCGAAGGCGCCCCGGTCGAGCATCTCGATCTTCCCGCCGCCGCCTTCCTCGGCCGGGGTGCCGTAGACCTCCACGGTGAGGCCGGCGTCGTCGGCGACGGCGGCCAGGCCGAGCGCGGCCCCCACCGAACTCGCGGCGATGAGGTTGTGCCCGCACGCGTGGCCGAGGCCCGGCAGCGCGTCGTACTCGGCGCACAGCGCGATCCGGACGGGCCCGCTGCCGAACCGGGCGAGGAACGCCGTCTCCAGGCCCAGGTAGGACGAGGTGACGTCGAATCCGGCGCGGCCCAGCAGTTCTGGTACGGCCGCCGCGGCCCGGTGTTCCTCCCAAGCGGTCTCCGGGTCGGCGTGCAGCCGCTCGGAGAGCCCGATCAGCTCCTCGGCCCGGCGGTCGACCGCCTGCCGGGCCGCCTCCTTCAGCGCGCTCGTCACAGGTCGCCCGGGACGCCGTAGGAAGGAGCGGCGGCGGGGTCGAGTCCACGCCGCACGTAGTCGTCCCGCTGCGGCAGCCAGACGTCGAGGAGTTCGCCGAGCCGGTCCACGGGATCCTCGGCCCAGTCCACCCGCAGGTCGGTCACCCGCCAGTCCACGTCCGCGACGACCGCCAGGCCCGCGGAGTACACCGGCCCCTCCTCGCCGCCGGCCGCGACGGCGGCCTTCAGGGCGGTGAGCAGACGCTCCTCGAGCTCCCCGCCGGCCGCGGTGTAGGCGTCGAGGAGAACGCCGGGGATGTGCTCGCCGGACAGCATGTTGCCGGCCGCCACCGCGCCGTCCGCGGTGGCCGAGGCGTGCTTGCCGAGGGTCTGCGAGCCACTGTGGGCGAACCCGGCACCGGAGCGGCTCAGCACGGTCAGCTGCCGGTACTCGATGGACTTCGCGTTCCGCGCCGCGCCGGTGACGTCGGCCAGGGCGCGCTCCGCGTCGCCGTGGTCGGCCAGCCCGTCCAGCAGGCTCGTGCCGAGCGTGGGGTCGGTGACGTTCTGCGAGGCCGCGGCGCCGACCCCGGGCCGCAGATGGACGACCCGGGCGGCGACCGCCGGACTCGACGAGCTGGCCACGATGCCGAACCGCTGACCGTCGCGTACCACCAGGGAGAAGGTCATGCCCGCGCCTCCTCGGGGATCACGGCGATCGCGTCGATCTCGCACAGCCACTCCGGGCGGGCCAGGGCGGAGACGACCAGGCCGGTGGAGATGGGGTGCACGCCCTTGGTCCAGCGGCCCACGGTGCGGTACACCGCCTCGCGGTAGCGCGGGTCGATCAGGTAGATGGTCAGCTTGACCAGGTGCTCCATCCGGCTGCCCGCTTCTTCGAGCAGCATCTCGATGTTGGCCATCGCCTGCTCGGCCTGGGCCTCGGCGTCACCGATGCCCACGGACTCGCTGGTGTCGAGGTTCTGGCCGATCTGGCCCCGGACGTACACCGTGTCGCCGGCGACGACGGCCTGGCAGAGGTCATTGTCGAGGCTCTGCTCGGGATAGGTGTCGCGCGTGTTGAACGGCCGGATCCGGGTGTGCCCGCCGGCGACGATCGGGGTCCGCGCCTGGCGGCCCTCGCTCGTGGAGGTCATCGTCCGCTCCTCAGTTCGTCAGGGCCGCCGGCGTGGCGCCGGGCCGGTCGGTGGTGCCGTACGCGTGGTAACCCCGCTGGGTCGCGATGTGGTCGGCGACGTATCTGGCGTCGTGCCACACGCCCCAGATGAAGCTCGATCCGCGGCGGGACAGCCAGGGCAGGCCCAGGAAGTAGACGCCGGGCTCGGAGGACACTCCTCGCCGCTGGTCCGGCCGGCCGTTCTCGTCGAACGCGTCGACCTCGAGCCAGCCGTAGTCGGTGGCGAAGCCCGTCGCCCAGACGATCGAGGTGACGCCGGCCCCGGCCAGGTCGAGCTCCAGGAGGGGACTGGTCACGCAGTCCGGGTCCGGTCCGAGGACGTGGGCCTCCGGCTCCTCGGGGAGGTCGAGCCCGTTGCGCTCGACGTACTCGTCGGCCGCCCGCAGGAACGCGAGGTACTTGTCGTCGCCGAGCGCGATGTTCGCGGCGAGATCCGGCGCGAAGCGCAGTACGCCGTCGTCACAGGAGGCGGTCAGGCCGACGAGCTCGATACCGGTGCCGGCCAGGGCGCGGAAGTCCACGGTGTGGCCGCCGCGGGCGCCGCTGACGGCGATGGTGACGTGTTCGGCACCTCGGGGAGGGGTCTCCGCGTCCCAGATTCCGAGCACACCGAGCCACCAGCAGAAGTCACGTCCGCGGTACTCGCGGGGAGGACGGTCGTGCGGGCCGACGGAGAGGAAGACCCGGCGGCCGGACCGGCGCAGCTCGTCGGCGATCTGGACCCCGGAGGAGCCGGCCCCGACCACGAGGACGGCGCCCTCGGGCAGTTGCTCCGGGTTGCGGTACCCACTGGAGTGGATCTGCGCGGGGACGGCGCCGTCCGGGACGATGGGCGGGATCACGGGCCGCTGGAACGGTCCGGTCGCGGCCACGACGAAGCGTGCGTCGATGGAGCCCTCCGACGTCTCGACCCGGAAGCCGGGCCGGCCGGTGTGCTTGCGCACCGAGGTCACCTCGACACCGCAGCGGACCGGGGCGCCGATCTTCTCGGCGTACGTGACGAAGTAGTCCGCGACCTGCTCCTTCGACGCGAAGGCGTCGGGGCCGACGTCGGGGAACTCCAGCCCCGGGAACCGGTCGTGCCACGCGGGCCCGTTGGCGACCAGGGAGTCCCACCGCTCCGAGCGCCACCGCTCGGCGATCCGGTGCCGCTCCAGGACGATGTGGGGTACGCCGTGGGCTCCCAGGTGCTCGCTCATCGCGACGCCCGCCTGGCCCGCCCCGACCACGACTACTTCAGTCTCTTCACTGGGCATTTCAGCCTCCACTCAGGCGGTAGTCCATCCCGGTGTCGCGTTGACCGTGCTACCGCACGAGACATCCTCGGGCGCACCCGGAAAGCTGTCGAACAGATGTTTCCGGTGTGATTGATCTGATTTCCAGATGCGATCAAGGGGCGTGACACTGGGCGTGTCGTGCGGGACGGATGGTTACCGTGGGGGTCGGCGCCGGCGATCCGTTGCCGCGTCCGCCCACACGGAAGGGAACCCCTCGATGGTCGATGAGCCGGTCTTGGTGCTGGCGGCAACCGGAGGACAGGGCAGGGCTGTTGCCGACGCGCTGCTGGGCCGCGGGGCCCGGGTCCGCGCGCTGGTGCGCGACCCCGCGCGGAAGGCGGCGCGGGAACTGGCCGACCGGGGTGTCGAAGTGATGGCGGGATCCCTGAGCGATCGCAGGTCGCTCGCCGCCGCGATGAGCGGGGTGGCGGGCGTCTTCGCGTTCACCACCCCCTTCGAGGCCGGCGTCGAGGCGGAGGTGGGCCAGGGACGGGCCATCCTGGCCGCCGCCGGGGAGGCGGGCGTGCCGCATCTCGTGTTCAGCTCGGTCGCCGGCGCCGACCAGGAAAGCGGGGTGCCGCACTTCGAGAGCAAGGCACGCATCGAGGCCGAACTGGCCGCCGGCGACGTGCCCCATACGATCCTGGGGCCGACGTATTTCTTCGACAACGCTCTCGGCGGAGCGGAGCGCGTCCTCGGCGGCGTTCTCGACCTGCCGCTGCCGCCCGACCGGCCGTTGCAGCAGCTTGCCCGCCCCGACCTCGGAGCGTTCGCGGCGGAAGTGCTGCTCAACCCCGCCCGCTACGTGGGGCAGCGCATCGAGTTGGCAAGCGACGCGCCCACTCCCGCGCAGATGGCGGCCGCGCTCGGCGCGGCGCTGGGACGGGAGGTCCGCCATGAGCAAGTGCCTTTGACGGCGGTCGCCAACCCGGACATGCACGCGATGTGGACGTTCCTGAACGGACCCGGCTACCGCGTCGACATCCCCGCACTGCACGCCGCCCACCCGGAGATCCCCTGGAGCGGCTTCGCCGACTGGGCGCACCGCACGTTCGCGACGGCCCGCTGAGGCAGCCGGTCCGCTGATCCAGCCCGTCAGGTCTTGCGGAGACCGAGGGGCGGGAACGTGGATGAACGGGGCAGGACGGAGGCGTCCTCGGGCGATCGTGCCGTCGCCGCCGCCGTCACCGCCCGGGCCGAGGCCTCACGAAAGCCGGACCCGCCAGGCCAGTACGCCACCGGAGACGCCGGGCCGCAGTCGCACGCGCAGGCGCAGTGCGGTGGCGGCCACCGGCTCGTAGGAGACGTGGTTGAACGTGTCGGTGGCCGTGCCGTACGCCGGGGCGCCGCTCACCGGCTGCCAGGCACCCGCGGGTGACCGGTACTCCAACTGCCAGGACTGCGGTACCCGGCAGGCGCCGTGGCCGGTGTCGTCGTACCAGTACACCGACATCCCGCTCGTGCGGACCGGCTCGGCGTACTCGTACCGCACCCACTCCTCCGTGCCGGTCCGGTCCCACCAGGTGAAGCGGGGTATGGACTGGTCGAAGGAGTCCGCGGGCTCGGCCACGGCGTTGATGATCAGGGCCTGGGGGCTGTCCACGCCGCTGAAGGACGCGGTGCAGTCGGCCCATTCGCTCGCCCGCCGCCCCGATCCCACCGTGGGAAAGGCGGTGATGCGCAGCCGCGCGGCGGCGGACGGGATCAGCGTGATGTGCTCGACCGGCTCGGTGGTGCGCACCGGGCTCTGCTGGAGCGGCGCCGCCACGTTCTGGTCGTCCGCCTGCCAGGCGGGGACACGCCGGGCCTTGGCCTTCATCCGGACGGGGGTTCCGGTGTGCGTGAACGGGTTGGCGGCACGGGCCCGGGTGCGCTCCAGGGTGAAGGAGCGGGCGGGGTCCTTCTCGTCCAGTGCCAGGGCGTAGTTCCACGGCGAGGCCGGACGCACCTCGTACTCGGGCCAGTCCGCGGTGCCGGCGAACCGCGTCCACGCCTCCTCGATCTGGAGGGAGTAGGTCAGCGGACCGTGGTCGACGGAGACCGAGTCGCGGTTCGCGCCCCAGGTGCGCACGGTGGTGCGCATGGGCAGGCGCAGCTCCACGGTGTCGCGGTGCTGCCAGGGGCGGTCAAGGACCAGGTACCCGCCGCTGCTGCGGGCCTGCGCGGGTCGGCCGTTCACCAGCACCGAGGGGGCCCGGCACCAGCCCGGCACGCGCAGGTACAGCGGGAAGCGCACCGTCCGGGGTGTGGACAGGGTGAACGCGACGGTCTCGCCGAAGGGGTAGTCGGTGCGTTCGGCGATGGTGACCGTGGTGCCGTCGGCGACCTCGGCGCGCACCGAGGACTCCGCGTACAGCGAGGCGCACAGGCCGCCGTCGGCGCTGGCCAGCCAGAGTTCCTCGGCGTAGTAGGGCCAGCCCATGCCGTAGTTGTGCGGGCAGCAGCGGTACTGGTGGATGCCGGGCATGTACGCCTGCATGGCGAAGCGGTTGTCGAACTGGCCATGTGACTTGGGGATGTCGTCGAGCTGGATGCCGTTGGCGGAGGTCGCGTAGTGGATGCCCCGCTGCAGCGGGTCGAGCGCGGCCGGCAGCATGTTCAGCGCCAGTTCCTCGCAGCGGTCGGCCCACACCGCGTCGCCGGTGATGCGGGTGAGCAGCTGATGGCTGTGCATGAACTCGACGATGCCGCAGGTCTCGAAGCCCTGGCGGGGATCGTGGTAGCCGCTGCGGGCGTTCTCGTCCCCGGCGAAGCCGCCGCCGGGGAACTGCCCGTATCGGCGCATCACGGTGTCGTAGACGCGGTAGGTCGCGTCGCGGAAGGCCGAGCCGCCGGCCAGAACGCCGTACTGGGCCGGTTCGCGGAACCCCTGGGCCAGGTTGACGTTGTGCCAGGTGGGGATCGTGGTGGTGTAGTCGGCGCTGTTGGCGTGGATCTTGTGCACCAGGTCCAGCAGCCAGGAGTCGCCGGTGCGGTTGTACAGCCAGTAGGCCGTGTCGATGGTGTCGCCGCAGCGGGCGGAGCCCCAGCCCTGCCCGAACAGTGCGGCCGGCTGCGTATCGAGGTACTTCAGCCACCCTCGCAGCGCCGGGACGACCCGGTCGTCGCCGCTGTACTCGTGCCAGGTGCGCAAGGCGTCCAGCACCGGCATGTACGGCCAGAAGTCCGGGCCGCCGCTGAGCGCCGTGCGCAGCGCGGACGGGCCGAAGAAGCCGTCCGGCTGCCGGGTGGCCAGGATGCGGTCGATCCAGGCGCGGGTCAGCTCCAGCGTCCTGGCGTCGCCGGTGACGTAGCCGAGGTCGCCGAAGCCGCGCAGCCAGTACGGCAGTTCCTCCCAGCCGTCTCGGTCGCGCACGGCCCAGCCGCTGGTGGCCGGGGACAGGTACTCGGAGATCTCCGGCAGGCGCCCGTTGAGGCCGTTGAGCTGGAGGTCGAGCTGTTCGCGCAGCCAGCCCTTGGGGGTGACGCTGCCCGGGGGAAGCCGCAGAAAGGGCTCCGGCCGCAACGGGGCCCGGTTGGCCGGGTATCGGCTGAGGGCGCGGGCGGGGCCGACCAGGCGCACCGGCGGCCGGGACGCGGCCGCCTGCGCGGGCAGACCCGCCGCTCCCGCCAGTGCGGCGCCACCGACGACGGCCAGTGAGCGGTTGAGGAACGCGCGACGTTCCATGGGGACGTCCTTCCTGAACTGCCGGAGGGGGACAGGGCCGTGGGACGACGAGGAGACCGCCGGCCGGCGACGGTCGTGCGGTCGTGGTGGGGGTGGTGGCCGGCGCGTGCGGACCGGCCGGCGGCGCTGTGCGGATGCGGCGTCAGCGCGCCTTATAACGTTGGAGAGACTGCCGCCGACAGGAATGACAGCACGCGCGAGCAGTCGTGTCCAGTCCTTGAACAGCCCGTGCTGGCCGCTGACTTGGAGGTCTTTCGGCCAGGGCCGTGCCCGTTCACATCAGTTGGGGTTCGGGGTCTGGACAGGGTTGTGAGAGCCCTGCTTTCATGCTGCCGCGCCGACTTTTCCAACGTTATACAAGAACGCTTCCGCTGCGCTTCCCACGGTGCTTCCCGCTGTGACGGGCGGCGCGAGCGTCTCCTTCGGCGCAGGTTCAGGCGTGGACAATTTCCGTTACGGAAAGGGTGAGCATGAGCCCAGGCAGACTCCGAATACCCTTCCTCGGCCGACTCGCTGCGTTGCTGCCACTGCTGCTGGGG
The DNA here is from genome assembly GCF_040643155.1 of Streptomyces sp. NPDC047453. Taxonomy (NCBI): domain Bacteria; kingdom Bacillati; phylum Actinomycetota; class Actinomycetes; order Kitasatosporales; family Streptomycetaceae; genus Streptomyces; species Streptomyces sp. NPDC047453. The sequence continues at coordinate 207,197 of NZ_JBEYTS010000002.1, read as the reverse complement.
GCCGCGTTGCTGGTCCCGGCCCAAGTGAGTGCCGCACCCGCCGCGGCGTCCCCTCCCTCCGCCGAGGCCGCCGACCTCGGCCTGCGAGGTGACTACTACCGGATGTCCAGCAGGACGGCGCTGGACTTCGCGTCGTACACCGGCACCCGGATCGACAACTCCCTCTACGTCGACGACCTGCTGCCCACGCTGCGCGCCTACGCCGGGACCACGGACAACGTCGCGGTGCGCTGGACGGGTCGGCTCCAGGTGCCCGCGGACGGCGTCTACACCTTCTACATCAAGGGCGACAACGGCTTCCGGATGTCCCTCGACGGGTCCAGTGTGATCGATCACTGGACCACCGACTGGGACGTCCAGACCACCTCCGAGGCGATCACCCTGACGGCGGGTCTGCACGACCTGGCAGTCGACTACAACCAGGGCAACGGCGGTGCCTACCTGCACACCGAGTGGTCGGGGCCGGGCTTCTCCCGGCAGCCGATCCCCGACTCGGCGCTGCACCTGCCGGCCGGTTTCGCCCCCGCCGACGCCAAGGGCACCGTCGCCACGACCGGGCGGACCGCCACGATCGAACTGCCCTCCGCCGTCAAGGCCGTTCCGGCCGACGCGGCCAAGCACCTCGCGGTGGTCTCCGCAGGCGCCCTCTGGTCCCCCACCGTGGCCAGGGATCCCAACAACGCCTCCAGGCTCCTGGTCACCCCCGGCAAGGACGACACCCCCGTCGCACTCCACGCCGACGTGCGGATCAGCTACGACGGCAAGGGCGGCATCACCACCGCCGACGGCGAACTCGGGCCCTTCTCCGTGGTGGCGCAGAACAACTCCACCTGGTACTTCGCCACCGAGTGGGCCAAGGACGTCTCCGCGGACAACGCCCTGCCCGAGTACCCGCGGCCGCAACTGACCCGCAAGAACTGGCAGAACCTCAACGGCACCTGGCAGTTCCAGGCCACCGAGCAGGACGCCGAGCTGCCCACCGGGAAGCTCACCGGGAAGATCCTGGTGCCGTACCCGATGGAGTCGGCCCTGTCCGGCGTGGCCAAACACCACGACTGGTCGCTGTACCAGCGCACCTTCACCGTGCCGAACGGCTGGAAGGTGGGATCGGGCAACCGGCTGCGGCTGAACTTCGGGGCGGTCGACCACGAAGCCTGGGTCTACGTCAACGGCAGGCAGGTCGCCCACCACACCGGCGGCTACGAGGAGTTCGGCGCCGACGTCACCGACGCGCTCAGCGGACGCGGGCAGCAGACCCTGCTGGTGAAGGTCAAGGACACCACGAACGACAAGTACGCCCTCGGTAAGCAGTCCACCAACCCGAGCGGCATCTGGTACACCCCGAGCTCCGGCATCTGGCAGACCGTCTGGATGGAGCCCGTTGCCGCGGCGAGCGTCGACTCACTGGTGCTCACCCCGGACCTGTCGGACAACTCGCTCTCCGTCACCGTGCGCCCCGCCGCCGGGACCGCCCCGACGGCGAAGGTCACCGCCACCGCCTACGCCGGCGACAAGCCCGTGGGATCGGTCACCGGCCGGGCCGGTACCGCGCTGCGCATCCCGATCAGCAAGCCGCGCCTGTGGAGCCCGGACGACCCGTACCTGTACGACCTCAAGGTGACCCTTGACGGCGGACGTTCCGGAAAGGACGAGGTCGGCTCCTACTTCGGCATGCGGTCGATCAAGGTCGCCCCGGTCGGCGGCGTCAACAAGATCGTGCTCAACGGGAAGCCCACCTTCGTGATGGCCACGCTGGACCAGGGTTTCTGGCCGGACGGCCTGTACACCGCGCCGTCCGACGAGGCCCTGAAGTACGACCTGGTGGAGCACAAGAAGCTCGGCTTCAACGCGGTGCGCAAGCACATCAAGGTGGAGCCGGCCCGCTGGTACTACTGGGCCGACCGGCTCGGTCTGATGGTGTGGCAGGACATGCCGAGCCGTATGACGGCGGCGGCCGGCACACCGGAGACCCAGACCTTCATCGACCAGGTGCACACCATCGTCGACCAGCACATCAGCAGCCCGTCGATCGTCATGTGGACCATGATGAACGAGGGCTGGGGCGAATGGAGCAAGGCGGCCACCGGTGAACTCGCGGAGGCGGTCAAGAAGCAGGACCCGTCCCGTCTCGTGGATGCCCACTCCGGAGTCAACTGCTGTGCCTCCAAGGGCGATTCGGGTCGAGGCGACATCATCGACTTCCACGACTACCACGGCCCGGCGAACCCCGCCCCCGACGCCACCCGGGCATCCGTCGACGGGGAGCACGGCGGCTACTCGTACCTCGTTCCGGGCCACATCCTGGGGACCGCCGGCGGTCAGGACTACGGTGACGCCGCCACCAGCACCGAGGAGCTGACCAAGGCATACGTGGAGAACACCAGGAAGCTGATCCAGCGCGCCTCCTGCGGGCTCTCCGGCTCGGTCTACACCCAGGTCACGGACGTGGAGGGCGAGCTCAACGGCCTGCTCACCTACGACCGCAAGGTGGTCAAGGTGCTCCCCGACCAGGTGCGGGAGATCAACCAGCAGGTCATCGCGGCGGGCTCCGCCGCGGGCGGGGTGAACGTCCCGCCGGGCACCCCGGGACCGGCCGGAGTGTCCTGGTGGCCGCTGCACCAGCAGTCCGGCACGGTCGCCCCGGACGTCGCCGGCGGGCACGACGGCACCCTCAAGGGCGGCGCGACCTGGACCTCCGGGCCGAACGGCGGCGCGCTGCAACTGGACGGCAAAACCGGTTACGTCGACGCCGGCGCGCCCGTCCTGGACACCGAGAAGGGCGACTATTCGGTGGCCGCCTGGGTCCGGCTGGACGACAAGGGGCACTTCAGCACCGCGGTGTCCATCGACGGCGACAGGAGCAGCGTCTTCTACCTGCAGTACTCCCAGGCCGACAAGCGGTTCGCGTTCAGCTTCTCCGGCGCCCGGGCGCTGGCGAACAGCATCGGTGAGCCGCAGGCCGGCAAGTGGTACCACCTGGTCGGCAGCTACAGCCACCGGGACGGGGCGCTGCGGATCTACGTGGACGGCACCGAGGCGGGCTCCACCCGCGCCTGCAACGGAGAGGTGCCCACCGGGAACCTGGTGATCGGCCGCGGCAAGTACAACGGCGGCCCGGTCGACCACTGGACCGGTGCGATCGCCGACGTCCACGCCTACGACCGCGCCCTGAGCGGGGCCGAGGCGGCCTCGCTGGCGGCGCACGAACCCACCGCACCCACCACGCGGTGACGACGGCGGGAGGCCCCCGGTCCACCCAGGGGGCCCCCGGCCCCACCCCCACCCCTGCCCCTGCCCCTGCCCCTGCCCCTGCCCCTGCCCCTGCCCCTGCCCCTGCCCCTGCCCCTGCCGAGAACGTGCGCGACGTCGTATTCGCACCGTGCGGCGCCCCTTCGGTGCCCCCTTCGGCGATCCGGACGACGTCGTCGACCTCGCCGTGACACAGCAGTCGCCCCACCACGCAAGGAGTGCAACGACCATGACCAGCCCTCGCAGATCCCGTCTCGTGGCCGCCGTCTGCCTCGCTGCCGCCGCGGCCCTCGCCGCCGGCTGCTCCAAGGAGGAGGGCAGCGGCACGGCCTCCTCCGACACCAGCCAGGGCGCCCAGGTGGTGCAGTCGCCGTCCGCCGACTCCTCGGGATCGGGCTGCGCCCTGGAGGCCTACGGCGCCACCAAGATCGACCTGAAGAACGCGGTCGTCGGCTTCTCGCAGTCCGAGAAGGAGGCCAACCCCTTCCGGATCGCCGAGACCCAGTCCATCAAGGACGAGGCCGCCAAACTGGGCGTCAAGAAGCTGCTCACCACCAACGCCCAGTCCCAACTGTCCAAGCAGATCAGCGACATCAAGGACATGCTGGCCCAGGGCGCGCAACTGCTGATCGTGGCGCCGCTGAACTCCGACGGCCTGGAGCCGGCGCTCCAGGCCGCCGCGGCCAAGCACGTGCCCGTGATCACCGTCGACCGCAAGCTCAACGCCACCGCCTGCAAGGACTATGTGGCCTTCCTCGGCTCGGACTTCGTCGAGCAGGGCAAGCGGGCGGCGGACGCGATGATCCAGGTGACCGGCGGCAAGGGGAAGGTCGCGATCCTGCTGGGCTCGTCCGGGAACAACGTCACCACCGACCGCACCAAGGGCTTCGTCGACCAGATCAAGGCCAAGGCCCCGGGCCTCGAGATCGTGGCCCAGCAGACCGGCGAGTTCGCCCGCGACAAGGGCCAGCAGGTGATGGAGCAGCTGATCCAGTCCAAGCCGGACATCACCGCCGTGTACGCGGAGAACGACGAGATGGGCCTGGGCGCCGTCACCGCCCTCAAGGGAGCCGGCAAGAAGCCCGGCAAGGACGTCAAGATCATCTCCATCGACGGCACCCGCAACGCGGTGCAGGCCCTGGCCGACGGCCAGTACAACGGGGTGATCGAGTCCAACCCCCGGTTCGGCCCGCTGGCCTTCGAAACCGCGCAGAAGTTCTTCGCCGGCGAGTCCATCCCGGAGAACGTGATCATCTCCGACCGCGCCTACGACGCGTCCAACGCCAAGGACTCCCTGTCCGGAGCCTACTGAGACGCCCTCGGGCCACCCGGGCCGCCCCGGACCGGGCGGCCCGCTCCCCGCTGACCGACCGACGGAAGGCCTGACCCTCATGGCACCCCCAGAAGCGGCTGTCGCCGCACCGCACCCGGACGCGGACGGCGCCGCGCCACCGGCGGTGCTGGAAGCCGTCGGCGTCGGCAAACGCTTCGCCGGCGTGGTGGCACTCGACGACGTCTCCCTGACGCTGCGCCGCGGTGAGATCCACGCCCTGGTCGGCGAGAACGGCGCCGGCAAGTCCACGCTGATCAAGGTGCTCACCGGCGTGCACCGCCCCGACACCGGGGAGCTGCGCCTGGGCGGGCGGCCGGTCTCGTTCGCCCGGCCGCACGAAGCGCAGCAGGCCGGCGTCTCGACCATCTACCAGGAGGTCAACCTCGTCCCGATGATGAGCGTGGCGCGGAACATCTTCCTGGGCCGCGAGCCCAAGAACCGCCTGCGCCTGATCGACTTTCCCCGGATGCACCGAGAGGCGGCCGAACTGCTGGCCGGCTTCGGAGTCACGGCCAATGTGCGCCGCCCCCTGAACACCCTGGGCGTGGGCACCCAGCAGATGGTGGCACTGGCACGGGCCGTCTCGGTGCGGGCCCGGGTGGTGGTGATGGACGAGCCGACCTCCGCGCTGGAGCCGCGCGAGGTGGAGACGCTCTTCCGGGTCATCGAGGAGCTGCACAGCCGGGACATCGCCATCCTCTACGTCAGTCACCGGATGGATGAGCTGTACCGCATCTGCGACCGGGTCACCGTGCTCCGCGACGGGCGGCTGGTGCACACCGGCGCCCTCGCGGACCTGGACCGGATGCAGTTGGTCTCGATGATGCTCGGCCGGGAGGTCGCCGAGGTCCGCCGGCACGGCGTCACCGGCTTCGGCGCCGCTCACGACGCCGCCCGAGAACCGGTGCTCACCGCCGAGAAGCTGAGCCGCCGTCATCTGCTCGGCGAGGTGTCCCTGGAGTTGCGTCCGGGGGAGGTTCTGGGTCTGGGCGGCCTGCTGGGTTCCGGACGTACCGAGACAGCGAAGGCCCTGGTCGGTGCGCTGCCGCTGGACTCCGGCACGGTCTCGGTGGCGGGCAGACCGCTGCGCCGTCTCTCTCCCGCCGCGGCGATCCGGGCCGGCATCAGCCTGCTCTCCGAGGACCGCAAGGCCGAAGGCATCGTGCCGGGCCTGTCGGTGCGGGAGAACATCGTCCTGGCCGCCATGCCCCGCCTCTCCCGTGCCGGTGTCGTCTCCCGCAGGCAACAGGACCGCATCGTCGAGATCTTCATGAAGCGGCTGCGGATCAAGGCGGCCGGCCCCGAGCAGAAGGTCGAGGAGCTCTCCGGCGGCAATCAGCAGAAGGTGCTGCTGGCGCGCTGGCTCTGCCTGGAGCCCAGGGTGCTGCTGCTGGACGAGCCCACCCGCGGGATCGACGTCGGCGCCAAGGCCGAGGTGCAGGCCCTCATCGACGAACTGGCGCAGGAGGGGCTGGCGGTGCTGCTGATCTCCTCCGACGTCGAGGAGTTGGTGGAGGGCGCGGACCGGCTGGTGGTCCTGCGCGGCGGCGCGGTGGCCGGTGAGCTGGCCGGCGACCTGGTCGGCGAGCCCGAACTGCTGGACATGCTGGCCGCGCACACGCCCGAGCCCGCTGCCGAGGCGCCGCCCGCAGCGTCACCAACAGCGCCGCACACCCCGCCGCACACGGACAAGGAGCAGGAATGACCCAGTTGTCGCCGGCACTGGGACGGAGCGCGGTGCGGCTCGCCGCACCGGCCTGGTTCCAGAAGTACGGCGTCTACACGGCGGTGTTGGTGCTGCTCGCCTTCAACGCCGCGTTCACCGAGCACTTCCTGACCGTCGCCAATCTGCGGACCCAGCTGGTGCAGGTCTCCCCGGTCGTCATCGTGGCGCTCGGCATGGCGCTGGTCATCGGCACCGAGGGCGTGGATCTGTCGGTGGGGTCCACGATGGCGCTGGCCGCCGCGCTGCTGCCGCTCTACCTCGGCTACGGTCTGGTTCCGGCGCTGCTCGTGGCGCTGGTGGCCGGGGTCGTCGTGGGCGCGGTCAACGGCACCCTGGTCGCGGTGGTGGGCCTGCAACCCATCGTGGCCACCCTGGCCCTGTTCGTCGGAGGCCGGGGACTGGCCCTGGTGACGGCCGACGGGCAGCTCAAGCAGATCGTCAACCCGGACCTGCTGGCGCTCGGCAGCGGAGAGGTGCTGGGCATCCCCGTGGTGGTACTGACCGCGGGCGTCCTGGCACTGGCGGTGGCCGGTGTCGTGCACCGCACCACCTTCGGTCGGCAACTGGTCGCGGTGGGCGGCAACCGGGCCGCCGCCGGACTCGCCGGACTGCCGGTCAAGCGGGTCCTGATCGGCGTCTACGTGCTGTGCGGCATCCTCGCGGCGCTCGCCGGCGTGCTGGCCACCGCCCGGCTGACCGCCAGCGACCCCTCCGCGCTCGGCAACCTCATGGAGCTGTCCGCGATCACCGCGGTGGTGGTCGGCGGCACGCCGTTGACCGGCGGCTCGGTACGGGTGCTGGGCACCGTCACCGGCGCGCTGCTGATGCAGCTGCTGCGGGCCACCCTGGTCAAGCACGATCTGCCGGACTCCACCGCGCAGATCGCCCAGGCCGCCATCATCCTCGTCGCCGTCTACGTCGCCCGGGAGCGCAGGTCCCGATGAAGTCACTCACCACCCCCCGGCAACTGTCGGCCGCCCTCCGTCCGACGGCGGCGTCCCCCTCCCCCACCGCCGGCCAGGAGCGGATCACGTCGCTCCTCCAGCGGCACGGCGCCCTCGCCGTCCTGGTGGCGGTCGTCCTCGTCTCCTCGTTCGTCTTCCCGTCCTTCGGCACACTCGACAACGCCCAGAACATCGCCGTACAGGCGTCCTTCATCGCCGTCGTCGCCCTGGGCATGACGCTGGTGATCATCACCGGCGGCATCGACCTCTCGGTCGGATCGGTGTTCGCGCTCGGCGGCGTGCTGGCCGCCTGGGCCTCGCAGTACGGTCTCTGGGCCGCACTACTGCTGCCGCTGGCCGTCTGCGGGGCGATCGGCACACTCAACGGGCTGCTGATCGCACGGGCCGGCATGGCCCCCTTCATCGTCACCCTGGCCACCCTGCTGGGGGCCCGCGGCCTGCTGCTCGCCCTCACCCACGAGGGCGCCACCACCTACCTCGTACCGCGGGGCTCGGCCTTCGCCGAACTCGGCCAGGGGACGGTGGGCGGCTTCGGGTATCCGGTGCTCATCGCGCTGGCCCTGTTCGCCGCGGGCGGGACGGTGTTGCAGCGCACCTCGTTCGGCCAGTCGCTGTTCGCGGTGGGCGGCAGCGCCGACGCCGCGACCCTGATGGGGCTGCCGGTGGCCCGCACCCGGGTCCTGGTCTACATGCTCAGCGGGCTGCTCGCCGGGTTCGCCGGCGCGCTCAACGCCGCCCGGCTCTCCTCCGGAGTGACGATCATCGGCGTGGGCATGGAGCTGGACGCCATCGCCGCGGTGGTCATCGGCGGCACCCTGCTGATCGGAGGCGCCGGCTCGGTGAGCGGCACCCTGTGGGGAGTGCTGCTGCTCGCGGTCATCCAGAATCTGATCAACCAGATAGGCTCGCTCAATTCGTCCTACCAGTCCGTGGTCAGCGGCGGCTTCCTCATCGTGGTGGTCGTGGCCCAGCGGTACCTAGCGCGGGCACGCCGCACCTGATGACAGACGCCGTGCCGCAGGACCGTCGCAGTCCTGCGCTCGGCCCGACAAGGAGGGAACGCCGTGGGCGTCAGCCTCAAAGACGTGGCGCTGCGAGCGGGAGTGTCCATCAAGACCGTCTCGAACGTCGTCAACGACTATCCGCACGTCACCCCGGCCATGCGGGCCCGGGTGCAACAGGCGATCGACGAACTCGGCTACCGCCCCAATCTCACCGCGCGCCACCTGCGCAAGGGCCGCACCGGGATCATCGCGCTGGCCGTACCCGAACTCGGCAACCCGTACTTCGCCGAACTGGCCAGCGCGGTCATCGACGCCGCGGCCCGCCACCACTACACCGTGCTCCTCGACCACACCGCCGGCATGCGGGAGAAGGAGATGCTCGTCTGCCAGGGGTTCCGGACCCATGTGATCGACGGCTTGATCCTCTCCCCGATCGAGCTGGAGAACCAGGACCTGCGCGGCCGCACCGACACATCGCCGCTGGTGCTGCTCGGCGAGCGGGAGTACGACGCCCCCTACGACCACATCGCGATCGACAACGTCGCCGCGGCGCGCAGCGCGGTCCGCCATCTGGTGGGGATGGGGCGGCAGCGGATCGCTTTCCTCGGCGCACGGGCCGAGAGCGCACGGCAGCCCGCCCACCTGCGCCTCCAGGGGTGGCGGGAGGAGCTGGCCGCGTCCGGGCTGCCGCACGACGACTCGCTGGTGGCCCCCACCGACGGCTACGGCCGGGCGGACGGCGCGCAGGCCATGACCGCCCTGCTGGACCGCGGAGTGCGGCCCGACGCGGTCTTCGCCTACAACGACCTCCAGGCGATCGGCGCCATGAGGGTGCTCGGCGAGCGCGGGCTGCGCATCCCGCAGGACGTCGCGGTGGTGGGGTTCGACGACATCGAGGAGGGCCGCTTCGGGGCGATCACGCTGACCACCGTCTCCCCCGACAAGCAGGCCATCGCCCGGCAGGCCGTCGGCTGCGTCATCTCGCGGCTGACCGGCTCCGCCGACGGCGAGCCGCGCCGGATGCGGCCGGGCCACGACCTGGTGGTACGCGAATCCACCCTGGGCCGCCACCGCTGAAGCGGCCCGCCACCTCCCTTCCCGAGGACCTCCATGCCCCGACCCGCCCTGCGCTGCTCCCCCTTCGGCACCACGCCCGACGGCACTCCGGTGGAACGCTGGCACCTCGACTCCGGCTGCGGCGTGCGCGCCGAGGTGCTCACCTACGGCGGCATCCTGCACGCCCTGGAGGTGCCGGACCGCAACGGAGCCGCACGCTCGGTCGTCCTGTCCCTGACCGGCACCGAGGACTACGCCGGCCCGAGCCCGTACCTGGGGGCTCTGGTGGGGCGGTACGCCAACCGGATCGCCGGCGGCCGCTTCACCCTGGACGGCCGGGCGCACCAGGTGCCGGTGAACGACCGGGGCCACGCCCTGCACGGCGGCCCGGACGGCTTCGACCGGCGGATCTGGGCAGCCGCGCCCGAGCTGGACGACGACCGCGCGGGGGTACGCCTCACGCTGCGCAGCCCCGACGGCGACATGGGCTTCCCCGGAACACTGGACGTCACGGCCACCTATGTCCTCGACACCCGAGGAACGCTGGCGCTGGACTACCGGGCCGTCACCGACCGGCCCACCGTCGTCAGCCTCACCAACCACGCCTACTTCAACCTGTCGGATGCCGGCACGGTGGCCGACCACATGCTCCTGCTGGACGCGGACCGCTACCTGCCGCTGTCCGACGAAGGCATCCCGTACGGGCCCAGCGCGGCGACATCCGGCACCCCCTTCGACTTCACCCGCGCGCACCGCATCGGCGCCCGCCTGCACGACCCCGACCCGCAGTTGCGGGCGGCGGGCGGCTACGACCACTGCTGGGTGCTGCGCCCGCCCTCGGACGGGTCGGCCCTGCGGCGTGCGGCCCGGCTGGAGGATCCGGGGAGCGGGCGGGCCATGGAGGTCTGGACCACCGAACCGGGCCTCCAGGTGTACACCGGCAACCAACTCGACGGGACGCTCAAGGACGCGACGGGCCGCCGCCACGAGCGATACGCGGCCGTCTGCCTGGAGACCCAGCACCTGCCCGACTCGCCCAACCACCCGGAGTACCCGAGCACGGTGCTGCGCCCGGGCTCCGCCCTGACGAGCCGCACCGAGTACCGGCTCGTCCCGGGCGGCACCCTGGAGGAAGAGAGGGTGTGACGGCGGAGAGGAGAGGTGATGCGAACCAGCGACGAGATCTATCACCAGGTCCGCTGGGACCCGCGGTTCGACCCGTCCCGGTTCGTGCTGGGGATCAGCCTGCGCGGGGACGGCGTCGAACGCGTCCCGCTGTCATCCTTCGTGCCCGGGGGCGACATCCCGTGGCACCGGGTGGTGTTCATCGAGGCGGACGGCGAGGTGGTCTGGGACCGGTCCACGGGCGTGGACCGCGTCGACGCGTCGGGCGCCGGCCGGGTACGGGCCCCGCAAGCGGACCCGGGCTTCGACGCGACCTCCGGCAGCGGCGAGCCCGTCGGTGTCCTCGACGTGTCCCCGACGGCCCGCACGGCGGTGGCCTGGATCCCGCCCGCGGAGCTGTGGCCGGCGGTCCAGGACATCCGCCGGGATTACGATCCGCAGATCCACCGGTGGCCGCCGCACGTCAACGTGCTCTACGGCTTCGTACCGGAGTCCGACTTCGAGCGGGCGGCCCCGCTGCTCGCCGCGGCGACGGCCGCGACGCCGGTCTTCACCGCCCGGCTGGACGGGGTGCGCACCTTCCGGCACAAGGCGTACTTCACCGTATGGCTCGACCCGACGGCAGCCGGCGAGACGCCGTGGGCGGACCTGCACCGGGCACTGACCCGGCGGTTCCCGCGCTGCCGTGGGCCCGCCAAGGACTTCACCCCGCATCTGTCCCTGGGCCGAACCCGGGATCCCCGGCAAGTCACCGCCGACTGCGCCACCCGGCTCGACCCCATGACGGCGACGGTCTGGGAACTCGTCCTGCTCTCCCGCAGGGGCGACGGACCGATGCGGCCACGGGCCACGCTCGCCCTGCGCACCGGCGAGCTCCGCCGACTGCCCACCCCCGACCCCGAAGCACCGGGCCCGGAGGACACGGCATGGCTCTCCACGATCACCGACAGGTGAGGCGACTTGTGGCCGATCCCGCGCGACACCTGGTGACAAGCGCCACCCGATGAGCCCAACCTGGCAAGAGCACCTCGACCCACCGCAGGCCGCGGCCCCTACCGGGCCTGTTTCCGAAGCTCCCTCGCCGGACGCGTACAGCCCCAGCCCTCCGGAGGTCGTCCGTTCCGCCCGTCGCCCGTGGCCGGACGAGGGGCGGAACGGCGGACGTCAACCCTGCCCGGTGAGGTGCTTCCTGAGGGAGGCGATGACCGCGGGGGCCTCCGCCGTCAGGTAGAAGTGGCCACCGGGGTAGACCTGGAGGTCGAAGTCGCCGGTGGTGTGGCCGCGCCAGGCCTCGGCCTCGGCCATCGACGTCTTGGGGTCGCTGTCACCGGTGAGGACGGTGATCGGGGAGCGGACGGTGACGTCGGAGGCGCACCGATAGGTCTCGATCGCCTCGTAGTCGCTGCGGATGGCGGGGAGGATCATGCGCAGGATCTCCTCGTCGCCGAGCAGCGCGGTGTCGGTGCCGGCGAGGAGCTTCAGCTCCCGCACGATGCCCTCGTCGGAGAGGCGGTGCACCTCCTCGTCGCGGACCGTCGACGGCGCGCGTCGCCCGGACGCGAACAACCGCACGAGCTCACCGCCGTCGGCCTCCAGCCGCCGGGCCACCTCGAAGGCCAGGGTGGCGCCCATGCTGTGCCCGAAGAACGTGGTCGGCCGCGCCTTGAGGGCGGGGCCGAGGGCGTCGTAGAGCTGGTCGGCGAGGGTGGCGATGTCCGTGGGCGACACTTCCTTGCGCCGGTCCTGCCGTCCCGGGTACTGCACCGCGAAGACCTCGGCCACGGAGGACAGTTGGGCGGACACGGGGAAGTAGAAGGACGCCGAGCCGCCCGCGTGCGGGAAGCAGTAGAGCTGAGCGGAGCGGGACGGGGCCGGGTGGAGGCACCGGGCCCAGAGACTCTCCTCGGTGGACGTGCGAGTTGTCACGCTTCCTTGGACCTTTCATGAGCGCCGGCATGGTGCCGGGGGTGGCATACGGCGGGTTTCGGCGTGTACGGGGTGGAGACGCGGCAGGTCCCCGCGGGCCGCCGGGGCGGGTCAGTTCAGACCGAGTTCGTCGTCGAGGAGCGCGAACATGTCCTCGTCGGACGCTCCGTCCAGGTCGTCCTTCGAGGAGTCCTCGCCGGGCGTGTTCGTGCGGCCCAGCTCGGCCCACTTGGTCCTGAGGACCTCGATCCGGCCGTCCGCGGGCCCGCAGTACGGCGAGGTCCAGCCGGACCGGCAATGCCAGCGCCCGGTCGCCACGGTGCCGGAGCGCAGTTCGCGTCCGGCGCGATCGAGCCCGTGATGATGTTCGTCGCCAACCTCGGCTATGTCGCGGTCGCCGTCGTCGGCGCCTGGAAGGTCGTGGACGGCTCGCTGACACTGGGCGACGTGCAGGCGTTCATCCGAGGCCGCTGCGGCTGGCGAGGAGGAGGCTCCGTACGCCGTGCGTGGCCACCAGGTGCCGGGCGAGGAGCCGGCCGAGACCGCCGGTGCCGCCGGTGACCAGGACGGTCCCGGGTGCCCAGTCCGGCGAGCTGCCGGGTGAGCTTGTCCGCGGACGGCACCGCGCTCTGGGCCGCGGCCCGCCGCGCGGGCACCCGGATCAGGCCGCGCAGCTGGCCTCCGCGCCGCGGGTGTTCACGCTGCTCGACGCGCCGGAGCAGGATCCCGAACCGCGCAGCCCGCTCGCTCCGGAACGCGCCGGGGGCCGGGTGGAGTTCCAGGACGTGTCGTTCCGCTACTCCCCCGACGTGCCGCTCATCGAGGGGCTGTCCCTGTCCGTGGAACCCGGCAGCACGGTGGCGATCGTCGGCCAGAGCGGCGCCGGCAAGACCACGGTCGCCAACCTGCTGATGCGCTTCTACGAGATCGACTCGGGCCGCATCCTCCTGGACGGCACCGACATCGCCGCCATGAACCGCGACGACCTGCGCTCCCGCTTCGGCCTCGTCCTCCAGGACACCTGGCTGTTCAAGGGAACGATCGCCGAGAACATCGCCTACGGGTCCCCGGGCGCGACCCGCGCGGACGTCGTGGAGGCGGCCCGCGCGACCTGCGCCGACCGCTTCATCCGCACCCTGTCGCAGGGGTACGACACTGTCCTGGACGACGAGTCCGGCGGTGTCAGCGCCGGGGAGAAGCAGCTGATCACGGTCGCGAGGGCGTTCCTCGCCCGGCCCGCCGTGCTCATCCTGGACGAGGCGACCAGCTCCGTGGACACCCGCACCGAACTGCTGATCCAGCGGGCCATGAACACCCTGCGGGCGGGCCGGACGAGTTTCGTGATCGCGCACCGCCTGTCCACCATCCGGGACGCCGACGTCATCGTCGTGATGGAGTCCGGCCGGATCGTCGAGCAGGGGACCCACGACCAGCTCATCGACGCGCGGGGCCCCTACGCCCGCCTGCACGCCGCCCGCGCCACCGCCCCCACCGCCGACGCGACGACCGGCTGACCGGCTGACCGGCTGACCGGCGGAACACGACGGGGAGTTGACGGCGTGCGTATGGTGGAGAGGAAACGCATCAACGCCCGCCCCGGGCCCTGTGATCCGGGCGAGCCGAACGGGGGAAGAAAGGTGCGTGCCCGATGACGATCGGGCTCCTCTCCACGATGGCCACCGTGTTCTACGGGGGCACGGTCTCGATCCTCGCTCTGACCGCGACCTTCGCCCGACGCCGCACGCTGCGGCGGGAAGCGCGCAGCACCCTTGCCGTCCTGGTGCCGGGGAGGGCGGTGCAGTCGCAGCAGGGGGCCGAGTAGTCGCCGCCGGCCGTCGTCCACGGGGGTGACCCGCTGATCTCGGCCGAGCGGGACGGGTTCGAGCGGGACGCGTTGAAGCAACTCACCGGTGGCGGTCGCGGTCGCCGCTGCCGCCACCGGTGAACGGACCTGCGGACCTCACAGCCCCGGGAACCGCCGCCTGCGTTCGTCGCAGTGGTCGCGCAGGCCGTCCACCAGGGCGCTGAGGACCTCCTCGGCGTGGCCCCGGACCGCATCGCCGACCTGACGGTCGGGGCCACGGTCGTCGGCGGACGGGTGGCGTACGACGCGGGGGCGCTGAAGGTCGCGGCCTGAGCGCTCCGGCCGGGGTCGGAGGCGTCGGCGGGCAGCGTCAGCGGATCACCGAACCGCCCAACAACCGTTCCGCGCCGGGGAGTTCATCTGTGACATAGGCCACCCGTGACCCTTGACGCAGATCCGGCACCACTGCATTCTTCCAGCATTCGCGACGGCCCGGGCGCGGTCGTCCCGCATGCCCTCCCACAGACCACCCCGGCGCCCATCCGTGGCACAGCCCCCTCGTCTCCGATGTCGTAGAAAAGGGTGCTCCATGATCCTCGCCAGCTATCAGCAGGACTACAGTCCGGTGGGCCATTCACTCGGGCTGTCGTCCATCATCGCGATCCTTCCGCTGCTGGTCCTGTTCGTGCTGCTCGGCGTGGTGCGGATGAAGGCGTGGCTGGCGTCACTGATCTCTCTTGTCGTCGCCGTGGTGCTCGCGGTCGCTGTGTACTCGATGCCGCTCGCCGACGCCCTCAACAGCGGGCTGCTGGGCGCCGCGTTCGGTTTCTTCCCGATCATGTGGATCGTCATCAACGCGATCTGGGTCTACAACCTCACCGTCGAAACAGGGCACTTCGACGTACTGCGCAGGTCCTTCGCGTCCATCAGCGACGACCAGCGGGTGCAAGCGATCATCATCGCCTTCTCCTTCGGCGCTCTCATGGAGGCGCTGGCCGGTTTCGGCACTCCCGTCGCTATCAGTGCGGTCATGCTGATCGCCCTGGGCTTCAAGCCGCTCAAGGCGGCCACCGTCGCCCTGGTCGCCAACACCGCACCCGTGGCGTTCGGCGCGATGGCCGTACCGATCACCACACTGGCGGGCGTCACCGGTCTGCCCGTGGACGACCTCGGCGCGATGGTCGGCCGGCAGACGCCGATCCTGGCGCTGTTCGTGCCGCTGGCTCTGGTGTTCATCGTGGACGGCCGACGAGGGCTGCGGCAGACCTGGCCGCCGGCAGTGGTGTGCGGCCTGTCCTTCGCGGTCTTCCAGTATCTGTCCTCGAACTTCTGGTCCGTGCCGCTCGCCGACATCGTCGCCGCGCTCGCCTCCGCGCTGGCGGTCCTGGCGTTCACCCGGGTGTGGCACGCCGAGGAGACGTACCAGGAGGGCGACGAGGACGACGGTCCCGGCGGCGACCTCGGCAGCGCCGACGGCGACTCCCGCCGGCCGCGGACCCCCGGCGGCGAATCGGACGCGGGCGCCGACGGCGACACTCACGACGGGCCACTGGACGTCTTCAAGGCATACGCGCCCTACTTGGCCATCATCGTGGTGTTCGTGCTGGCCACCCGGGTCCCGGCGATCACCGGAAAGGCGCCGACCAAGGTCGGCACGACCGGTACCGGCCTGGAGTCGGTGACGCGCATCGTCAACTGGCCGGGGCTGCACATCGTCAAACCGAACGGCGACCCGGTCGCCACCACGTTCAAACTCAACTACCTCTCGGCGGCCGGGAGTCTGCTGCTGATAGCCGGCCTGATCAGCGTGGTGCTGCTCCAGGTCGGCCCGCGCCGCGCCCTGCGCGCCTACGGACGCACCCTGAACCAGCTGAAGTTCGCGGTGCTCACCGTCATGCTGGTACTGGGACTCGGCTACGTCATGAACGAGTCCGGTCAGACCACCACTCTGGGTCTGTGGATGGCCGGCGCCGGCGGGGCCTTCGCCCTCCTGTCACCCGTCCTCGGCTGGCTGGGCGTTGCCGTCACCGGCTCCGACACCTCCTCCAACTCCCTGTTCGGCGCCCTCCAGGTCACCGCCGCCCACCAGGCCGGCCTGTCGCCCACCCTCATGGCCGCGGCCAACTCCTCCGGTGGCGTGCTCGGCAAGATGATCTCCCCACAGAACCTCGCCATCGCCGCGGCGGCGGTCGGTTTCGAGGGCCGAGAGGGGATCCTCTTCCGCCGGGTCATCGTGTGGAGCGTGGTCTTCATGCTCTTCATGTGCGGGCTGATCTACCTGCAGAGCACCCCGGTGCTCGACTGGATGGTCGTGGACACGCCGGCAACCGCGCCCTGACTTCGACCATGGACATGCCGTCCACCCCGATCCGTGGGCGCCGGCGAGCGGCTCAGGAACGCGCCCGCTGCTGTTTGTCCCACTGAGCCCGCGAGAGTGCGGTGGGCCGCGGGAGCAGGACCTCGTCTACGTACAGGTCGACGTGCTCGTTGTAGAACGCGACCATCCCCGTGATGGCGGAACACGACACCGTCGGGAAGTCGTATGCCCAGGCGACATCGTCATGGGCGACGGCCCCGCTCACGAACGACCAATACCCGCTGGTCCTCCCCTTGTACGGGCACGCCGTCACCGTGGCCGAGGAACGCAGCAGGGTCCAGTCGACAAAGGCGCGCTCGACGTAGTAACGGGTCGGCAGGCCGGTTTCGAAGAGCTTCACCGAGGACGGCGCGTCGACCAGGACGGTGCCGTCCATCTCGACGCGCACGCTGCTGGACGAGCGCAACGCATCCACCCGGGTGTACGGGCTCCTCGGGTGCACGAAGACCTGCTCTTCCTCCTCGTACCACGCGTCGAGCGCGTCCCACCGGAAACGGGCGGTGCTGATGAGTGCCTTGGGGGCTCCCTCGTCCCAGACCCACGCCGCACCCTCACGGACCTCGGAGCCGACCCGCAGCGAGTGCCGCCGCGCGGGGCCGGGACCCAGCCGGCCGGCGCGGGCGTCGTCGGTCAGGACGCCCTCGGCCAGATCCCGCAGCGGAATGCTGTACTGCGGATAGCCGGGCCACTCCCACACGTATAACGCCCGCCGGGTGTCGAATACCCACCGGCCGCCGACCTGCGCACGGATACGCCGCGGCACCGGCTCGACATGCCCGACCGGGACGATGAAGCCCGGGTGGTCCACACTCTCGTCCGCCATCGCCGACCACCTCAGTCCGCTCTGCCGCTTCCGTACACCCAGCTTCTCCGACGGACGCACGAACCGGCCACCCCTGCAGTCATCCGGCAGGCGAGCCTGGTGATCAGTTGCTCATCGTGCCGTCGTTTTCCCACCCGCAGGAGGGCCTGATCACCTCACCGTGTCGTCGCCGTGGGTCGCTGCGGCCCGCCCTTCGACGGCCCGCAGACGGCCCCGTCCCACCATGAACAGCGCTGCGACCCGCTTCCGGCCGACTCCGAGACGGGAGATCCTGGTACTCCGACCGTGAACCAGCGAACAAATGCGGGCTGGTGCGCATCTCACTCTTCGTAAAGCAGCCTCATGCTGATACGGCCCTCCGCGCGACCGGTGTCGTCGCGCATTCCGAAAGGAGGCCGGGCGATGAATCTCCCGGCGTACCGTGACCGCCGAAGCGCGACAGCACCGCGACGCCTCCCCGGCCGGGCCACGACCGCACGCAGACTGAACACCGTTGCCGCCGTGGCGGCCATGCTCCTAGCGGGCTGTGGCACGGGCACCCCCAAGGCGGCCCCGCACTCCGGTGGCCCCGGCGTGTCCCTCGCCCCGCCCGCCGTGCCTTCCCACTCCCCTTCGTCCTTCGCTCAGGACCTCACCGCCGCCACCGCGTGCACCAACAGAACGAAGCTGGCCGGCTGGTCGAACCGTCGGCTGGCCATGCTGACCATCGCCGTCCCGGTGTCGGAGACCTCGGTGTCCGGCGCCACCTCCGCGGTGAGCGCCGGTGCCGGCGGTGTGCTGCTGTTCGGCAGCAAGGCACCGTCCGACCTCGGCTCCCGGCTGACCGCCCTGAAGTCCCATGTACCCGGCCACCTGGGCCTGTTGGTGATGACCGACGAGGAGGGCGGCGGCATCCAGCGCATGGCGAACCTCGTCGGATCCCTGCCCTGGGCCGCGTACATGGGCAAGCACTGGACCCCAGCACAGATCCAGCGGAACGTCACGAAGGTCGCCACCAAGATGGCGGCCGCCCAGGTGAACATGGACCTCGCTCCGGTGGTCGACGTCGACGGCAGGAACGTGGCTCCCGGCCGGACCAACCCCGACGGATGGCGCTCCTTCAGCGGCAGCACCTCGGTGGTCTCCAGGGACGGTGTCGCGTACATGAACGGGTTGCGCGCCGGACACGTGATACCTGTCGTCAAGCACTTCCCGGGCCTTGGCAACTCCAGCTACAACTCCGACTTCGGCCCCGCCCGCACCCTGCCCTGGTCCACCTTGCAAAAGGTGGGCATCCCGCCGTTCACAGCGGCCATCAAGGCCGGCGCCCCGGCGATCATGGTCTCCAACAACATCGTGCCGGGCTTGGGCACCAATCCGGCGAGCCTGTCACCCACCGTCATCAGCTACGAGCTGCGCGGCAAGCTGGGCTTCAAGGGGCTGGTGGTCACCGACTCGCTCAGCGCCAAGTCGATCTCCGCCGCAGGCTTCAGCGTCCCCGCCGCCGCCGTCCAGGCCCTGCGCTCCGGTGCCGACATGGTCATGTTCGACCTGGGGGGCAATACCGGTTCCCGAACGTCCTCGATCGCCTCGGCGATCACCAATGCGGTGGCCGCCGGACATCTCGCCCGCAGTCGCCTCATCGACGCGGCGGGACACGTCCTGGCCGTCCGGCACGTGAATCTCTGCTCCTGAGCGCGAGTGGATCACAGACCCTGCAGTGTTGTGGACCCTCTGGTACGGGCGGGGCCGATGGCCCCGCCCGGGCGCGTTCCCTTCCGCCGAGCGGGGCGGCGGACCGTCGGACCGGCACTCTCAGCCGTCCGACGGCACCTTCAGCTTGTCCCAGCTGAACTTGCCCGGGATGCCGTCGGCGTCCTTGCCCTTGAAGCCCAGCTTGCGCTGCCAGGCCACGTAGGACTTGCGGTCGGCCTCGGTCCACTCGGGGCCGGGCCCCTTCTCGTAGTGGCTGCACCCCTCGGCGACGAGCCGGCGGCCCATCGCCGTGATCAGTGGCGACTTCTGCCCGTTGTGGAAGAAGCCACTGCCCGGGAAGGGGGCGTACGACGGCTTGGGCGCCGGCTTGGGCTCCTGCGGCTTCCCGGAGCCCTTTCCCGCCAGCCGGGCGGCGATGCGCCCGCGCAACCAGTCCATGGTGAAGCCGCGCGGGTCCTGCTTGCCCGGCTGCCACTCCTTGTGGCCGATCACCGAGCGCTCGCTCCAGCCGTAGTGCCGGCAGATGGCGGCAGCCACCCGCGCGATGGCGTCCTTCTGCGCCTCCGGCCAGGGGTCCTTGCCGTCGCCGAGGTTGATGCACTCGAAGCCGTAGAAGTGCCGGTTGCCGTCGGTGTCGGCCTCGTTGTCGGGCGGCAGCTTCGTCTCGTTGACGACGGCCCGGAGGACGTCGCTGTCGCCGAGGCCGGCGTGGTTGGCGCGGCCGTTGCCGACGAGGTGGACGTGGCCCTTCTTGTCGATGACGCCGTGGCACAGCGGGCCGGGCAGGCCGGAGTAGCCGTTGTAGCAGATGTTCACGGAGTTCTCGGTGCCCGACGTGACGGTGTGGTGGATCATCACGCCGTTGATCGGGCCCCAGGGCCCCTTGGTGTTGCGGTTGTGGGCACGCCAGTTGCGCACCTCGTGGACCGTCACGCCCTCGGCTCGCAGGATCTCCACCAGCTTGGACGCGCTCATCGGCTGGGCCATCACTCGTCTCCTTCCGCGGCTTCCTCCGCCGCCGCAGTGGTCTGTGACCGGCCGTCGGAGGGGTCGGCCTCCGCCGCCTGTTCCTCCTGGGCGGCGGACGCCTCCGCCGCGAGGGTCGCCTCGTCCGCCGCCGGGATGCTGCCGGCGAGCGGTCCGAAGGCGAGCCGCAGATCGACGGCGCTCTCCTCGCCCTTGACCAGGGCGAGCGGCGCGAAGTGGCGGTCGATCCCGGCCGGTGCCCGCAGCAGGGGACGGCGCGCCGGGTCGACGGGCCAGTCGACGCCGCCGGTGGCGGTGCGGGCGGGGATCAGCCAGTGGTCGCCGGAGCGGTAGGTGCCGTCCGTGGCGAAGTACACCTCGACGCCGTCCTCCAGAGGCAGCCACTCCCCCTCGGTCACCGGGATCGCGCCGCCTTCGAGCGCCGCCGTACGGCCCTTGCGGCGGGGTCCCTCGCGGTGGTCCCAGCGGCGCAGGAACGGGTGCAGATGAGGCAGCCGGCCGACATGCGGGTCGGGTTCGGCGGACAGCCGGACCCGGCGGCCGGGCAGGTCCAGTTCCTCGACCCGCAGCAGGGGCAGGGCTTCGAGGCGGGAGGCGTACGCGGTGTCCGTGACCTCCACCAGGTCGCCCACGTCGAGGTCCAGCTTGTCGTCGAAACCTAGGGACGCCAGCCGCACCCAGGTGCCGTCGAGTCCGTCGACCGGGAAGACCACCGAACCGTTCTCCCGGGACCACTTGAAGGTGGCGTCCTTCGCCGTGCCGCCCGCGTGGACCTCCACCCGGTACAGCTGGTTCTCCTGGCCGCGGTAGCGCGCGCCGGGCCGGACCAGGCACGGGTCCTCGTCGGCGTGCTCGGGCCGTTCGGCGCGGGCGGCGAGCCGGGCCGCGGGGGTGGCCTGGCGCTGCGCCCAGCGTTCGAAGGCGTCCCGGACGTCCTCCCTGGACGGGTCGGCGTCCTCGATCTCCAGCTCGGTCAGGGACAGCGGCAGCACCTGCCAGACGACCTTGGCGCGGACGGCGGTGTCGGGCAGCGCGGCGCCGAGTGCGACCTCGCGCAGCGCGGGGTCCTCGGCGGCGCAGACGGCCCGCTCCCACACCTGGAGGTAGACCACGAACGGCGACTGGCCGGGCGAGGGCAGGCGGTCGCCGGGTCGCTCCGGGTCGCGGAAGCCGTCCGGCTGGTTCCAGTAGTCCCAGTACGGCTGCGCGGGCGCCGCCTGCCGGTCCGCGGCGGCGGCGTCCTCGTCGGGTACGGGCTCCTCCGGTGCCGGGCGGTCCGCGTCGCACAGGACGCCGTCGACGTAGTAGCGGCCGCCGTGGATGTACAGGGTGTCGATGTCGTGTTTGCCGCCCACGTACTCGATGCGGAAGCCGGTGGCGTCGCGTGGTCCGCCGTGCCGGCCGATCAGGTCGGCGGTGAGGGTGCGGGCCCGGTGGAGCTCGATGGCGGTCTGCTCGTTCAGGTCGGCGTCGAGCTGGACGCGGCCCTGCTGGGCGACGACCGCGGAGTAGTGCCGCTCCGGGCGGAAGGTGGAGCGGGAGAGATCGGCGTGCATGAAAGGGGGTCCCCCTGGTTCGGATGGCTGCGGGTGGGGCGTACGGCGGCGCTGCTCACGTCACGAAGAAGATCCCGGCGTCGGTGCCTGCGGGCGTGTACTCGGCGAGCCGTGCCCTGAGGCCGTCCTCGCGCTGCGGCCGGTAAAGGTCGTGGAAGGCACCGAGTTCGGCGCCGTCGTCCGCGCCGCGCCGGATCTCCTCGGCGCAGCGGTCCGCCAGCTGCCCGTACCACGGGGTCCCGTAGCGTTCGCCCGCGAACAGCGGCCGTACCCGGGTGGCTTGCTGCGGGCCGGCCAGGTCCGGTTGGCAGCGGTGGCGGCGGGGCGTGCGCGAGCCGGGCGGGACGTAGCAGAACCGCAGACAGCCGATGCCGCGCCGGGCCACGTGCAGCTTCCCGGTGAGGATCGAGTTCTCGGCGATGCGCACCGCGTGGGTGCGCACCTCGCCGATGACGGTGCTGCGGTGCAGGTGCAGGACGGCGTGGGCGTGGCGGCAGTCCGGGGCGGACAGGGCCGTGCGGTCGTGGCCGGTGGCGTCCAGGATGCTGTCGCGCAGATGGATGTCGAGGGGGTCCTCGCTCACCTCGTCGCCGATGACCTCGATGGTGCCGAGGATGCTGTGCTCGATCTGCAGGCAGCCGGTGGTGCGGTCCAGGACGATGCTGGGTTCGTCGGGTGAGTGCGGCTCGCACTCGGGCTCCAGGGACCAGCCCGGCACCAGCGTGCAGTGCCGGACGACGACCGCGCCCATCGGGCCGGTCACGTTGATGCCGCGCCCGGCGACCAGCAGTCCGTCGAGGACGATGCGGGGTCGTTCGTGCGGTGTGCAGTCGTCGGACACCGCGCGGATGTTGAGGGCGTCGGGCCGGTTGCTGTACCAGTCGAGGAGGCGGATCACCGGTCGCGCGCCCTCGGCCGCGCGCAGTTCGAGGCGGTCGCCGGGGTCGAGGTCGAAGTCCAGCTGCTCCTGGTGGGCGCCGCTGTGGGTGATCTCGATGATGCCGGGGGTGCGTTCCGGGCCGCGCTCGTCCTGCCAGGCGCGGTAGGCGTCCATGATGCTGTGGTACGGCTGTCCGGGGCCGACCCGGTAGAACGTGGCCTCGGGGTGGGGTTCACGGTCGGCGCGCTCGTACTCGCCGCCGCCCATGGCGGCGCCGAAGGCGTAGTGGTAGTCCACCCACACGCCCTGCCGGGGCGCGGACCGGGAGCCGAACGCGATCCGGCCCAGCTCCGGGTCGACGGCGATCTGGCCGCGCCGGGGCCGGTAGCGCCAGTCGGACAGGTCGGCGACCACGATGTCGGAGGGCGCTACGGGCTGGTCCTCGCCGTCGCGCCGGATGACCATGCTCTTGCCGGGTCCGTAGTAGTCGGCGAGCCGGTCGTGCAGCAGGCGGCGGGTGATGAACGCCGGGACGTTCTCGACGGCGGCGATGTGCGCGGGCGAGGGCTCCGGCACTGGCTTGGTGACCAGCGGGGTGTCGTTGCCGAGGATGGAGAAGGTGTAGAGGTTGCGGGCGCGGTCGATGCAGTAGGCAGGGGACGAGGTGAGCGAGCAGGGCTTCAGCCGCCAGACGAACAGTCCCACCCCGGCGGGAGTCCATCCCCCTTGCTTCCTCGCGGAGTCGGCCCGGCGCACGTCGACCGTCCGGGCCGTCCGCTCGAACGGTCCGCCCGTGAGGGCGAGCGCCGACCCGTCCCGCAGGTCGAGCAGGCGGCCGCGGTCGCCGCGCCGGCCGGTGCCGTACAGCTTGACCGGCTGGGTGTGAGCCACGAGCCGGGACAGTTCCACGGCGCGCGCGGGCCACTCGGCCACCTGCTCGGAGAGTTCCTCCAGGAGGTGCAAGGTGCCTTTGCGGCGCCGGTGGGCGACGGTGGCGGCAACGTCACGGCGCGGGGCGACGGCCTCGGCGAGCGCGTCCCGGCCGCCGCCGTGCAGGCCGGCGGTGAGGACGCGTTCGTAGCCCGGCAGGGTGCGGTAGCCCACCAGGTCGCCGAGGTACGGCAGCACCCAGGGGGCCGCGGTCTCCACGAACAGGTCCTCGTAGCTCTGCTGGACGCCGTCGCGGACCCGGTCGAGCTGCTCGGCGATCACGGCGAGGAGGGCGCGCAGCGGCTCTCCGTCCTCGCCGTCGCGCAGCCGGTACCAGCGGGGCAGCAGCTCGGCGAGCCCGTCCGGCTCCCGGGGCACCACCGGGGCCGGCGTCTCCAACTCCACGTCCGATGACATCACTTGACCTCCGTCAGAATCAGGGTGTCCGAGGCCCGCGCCGACAGCAGCGCGAGCTGCGCCGGGCGGATGCCGCGGAAGACGAACAGCGTCCGGCCCTTCGCCAGGCGCCGGGTGTCGGTGATGTCGGGGTTGAGCCGCAGGAGTTCGGCGAGCGGGATGCCGTACCGGGCGCAGATCGACGACAGGGTCTCCCCGTTCGCGTCCCGGACGGTGTGGGTCCTCTCCTCGTACGCCGCCGGGTGCGCCGGTACGGACGCCTTCGGTGTGCCGGGGTCGGCGAGCAGGGCGGTCAGCCGCTCCGGAGGGACGAGGGCGGGCACGCCGGTGAAGACGTCGACGTCCACGTAGTCGACGCCGGGCACGGAGTGCGCGGTGGCCAGCACCTCGGAGAGGCGGGCGGGCTGCCCCAGCTCCCGCCCCTCGTAGCCGAGTCGGAGCAGCAGCGCCTGGCGCAGCCTGGGCTCGACGGTCTCCCAGGCGTGGTCCGGTTCGAGCTTCACTCGGGCGGCGATCAGCAGCAGGACGAGTTCGCGCACGTCCACGCGGACCGCCAGGTTCGGGTCGCCGTACTCGGTCAGCGCTCCGCGCAGGGGCCGGAGGCTGTCCTCGGTGAGCGGCACGTCGTCGGTTCCGGCGACCGTCACGTGCAGCACGCGCCGTCGTCCGTCGAAGAGTTCGCGGGCCACCGCCCGGCCGATGCCCGCCCGGGAGCGGGTGAAGTCCTCGTAGTCGGACGCGGAGACCAGACGGTCCAGGGCGGAGACGGCGAGCGGGATCGTGCGGCGGGTCAGGCCGGGCCCGTCCGCGTCCGCGCCGCCGGTCGCCGGGCGCGGGTTGGTGACCGCGGTGACGCCGAGCGGCCGGGTGAGGGGCTGGGTGATCCGGTCGGCTGGGATGTTGGCGGCCTTGCCGGTGCCGAAGCGGTAGCGGGCGCGGACGTTCTCGTGGCCGCTGGGCAGGCGGGCGCCGTGGACGCCGTCGCCGAAGGTCACGGTGGTACGGCCGTCGGCGGTGCTGCCGGTGATGTACACGCGCTCGGTCGGGCTGCGCCCGGCGAGGCTGTCGACCTCGTGCCAGCGCACACCGTCGACGCGGATCTCCAGGACGGGCGTGGCGCCGAGAGGGGTGTCGGCGGCGAGCCAGGTCAGCGGGGACTGCCAGAGGGCGAAGGTCTGGTTGACACGGTCGGAGTCCCCGCTGCCGATGGCCTCCTCGCGGCTCTCGCCGTGGGTGGCCTCGACGACGTTGCCGAGGATACGGACGTTCGCCCGGCGGTAGCGGTGGAGCAGGTCGGTGGTGAGGATGAGGCGGGTGTGGACGTGGTCCCCGGGCAGCCGAGGGTCGACGGCCGGGTCTGCGGCGGCGATCGTGACCACCTCGGTGGCGTTGACACCGGTCGTGCCGGGTACGTCGGTGCGCTCGCCGCTCACGACGAGGGTGCGGCCGGGGCGCAACCCGTCGTACAGCTCGGCGAGTTCGATTTCGTTGCCATGCACCTCCTCGCCCAGCGGTTCGCCGGCCGGGTGCAGCGGCTCGCCCGCCGCGTGCACGGTGGTGTCGCGGATGTGGGAGAGCAGGACGTCGAACTCGTCCAGCCACGGGTCCGTGAGGGTGAGTTCGGTGCCCCGGCCGGTGATGCCGTAGTTGGAGTAGGCGGCCGTACGCGCCGCGACGACCTGGGTGGTGACGAAGGCGAACCTGGCGTCGCCGGGTACGGCCGCACCCTTCGCCGGCCGCTGGATCGCCACCCAGCTGCCGACGGTGATGCCGTCGTGGACGGTGTCCAGTTGCAGGACACGGCGGTTGACGGGCTCCGGTTTGCTCGCGATGACGATCTCGACGCCTGGTTCGGTGGTGCCCACCGTGTACTTGAGGCTCACCTCGTACTCGCCGTGGGTGAACTGCTTGCTGTCGCCGGGCCGCAGGGAGATCTCCTGGGCCGTGCCGTTGTGGACGCCGACGTGCACCAGGCCTTCGGCGTCGGGGCGGGAGACGAACAGGGTGCGCTCGGGCAGGCCGGTGTGGAGGCGTGCGGTGACACCCGGTTCCTCGGCGGCCGCCGGACGACGGTTGAGCCAGCTCAGCTCGCGGTCCTGGGGGGCGCGGGTCGACAGGTCGACCCGGCCGGGGCCCAGGGTGAAGGAGATCGGCTGGGCGACGGGCAGGTTCTCGGCGCGCTGGTCGCTGCTGCCGCCCTCGACGTACTGGAACTCGGCCCGGGCCGGGGTCCTGCCCGCCGGGTCGTACACCACGCGCATACTCGCCAGCACCGCGCCGGTCAGCGGCCAGTCGGCGGTGCGGATGACCCGGCCGCGGTCGTCCTGGACGGGCTTGAGCGGGGCGGTGGCTCCGAAGGGGGCGGCGGTCACGCGCATCGCGAGCAGTTCGCGCAGAAGCCGCGGAGCACCGGGCGCGGCG
This sequence comes from Streptomyces sp. NPDC047453, assembly GCF_040643155.1. Classification (NCBI taxonomy): domain Bacteria; kingdom Bacillati; phylum Actinomycetota; class Actinomycetes; order Kitasatosporales; family Streptomycetaceae; genus Streptomyces; species Streptomyces sp. NPDC047453. The sequence goes on along the minus strand of NZ_JBEYTS010000002.1, from coordinate 180,923 downwards.
GCGGAGCGCCAGGCCGGATAGAGGCTGCCGAGGCCGGGGTCGAGCGCCGACAGCAGGCGCGCGGTGTCGCTGCCGGGGCGGCGGGTGCGGCTCCCCGCCCGGTGGGCGGGTGCGGCGGAACGCAGGGCCGGCAGGACGGAACTCAGTGCCTGCAACGCGGCCTGGCGGGAGTCGGGCCGGGCCGTCCTCCCGGCGGCCGCGGTCTGCTCTGCGGTCTGCTCTGCGGTCTGTTCTGCGGACGGCTCCGCGGGTTGGGCAGGGGCCAGCTGAAGTGCGTGGCCGGCCAGTTCCGCCAGGACCGCCGCGAGCTGCTCGAACCAGGCGGCCACGTCCTCGTACGGCTCGGCCAGCACCTCGGCCTCGCGCAGACGGGCGACGGGTTCGCCGAGACGGGCCGCGAGGCTCTCCGGGGTCCTGATGTCGTCCAGGTCCGTGCGCAGCGGGGCGAGCACCTGGTCCTCGAAGTCCTCGATCAGGCGGCTGACCGGCCGTGGGTTGGGGACCTCGGGGGTCGGCGGTTCCTCGCCCGGTTCGCCCGGGGCGGCCGGTTCGGCGGTCCAGCGCCGAACCTCGTCCGCCAGTTCCTTGAGCGTGAGCGGCGCCGACCTGGGCAGCGAGATCGCGGTGACCTCGTCGTCCCGGTCGGTCCGGACACCGGCGACGGACAGCAACCTGCGCTCGCCACCCGCCTGTTCGCCGAACACGAAGAGGAGCTGGTCGCCGGTCTGCAGGGAGTTGGCGGTGCCCTCCACGAACAGCTCGGAGGGGCGCTCGAGGTCCTCGGGTGTGACGAGGGAGGGCCGACGGCGCCGTACCGCCAGCTCGTTCCAGTCCCAGCGGGCGGTGAGGTCCCGGGCCGTCTCGAAGGTCAGCGACTGCTCGTCGGCGGAGACGGGCACGCTGTGGCTGCGCGCACCGCGTGGGATGAGCACCGGCAGGGCCTCGGCCCGCGGGTCGCGTTCGAGGGTGTACGCGAGGTGGGTGCCGGCCGCCACTCCGGGGCGCGGCCGGTGTCCGACGAGCCGGCCCATCAGCACCAGCGAGCGGTGTTCGTCGGCGGTGCGGATGTAGGCCTCGTCGGCGATCCGCTCGGAGTGGAAGGTGAGCAGGTCGCCGAGGACGGCGGTGGCGTCCAGCAGGCCGATGGCGGGGTCGTCCGGGGTGCGGACGGTCAGCCCGGTGAGGGCCGGGTACGCGGGCGAGGCGAGCCGGTCGAGGAGGGCTGCGAGGAAGGAGCCGTACTCGCCGACGCGGTAGTCGAGGGCGGTGCGGCCGGGCGGGTTGTGGACCGGGGCGGGGGCGAGGCGCTCGTCGTGGCCGCCGCACGCGCCGCCGCAGGAGCAGACCTGGCTCATCGGGCGCCTCCCAGGGATATCGCCAGCCGTCCCTGTTCGGGCCGGTCGGGGTCGTTGTCGCAGGTGGCGATCTCCAGCGGGCCGAGCCGCAGCACGCCGTCCTCCCTCTCTCCGCGGTCCTGTTCGAACAGCCTGCAAAGCCGGGTGACCTCGACGCTCGCCACGCCGGGTACGGCCGCCGCGGCGGCGACCAGGCGGCTGAGCCGGACGGGTTCGCCGAAGGTCAGCGCGTCGGGGTGGAAGAAGCCCAGCCGTCCGCCGGGCAGCCGGCCGCTGCCGAGGACGCGGTAGAGGTCGGCGAGGATCTGGCCGTGCTGGTGGCCGGGCAGCGCGCACACGTGGAGCGCGACGTCGAGGGGCACCAGCCGGGCGGGGCCGATCACCAGGTCGTGCCCGATGCGCCGGTACGTCTCCAGGGCCTGGGTCACGGAGTCGAGCAGGCCGTCCGGCGGGGTGTCGCCGCCGTAGGCGTCGATCGCGACGTGGGCCTCCTGGACGCTGCCGGTCCAGCGGATCTCGGCTGCGGCCCGCTGGACGCCGGGCAGGGCGGAGGCGAGAGCCGCGTAGTCGTCGGCGGTGACCGCGCGCAGCCGGGTGCGGCGCAGGTCCAGTGGCGCCAACTGACGTACGCGTTCCAGGGGTTCGGGCTCCGTGCCGCCGGTGGCGGGCAGCGGGTTGCGAACCGTGGCGACCGGTACCGGCTCGCCCGGCTCGCCCGCTGCGACGACGAGGTGGTTGATGGCCTCGGCGCCGACGTTGCCCGCGATGCCGCCGCCCAGCCGGTGGCGCACCTCCAGCCGGGTCCCCGGCGTCGGCACGGCACCGTGCCGTCCGTCGCCGAAGCGCAGGGCGAGGCGCCCGTCGTCCTCCGGTTCGCCGACGAAGTGCCGGTCGCGGGGGGCGCTGTCGAGCAGGTCGCGGCGCGGCTCCCACACCGTGTCGCCGTCGTGGAGGCGTACGGCGGGCAGGGCGCGGCGCGGGTCCTGGGCGAGTGCGGCGGTCGCCGGGCCGCGCAGGACCGGCTCCTCGGGGTGGAGTCCGGCCGCGTATGCCGGGCCCCAACTGTGCGCGATCTCCCAGGCGATGTCCCCGTCCAGCACCGTGCCCGCGCGGGCCCGCGCGGTGAGGATCTCGACGCGCCGCAGCTTTGCCTTCAGCAACGTGTCGCAGCCGTGCAGCAGTTCACGCAGGGCGCGGACGGGATGCCGGCGCAGTTCCAGCCGCTCCAGCACCTTCAGGCTGAAGATCACGGCGAGTTCGTCGATCTCGCCCTCGCCGAGCCCGTCCCGGTCGCGGGCACTGCGCCACAGTTCGACGAGCCGCTGCCGGATCCGGCTCGGGATGGCGGCGATCCGCTCGGCCTGCCCGGCGGCGACCGTCGCCGCGTCGGGGAACGGCACGGCCTGGGTGACCGGTGCCCGGCCGAGGACGGGACGGAACCGGGGCCGGATGCCCGGGTAGACGGACTGGGCGAGCAGGGTCCGCAGGGCCGCGGCCTGCGCGTACGCCGTGCCGGGCACGACACGCTCCTGTCGTTGCCCGGCCCGCTCCAGACCGACCCCGGCGCGCACGGTGGCCCGCTCCCCCACGACCGCGAACAGTTCGCGGACGTCGTCGGGGGTCAGGACGCGGCCGCTCTCCGTCCGGTCCGTCAACGAGGTGATGAGCCGAGCCGGGGCGTTGCCCTCCGTGCGGTCGGGGCAGCCGAACTCCGGCGGGTCGCACGGCGCCACGACGGCCGGGACCGGTGGCACGGTGACCGTTTCGACCGGGCCGGAGCGGCCGTGGTCGACGAGGACGGCGTTGCCTCGGGCGAGGGTGACGTCCTCGACGGGCAGGCAGTCCCGCCCGCCGCGCGTGATCAGGCAGAAGGGAAAGCGCAGGGCGTCCTCGGCGGCCCAGGTGACCTCCAGGACGGGCTGGTCCTCGATGCGGTCCAGGCCGGGGGTGACGGAGGTGAGGCGGACGGCCTGCCGGTGGGCGGGGTCGGCGTCGCCGGGGGTGCCGGTGCGCGGCCCCTTCACCTCTTCGAGGATCAGCACGTCGCCCGGCTTCAGATCGAGCCTGCGTTCCCGGCGGGTCTCGGGATCCGCCCATGCGTCGCGCAGGGTGGCGGCGGTGGCCCCGGCGGGCAGCGCGCACACCTCGCCGTCCCAGGTCCACAACCGGATCGCGTTGTGGGCGACTCGCAGTTCGAGGGGTTCGGTGGCGACGACCGGTTCGAAGACCTCCACGGAGCCGCGCTCGTCCAGGTCGCCGAGGTCGTTCTCGTCGATGACCGTGCCGGGCTCGGGGCGGTCGTGCGGGTCGAGGGTGCGCACGTCGACGGAGGCGAAGCGGTACGTGCCCGGTGCCAGGGTGCGGTCGGCGGCGGTCTCGACGGTCACATGGGCGCGGGCGTTGCAGCCGTCGTGCATCGCATAGTCGATGAGCCGGACGTGTCGGCGCACGGAGACCCGGCGGCGGGCGGTGTCGAGGTAGGCCTCGGTGGCGACCGCGTCCTGCTGGTAGCTGATCTGGTCGCCGGTGTACGCGAGCAGTTCCACGAGCGTCGTGCCCAGGTCGGCAGGGTTGCGCTCCACCCAGTCCGGGGTGGTCAGCGCGAGCCGGTCGAGCAGGAGTTTGCGGATGCTCTCGTAGTCGCGGGCCGTGTAGTCGACGACCGGGGCGGCCGGGAAGTCCGGGGTGGCATCGGTGTCGTCCCGGCAGTCGAAGGGGGTCGGGCAGCCGGGCCGGAAGCCGAACTCCGCGCTGTGGTAGCGCTGGTCGAGGCCACGGTACGGCTCGGTGCCGGGCCGGCCGTAGGGGTCCGCCTCCACCAGCGACAGCCGGTAGTGGGAGGTGTCGCCGGCCCGGTCGAGGGTGACGTGGAGCCGGTCGTCCAGTTCCGGGTCCTCCTCGCGTTCGACGCTGACGTCGATGGCGGTGATGCCGGTGACGCGCCGGCCGCCGTCGATGCGGACGTTCTCGGGGCCGAGGCCGTGCGGGGCCTTGCCGAGGAAGGTGACGGTGAGCAGCAGCCCGTCGTCGCTCGTCTCGACGGCGTCGACCCCGTTGAGCTGCGCGGCCCGCACCTTGGCCCGCCGGGTGGTTCCCGCGCTCATGCCGCCCTCCCCTCGAAGACGTCCTCGCGGACGGTCCCGGTGGCGCGTACGACGTACGACAGGTGTACGCGTACGGTGTCGTCGCCGCTCTCGATGTCGAGGGCCACCACCTCGACCAGGTCGCCCAGCCAGCGCTGGAGCGCGGCCTGGACGGAGAGTTCGAGAGTGCTGACCAGTTCGGGGCTGGACGGCGCGAAGACCAGGTCGAGCAGCCCGCAGCCGAAGTCGGGGCGCATCACGCGTTCGCCGGGGCTGGTGAACAGCAATTGCTCGATCAGGTCGTGGACGTGCTCGGCGGGGCGGGCGTGGGCGGTGCGTCCCCGGCGGTCGGTGCGGAAGGGGAACTCGATGTCGGTGCGGGTGCGTTGACTCGTCGGCCTCATCGGACGGTGACCTTTCGCTGCGCGGCCTGGACGACGGGTGGTCCCTGCGGGACGAGGGCCGCGCTGAAGCACTGGGCGGCGGAGGTGTCGAGCAGCACGTGCGACCCATCGGCCGTGACGCCGGTGTCCGCGGCGGTCCAGCGGACCGCGGCGCACGGCGAGGGCACTCCGTCGACGGTGTGCGGGCAGCCGGTGACGACATACGTGTGGGCGCTCGTGGCCATGGCGGCACCCCCGATGCGTACGCCGCCGGAGGGCATGGCGGCGGGCGTGACGCGGCCGCCGTGCGGGCAGCCGATCACGGCGCCCGCGTGGAGCAGACTCCCGGACAACTTCTCTCCCCCGTTTGTCTATCGCTTGGAGTGGACGGTCAACTGACCATCGTTGATGGTTACTTCACGACCGCGCAGGACGATCTCGGCGCCCGCGCCGGTGGCGATGACCACGGCTTCCTTGGTGATGCGGATGTAGGCACCGCCCTGGGCCTGCAGGAGGATCCCCTGTTCGGCGCCGGCGGTGTCGTTGAGGACGATCTTGTGGGCCTGCGGGGTCTGCACGACGACCGGCTTGTTCGCCGCGTTCGCCTGGAGTTCGCGGCGCGCGTCGGGGGGCAGTTCACCGGCGTCGCCGTACCAGCAGCCGGTCCACACCGGGAAGCTGGGATCCCCCTGCTCGAACTCCACCCACACGCCCGCGCCGGGCGGCGGCACCACGAACTGGCCCGACTCCGGCCCGGTGAACGGCAGGCAGGGCAGCGCCCAGGTGGACGGCTCGTCGCCGAGGACGTCCGGGACCTCGGCCGTGATCCTGCCGATGCGCAGCGGGTCGTTGTTGTCCACGACCCGACCGCGGAACTTGCCGAGGTAGCGATTGCCGGGTGCCGCCATGCTGAACTTCTCCTGGTTCTTCAGTGGTTCGGGTCAGGGCCGGACGTGGTCGCTGCGTGCTTCCAGCCCCTCCCGGGAGAGGGTGAAGTTCTGCTGGAACGAGCCCGGGCGCAGGTTGTGGGTGACGGACTTGACGTAGTAGTCGCCGTCGTAGGCCCGGCCGGCGCCGCGTACGCCGACGAGCCGGCGCGGCTGGAGGAGGTAGCCGTGCCGGTTGACGTCGAGCGAGCCGGAGCCGGAGATGACGTCCGCGGAGACCGCGGCCCTGGCGAGGAGTTCGGCCTCGGCCTGCTCACGCTGCTGCTTGGCGGTGCCTGCGAGGGTCTTGCGTTTGAGGGCGGGGGTGGGCCGCCTGCCCAGGGGCGGCCGCATGGGGCTGATCGGCGGTTGGGGCAGGAGCGTGGACTGGCGGGTGCCCGGGTCCTGCCAGCGCGCCTGCGGCTCCTCCCGTGCGGTTCCGTCGTAGGCGAAGGTCAACTGGTCCACGGTGGACTGGGCGTCCATGTTGACGTTGAGGGCGTGCTGGCGCCGGCCGAGCCGCACTTCGGGGCCCCAACGGGCTGCGGACTGGCCCGGGTTGGGGCCCGGCTCCAGATAGAAGGTGTAGCCGTTGGCGCGGGCGAGCTCCGTGACGTACTGCAGGTCCGTGCCCGTCTGGTAGTGGACGCGGAGGTCCTGGTGCGGCGGCTGGGCGACCTTCTCCTGGTAGACATCCGGCCGGACGCCGTAGTCGGAGTACCGGCGCAGGATGGCGAGGACCCGCTCGGACGGGGGCAGGTTGGGGTAGCGGGCCGTGCGCTCCTCCAGGTCCATGAGCAGCGTCAGGTCCTCGCCCGTGACGGTGAGGGTGGAGTGGCCGGGGACGTTGCTGGCGCCGACCTCCTGCCGGACGATCAGTCCGTCGAACAGCACCTCGGGCGTGCCGCGGACGCTGACGGTGAGGATGACGCGCGTCTTCGGGTCGAAGAACCCCTCGGGCAGCAGCCGTTGGTTGATCAGCCCGTTCTTGGTGAGGTCGAAGGCGAACTGGAACCCGCTGCGCTCGCCCGCGGTGGCGGTGATCTGCGCGGACAGCAGAGCCTCGGCGACCTCGACGGGAACCGGGCGGGCGAGCGTGGACCCCATGAGGAACTGGATGTGGACGGGGCCCTGCCCCACGGGCTGTTCAGACACGCCGCTCTCCACGCGGGAACCCGCCGGCGAGCGGGATGCCGATGACGCGTCCCGCATTGTCCGTCAACTCCCGTGGGTCGAGTACCGGGTTGCTGTCGGCGATCCGCCACCACTGGCCGGAGTCGCCCAGAAAGCGCTGACCGAGCAGATCGGGCCGCTCTCCGGCGCCGACGACGTGCGGCTCGGTCTCCTCGTCGAGCGGAGGCAGCAAGCGCCGCTTGGTGTACCGGACTTCGGTGCCGTCGGCACGCCGGTGCACGCCGATCTCGGCGTCGTGATAGCGGCTGGTACGCGGGTAGGGGTGCGCGCCCGGTATGGAGTCCAGGGCGCTCTCGTAGGGCTCGGTCCCGGCCATGTCGTCCTCCTCAGCCCCTTCCGGTCACTGGATCGGCGCCGCCGAGTCCGAGGGCGCCCAGGCTGCCGCCCCGGGCCGCGGCGGCAAGCCGCTCCTTCTGCGCCAGGTGCGCCATGTACAGGTCGGCACCGCGGTGCCCTGCGGGCAGGTCGCTCACGGTCAGGATCTTCATCCCGATACTGAGCGAGGCCCGGATCGGATTGAGGTTGACGTCGAAAGCCGACTCGTTGACGGACAGCTCGGTGAGCCGCACGGGCATGACCCGCTTGCTCCCCCAGGTGAACAGCGTCAACGGCATCTCGATCGGGCTGATCTCGATGGCGCCCTTCCGCGTCAGCTTGCTCGCGGCCCGCAACTGCGCTGTGGTCGGCTGCACCAGCATCTCGAGGGTGGCGAGCTGCGGGTGGATCCCGTCGGGCGCGGCGATCTCCAGCTGATCGGTGGCATCGATCTCGGCGGTGAACTTCCAGGTCTCCTGGGCGGGGCCCTTGAGCCGTAATGCCTCGTTCCGGTCCCCACTCCCGGCACCTCCGCCGCCGGCGTCGCCGCCGTCTCCGGCGGACTGGGGGGAGATGCTGCGTTCCAGGGTGTCCGGGTTGAACTGCAGCACGATGACGCGCTGGGGGGTGCCGCGTTCGGGGTCGACGACGACTATGCCGGAGCGGATGGGTTTGGGGATGTTGGCATAGCGGGTCACAGTAGGCCAACTCTCATGTGGTCAGGAGCCATGCAGGGCGCTGTCCCGGAGTTCGGACACGGAGTGCTCTTCATCGGATTCCGGCCTCGTCGTAGGTCGCCAGCATGTTCCTCGCATCGTCACGAAGCTCTTCCACCGGGTCGCTTTCGGCGACACTTTCAAGAAGTGGGCGGTAGCGCCAATCGGGCGTGTAGCTGGTGGCGTAAATGGCAGCCTCGCGTACGTCTTCCGCGGGGTCCCGCAATGCCGCCATGATCCTCTCCTGACCCTCCGTGTCGACTCTTTGCGTAGAGGCCAGTGCCAGCATGAGAAGCATTCCCGCCCGCTCTTCCGCATTGCTCGAACTGTCATACTGGGCGAGCAACTGCTCTCGGGGCCAGAAGTTCAAATGCTGCTCGGCATGCTCACAGAAGGCTTGGCACTGATCACGGTAGCCAGCGGTCACGTAGACATAGGAACAACCGGTCGCGTCATCCTCAGCGTAATGAAGATTCACCGTGGACGAGATCCTCCAGGTGATCTCGGGCACCCTGTCGTCGTTCGTGGGCATCTCTTCAATCAGCGGCCAACCATAGGCTTCTGCGTACTCGGCGACCTCGTTCCTCGCGGCCTGCATGGCCTGGAGTACGAGACGACGGGATCGGTGATCATAGTGTGACATTAGTGCTCTCCAGGTCTGCCAAGAACTTCTTCGCAGAAGGAACTTCCTTGGCGTTCACAGCGTAGATCTCATGGATCCTCTTTCTAATTTCCAGGATAAGCCGCCTTTCCCGCTCCTCCTTACTCACGGAGTCGCCGATCTTCAGGTCCTTGAGAGAGTTCAGCCACGTCCTGATCATCGCTATCTCACGCTGCGCCAACTTGTCGGCATCGAGTACGTACTTGTACGTCGGCATCGACTCCTGGATCCGGGACTTGTTGAGATATTTTTGCGTCTTCCTCGCCTTGTCCGGCGCGCCCTCAGGGGACATCGGGGCCATGTCCACTGCTTCCTGGAGACTCATTTCGCCACGGGCAGCGAGGTCGAGCGCCATTGCGTGAGTGGCCAGGGCACCGATGTTGCGGTGACCTTCCTGGTGAACGATCCAGGTGTTCACTTCGGCGGCGAGGGCGGGATGCATGCCCTGTGGGGCCCGGCCAGCCAGCATGGAAACCGCGTCCTGGGCTATCTGTTGCTCGTTGCCCGTGTCTCGAAGGATCTCCTTGAACTCCTCGTAACTGACCCCCTTGGGCTTCCGAGTTTCGGGATGAGTGACATCCACCAACCTGTTCCGTATTCCGGCATCGGTGGTCGGATTCCGCAACTGTCTTCTGTTTCGCGCCTTGAAACGGCGACGAACTTCCAGAGCCGCTTCCTTGATCTTTGCGGAATCGTATTGGATAGTATCCGACTTGAGACCCGGCTGATGTTTCCGGCCGCGCACGGCCGCCTGCACTTCGCCGCCACGTGCACCGGCTTCCACGCGTATCCGATGTTCCTCGCCGGCCTGGGATTCCGTATCACCCTTGGGAGATGCCTCATGGGCTCGCGCCCCGTCCGTGCCGAGGTTTGCATTTTCTCCCACCCGGGTTATCTCTTCGCCTATTTTTCGAATGGCTCGGAGCAGCCGATCGGCTTCTATCTCCACGCCTGCCACGTCAAGGGTCTTGCCCAGGACGACCGTGTCCTCGGGATTCAGACGCGCTCGGATGGAGAAGCGGTTCGCGCCATCGACGGTGAGCGAAGTGAGACGGTGCCACAACCGCATACCACCGAGCGTGCCCTTCAGCACGACTCCGTCGACCCCCTTAGTCAGAAGTCCGTTCAGTTTGGGACGGATCTTCGCGACGATCCTGCGGAGTCGGGCTTCCTTGGATTCCGGTGAGTCTTCTTCCTTCTTGCGGCGGTCCTTCTTGTTCTGCTTCTCCTTGTGAGGGTCCTTGCCCTTCGGCTTCCGGCCTCCGTCGTCCCCCTTGCCCTGGTTCGGCTTCTTGGGGCGGCCCTCGTCGTCCTTGTCGCGTTTCGGCTTGCGGGGGTCCTTCTCGCCGTCCTTGGTGTGCTTCGGCTTGCGGGGATCGTCGGTGCCGTCCTTGGACCTCCGGCCGTCCCCGTCCTTGTGGTCCTTGTGGTCCTTGTGGTCCTTGTGGTCCTTCGGTTTGCCGGAGCCGTCCCTGTCCGGCTTGGGCCTGTTCGGGTCCTGTTCCCTCGGGCGGTTCGGGGTCTCGTCGGGGCGGCGGCGGTCCTGGCGGCGGTCGTTCCCCCTCGGTCGTGCCGAATCGCCCTCGTCCCTCGGGCGCGTCGAGTCGTGTTCGTCCCTCGGGCGGTTACGGGTCGGCGTCTCGTCCTTCGGGCGTGAGAGGGCCTCCCGGTCCGGGCGCGGGCGGTCCGGGCGCGGGCGGGTGGTCGCCGGTGTGGCCGGGCGGTCGGGCTCGGGGCGGGGGCGGGGGCGGGCGGGGCGGCCCGGGCCCGCGGGGGGTCGGTCCGACGTCGGGCCGGTCGGGCCCGGACGGTTGGTGCCTGGCCTGGGCTTGGCCGGGGTCTTCGGGGTCGCGGCCGAGGCCGGCTCGGTCCTGGGCCCCTTGCGGTCGCTGTCCGTCCTGGGCCCGCCACGGTCCTCGTCCGTCCTCGGCCTGCCGCCCGGCTCGTCCGCGGCCCCGGCCTTGGGTCCCCGGTCGCCGCCCCGGCCGCCGCGTCCGGCCAGCTTCGCCGCCACGCCCCTCAGGCGACGCCCCACCTTCGCGACGTACTTGCCGATCCCGTTCAGCAGGGCCTGGTACAGAACCTCCAGCAGGGCCACGACACCCGCCGCGACCGCCTTGGCGAAGAGGATGCCGGCACCGCCGATGCGGACTGCCTTGAGCCAGGACAGGACCGCGCCGAGTGAGCTGAGGATGGCGCTCAAGGCGCCCCACGCCGTACGGATCGCGTCGATGACGGCCATGACCCAGCCGGCGCCGGGGATCAGTTTCGCGACGACCTTCGTCATCACCAACTCGCCGATGATGAGCGGGAGTTGAGGGACCACGGCGTCCCAGGCCTCCTTGACGATCTGCTCCAGGGCGAAGCCGCCCTTGATCAGCTTGTCGATGATCGCCTTGGGGACGCCGATGATCTCCTGGATCTTCTCCTGGAACCAGGCCTTGACGGCCGAGGACACCTCGCGGAAGAGGTGGTTCTTCGCGCCGTCCACCGCGGAGTTCTTCGCGCCGCCGAGCCAACCGCCCGGGTCCGAGAGGAAGTCGACCGCGATCATCATCCAGGCGCCCAGCGCGCTCAGGAGCTTCGACGCGAACTCCAGGACCGATTTCACCGCCGCGACAACCGCCTTGAGCGCCGCCTGGAGCGCCTTCTTCAGGATGTCCAGGATGCTGCTGAGCAACTTGCCGATGGCGTCGAGGAGGTCGGAGACAGCCTGCTTCAGCGCCCGGGCGAGACGGTTGACGAGGGCGATCGCCGCCGAGATCAGACTCATGATGAACTTGCGGATCCTGGCGGCGAGTTCGACCACCGCTCGCACCATCGCCAGCGCGAACTCGATCAGGTCCTTGATGAGGTTCTTGATCGCGTCGACGATGCTCTTGCGGGCGTCGTTGATCCAGCGCTCGACCGTGTCCTTGAAGTTCTTGATGAAGCCGATGACCGCGTCGCGGGCCGCCCGGATGACCCGGACGATCGCGTTCTTGATCTCGATGACCTTCTGCTTGATCCAGTCGAAGGCCTTGCTGACCCAGTTGCCCGAGTCCTTGACAGCGCCGTCGCGCTTGTTGTCCGCGTCGCGTTCGGCCTTGTCACTCTCGTCCTGGATCTTCTTGTCGCTGCCCGTTTTCTCCTTGTCGACGTCGTCGTCGGTCTTCTTCTCCTGGTCCTCGACGTCCTTGCGGACCTTGTCGTGCCGCTCGCTCTTCTTGTCGCCGAGGGAGTTGAGCTGCTCGTCCTGCTCCTTGCGCCAGTCCTCGCGCTGGGCGGTGACGTCGCCCATGGCCTTCTCGCGCTCGCCGGCCTGCGTCTTGGTGTTCGCCGCGATCTCGGCGTCGACCTTCTGCTTGTGCTGGGCCTGCGAGTCGCGGGTGTCGCGGTCCTTGGCCTGCCGGCCCTCGGACATTGCCTTCGTACCGTCGCTGAACGCCGCCTGGAACTGCGGGCCCCGGTCGTGCTCCGCCACCTCGGAGGCGGCCTCCGGCGGTACGGCGCCGGTGACCCCGCCGCTCTCGACCGCCCCGCCCCGGCCGCCCCGTGCGCCGGGCACCTTGGCGGTCATCTTCTCCTTGGGAGCATCGGGGTAGACCTGGTCCTCGCCCATCCCCCGGCCGGCATCGTCCCGGGCCGTCCCGATCGTCTCCTGGCCCTTGGCGTCGACATGGCCGTCCTGCTCCCCGGCCGTCTGTTCCGCCGCGCCCTTCATGTCGACGCCCGGCGCGTTGCCGGCCTGGGCCTGCTTGAGGGCCTCGTCCTTCGTCGGGAGTCCCGCGAACTTGGCGGCCAGCGCCTGCGGATCCACGACCGGCTTGTCGGCGCCGAAGAGGCTCGCGACCCCGTTCACGATCTTGCCGCCGATGAAGCCCAGGGCCATCTTGAAGGTGTCCCAGCCCCCGGGCTCCTCGGCCTTCTCCGCCTCGATCTGGCCCTGAGGCTCCTTGGCGCCCGTGACCTCGGCGTTCTTCTGTTCCGCTGCCTGGGCTTCCTGGGGCTTGTCCTGCGAGTACTCGGCCGGGGTGTCGGCCTTCGGCTTGCCCTCCAGCGTCCGCGGCGCGCCCGCCGGGCGCTGCATCGACGGCGGGGCGGACGCGAGTGCCTTGTGCTCGTCGCCGACGGAGCGATCCACCGCGCCGCCGACGCCGCCCATGGACTGAAGTGCCTTGTGCGGCTTGAGTTTCGAGGCCGTCGCCAGGCCCGCCTCCGGGGAGACCCCGGAGAGGTTCGGGACCGGGGCGGAGTCCTTCTTGCCCTTGCCCCGAGCTGGAGCGGCACCTCCGCCTCCGCCGCCCCCGCCGGCGCTCCGGGAAACTCCCCCTGTGGCCGCCTTCGGCGCCGGCACCGGCGCCGACTCCGGCTCGGCCGGCGATTCCGTGGCCGTCTTCACGGGCGCCGGTGCCGGCTTCGCCGCGGCGGGAGCAGGGGCGGCCTGGGGCTTCCGCGCCGCTGCCTCCGTACGGGCATGCGGTGCCGTACGGGTCTCGTGGGCCGGTGCCTCGCCCGCCCCGGCCTCATGCGACGCACCGGACGCCGCGGAGGCTCCGGACGGCGCGCCCGGCGCCGTGGACCCGCCCGCGACGGCTGACGCGTTCTGCACGGCCTGCGCGGCCCCGGCGCCCTGCGCGCCCTCCGCCTCCCGTCCGGCGGGCTCGGCCGAGACGGCACCCGCGCCCGGCTCCTTCGCCTGGGCGTCCCCCTGCGCCGACTGGCCGCCGGTCGACTTCTGAGACTCCTTTTCCTGACCGCCGGCGCCCTTGTCGCCAGCGGCGGCGGTGCCCTTCTCCTCCTTGGCGGCCGCTTCCCCGACCGCGCCGCCGCCCTCGGACAGCCCTTCGGCCCTGCCCGGCGCCTCCTGCACCGTGGTCTGCGCGCCGACGGGACCCGCCTTGGGGTCGTCGCCGCTCTTGGGGTCCCGGGTGCCCGACACCTGCGGCGCCGCGGCGGCCCGTTCCAGCGCGAGACCGTCCGGTCCGGCACCGCTGTCCGGACCGCCCTCGGTCTCCTTCGCCGAGGGCCCCGGCTCCGGCTCCACGTCGGGCTCGGCCGCTGCGTCGTCGGGCTCGGCCGTCGCGTCCTCGGCGTCCTCCGCGTCCCGTTCGGCCTGTACCCGCTCCGCCTTGGTGGGCGGCGGGGCGGGGAAGGACGGGACCGGCTGGGCCGCGGACGCGGTGGGGTCGAGCTTGTCCGCGGTCGGCACAGCGGACACGTCGAGGTCCTGCGGGGGTACGAAGTCGTCCGGCTGGAGCTTGACGTCCCAGGCGCTCGACTCCCCTCCCCCGATCTCGACCTCCGACTCGCTGCCGGAGCCGAAGGGGTCGTCGTCGGTCTGCTGCTCCGGTCCGTCGATGTCCCGGCCGCGCTTGCCGTCGAGGGTGCTGAACCGGCCCGGGAGCCGGGCCTCCGTGCCGGAGGCGGTCGGCGAGCCGGCGGGCTTCTCCGGCCCGCGCCGGTCCTGCCGCTTCGGCTGCTGTCCGGCCACAGCGGCCTCGGCCGCGCCCGGGCGGTTCTCCGCCGCGGACTCTTCCTTGCTCGCGGCCGGCGTCTGTGTCTGCTCGGTCTGCTCCTGGCCGCCCGAGTCCGCTTTCTCCCCCTGCTCCTGGCCCGCCGATGCCGCGGATTGCGTGTCACCCTGCTGACCGCCGCCCGAGGAGCCGCCGGAGACGGAGGACGGCACTGCCTGCTCCTGCTGGGCGGGGGCTGCCGCCGCTCCCGGCGCCGTCGCCGTGCCCTGCCCCCGTGCCCCCGATGCCGTGGCCGAGCCCTGTCCGGAGCCCGGTCCCTTCGCCCCCGGCACCTTCTCCTGCGCGCGGCGCGGCGCGCCCCCGCCCTGCGGCGTGGTCCCGTGCTCCGGCGTGCCGCCGTTCTGCGGAGTGCTGCCTGCTGCGCCCTGGTCGACGGCCCGTTCCTTCTCCGGTCCCGGCGCGATGCCCGGCCGCTCCTCCTCGGCCCGTCGCTGCTCCTCCGTCCGCACGGCGTTCTCGCGTTCGGTGCGCACCTGCTCGGCCACGTCGGGCTCGGTCTCCGGGGCGTCGTGCGCGTTGACTTCCAGATCCTGGGCATGGTCGTCGTACGCCTCGACCTCGTCGACGAGGTCGAGCACCCGGTCGTGCTCCGGGGCGAGCAGCCGGTTCTCCAGGCGGACGAGAACGCCGTCGAGCAATTCCTCGGGAAGCCGGGCGAGTTGTTTGCGGGTCCGCTGGGACAGGTCCTCCGGGTCGCCGCGCAAAGAGCGTATGACCGAGTTGGCGAGCCGGTCGAGCAGGGTCGCCGGGTCCATCGCCTCCGTGCGGTTGCGGTCGGCGTCGACGGTGGCGTAGCGCAGCCAGCCGGGGGTGGCCTGGTCCTCCGCCACCTGGGGCGCGGACTCCTCGGGGCCGGCCGTGGACGGGCGTACGAGGTCCTGGGCGGCCGACTCGGCCTCTCGCTCGATCGCCTGCTGCGGCACACTGACCGCGCCCTGCTCACGTCCGGCCCGCAGCGCCCCCAGGCCGTGCGGGTTCTGCACGGTGTGCAGCAGCTCGTGGGCGAGGAGGCGGCGCCCCTCGTCGGTACCCGGCTTGAAGGCGCCCTCGCTGAAGAGGATGTCCTGGCCGACAGCCACGGCGTCGGCGCCGAGCAGCTGGGTGAGCTGTCCGGCGTCCCGTCCGGTGTGCAGGCGTACCCGGCTCAGGTCGTGGCCGAGCTGCTCCTCCAGCTCGCGCCGGATGCCGGGGTCGAGGGGCTGGCCGGCGCCGCTGACGATGTTCTTCGGCTCAGGGGCGCGGGACTTGGCGGCCCGCTCCTTCCGCTTGCGGCGACGCTGTTCGGCGGACTGCTGTGCGCCGGCGTCCTGGGTCCGGGAGCTCATCGGGTCACCTGCCCGTGGCCGCTGAGCCCTTCGTGGACCGCGCGGGCCAGCTCTTGGCCGAGGCGGCGGGCCGACAGTCCGGCGGGCAGCGGGGCGAGGCCGGTGAGCGCGTCCACGGTCACGGCGCCGTTCGCTGCCAGCGGCACACCGTGCTGCCCTACCAGGCGCGCGAGTTCACGCTCGAACGCGGCCGAGACGCGGGCCGGGTCCGCCTGGAAGCCGTCCAGCGCCAGCTCGCCGATCTCCACGCGGATCGCCGACGGTGGCCTGTTCACACCCATCCGCGCACCTCCGCGGGTGTCAGTGAGCGCTCCAGCTTGAGGTACTCGGTGCGCGCGGCCGCGAGCATGTGCCGCATCTGCAGCCGGTCGCCCTCCTCGGCGGCGAGGAACGCCCCGGACAGGGCGATGTTGCGGATCGAGCCGCCGGCGACGGTGAGCCGGGCCAGCAGGTCAGGGTCGATGTCCTTCACCGGTGCCTGCGGCGGCAGGACGCGGCGCCAGATCTCGGCGCGTTCGTGCTCGGCCGGGAAGGGGAAGTCGACCACGAAGCGGATGCGCCGCAGGAAGGCCGTGTCGAGGGCCTGCTTCATGTTGGTGGTGAGGATGGCGAGGCCCCGGTAGGCCTCCATCCGCATCAGCAGATAGCTGACTTCGAGGTTGGCGTATCGGTCGTGGCTGTCCTTGACCTCGCTGCGTTTGCCGAAGAGGGCGTCGGCCTCGTCGAACAGCAGCAGGGCGCCGCCGCGTTCGGCGGCGTCGAAGACACGGCGCAGGTTCTTCTCGGTCTCGCCGATGTACTTGCTGACGACCTGGGAGAGGTCCACGACGAACAGGTCCAGGCCGAGTTCCCCCGCCATGACCTCGGCCGCAAGGGTCTTGCCGGTGCCGGAGCCGCCCGCGAACAGGGCGGTGACGCCGAGGCCGCGGCGCAGGGTCGCGGCGAAGCCCCACTCCTGGTGGACGGTCGGCCGCTGCCGCACGTGCGCGACGATCTCCCGCAGGACGGCCGTCTGCCGTTCGTGCAGGACGAGGTCGTCCCAGCCGGCCCGCGGCTCGATCCGGCGGCCGAGTTCGTCCATGCCGATCCGGGCCTCGTCAAGACCGGCCCGCCAGGCGAGTTCGGCGGCGTCCGCCTCGTCCTCGTGGGGCAGCCGGCGGCCCACGGCGGCGGCAGCAGAGCGCACGACGTGCGGCGGCAGCTGGAACTGCGCGACCAGAGAACGCAGTTCGCCGTCGTCGAGGTCGGCCACTTCGCCGAACGCGTCCGCCCAGAGGGCGATTTGCTCATCGTCGCCCAGAGGCGGCACGGGCACGCGCGTGCCGTGCGGGCGCCCCGTGCGCAGCGGGTCCTCGCTGGAGACGACGACGGGTACCGCGGCTCCGCTCAGGAACGCCTCGGTGGCCGCGCGCTGGTCGCGGTCCAGGTCCCCGGCCTCCACCATCAGGGCGGCGGGCAACAGGATCGCCTCCCGCTGCCACAGCCGGGCCAGCCGGTCGCGTTCGACGGGGTCGGCCGGCACGTCCTCGGCCCTCATCGCGTAGAGGCCGAGTCCGCAGCGGGCGGCCGCGGTGGCGGCGACCTCGGCGCGGCTGCGCAGGTCGCCGCCGGTCACCTCGACCAGCAGCGGCGCGTCGAGGCTGCGCCCCTCCTCCGTCCAGCCCTCGGCGAGCCGGCCGGCGGCCAGGTCGTAGGAGGGCGGCAGCGTGTCGGGGGCCGTGGTGCGGCGGAGCCGGCCGTGGAGCCGGGCGTCGAGATAGGGCGAGCCGAGCAGGAAGTGCAGGATGCGCTCGTCCAGCCGGAGCCGGGAGACGGTCAGCCGGGTCTCGTCCTCGAGTTCGACGATCCGCCAGCGCCTGAGCGGTGCCACGGGGGTGAGTGCGCTCCAGTGCGGTTCGTCGAGCGCGGCGAGGGCGAGCGAGAAGGTGGGGTACGCCCGCTGCGGAGCGCCGGCAGCCGCCGCGCACCGGGCGGCGGTGGTGGGCTCGAGTTCGTCGGCGGCGGTGAGCAGGACGAGGTCGCGTTCGAAAGGGGTGAGTCCGAAGAGGGCGACGAGCGCGTCGAGCGGGGTGGTG
Source organism: Streptomyces sp. NPDC047453 (assembly GCF_040643155.1). Lineage (NCBI taxonomy): Bacteria > Bacillati > Actinomycetota > Actinomycetes > Kitasatosporales > Streptomycetaceae > Streptomyces > Streptomyces sp. NPDC047453. The sequence continues at coordinate 163,374 of NZ_JBEYTS010000002.1, read as the reverse complement.
GTACCGGGCACGAGTACGACGGCCGTGCCGGGGTCGGCGGTCTGCTGTTCGGTGGCGCGTGCCGCGTGGGCGTCGACGCGGGCCAGGACGCGCCGGATCCCGGCGGTCAGCGCCGTGCCGTCGCCCGTGTCCGGTGTGCTCTGCCCGCTCATGCCCATCTGTTCACCCGCCCCCCTTCGTGTCGCTCATGCCGACTCAGTTCTCCGTGCTCTCGGCGCCGTCCGCGCCCTTCCCGCCGTTCCTGCCGCTGCCGCCGCGTCCGCCGTCGGTCTTCCGGGCGGATGGCTGCGCCGGCTTGGCCGCCCGGGGCGTGCTCTTGCGGGCGCGCGCGGGCGTCTTCGCGGGGGTTTTCGCAGCGATCTTCCCGGGGGCTTTCGCAGGGGTCTTCGCCGCGCTCTTGGCCCCGGCCTCGGCCGCCCTCTTCGGGGCGGGCTCCTTGGCTTCGGTCTGCTCACGGCTTGCCGGCGCGCGGCTCCCCTCCTCCCGGCTCGCCCCGGCCGACGTCTCGGTGGGCCGGGTCCCGGCCCGCGGCGGGATCGGCGCTCCCGGCGCGCCGAACGGGAGCACGCGTACCTCGGGCCGTTCGACCGGCTTGGCCGGAACCGGCGTCTCGAGGCCGTCGATGAGGACGAGGGAGGCCTGGTAGACGACGGACAGGGCGTAGGGGGTCTGGTAGAGCATCCCCCACAGCTTCGACGTCTCGTCGACGTCCATCACGGTCGGCGTGAACCGCACCCGCTGGGCCGCCTCCGCGAGGTTGCTTCCTGCCAAGTACGGTCTTTCACCGGCGAGTTCGATGACGTCCTTGGGCAGGATCGGTATCTCGTGCAGGGTGCGCACCACCGAACCGATGAGCCGCTGCCCGACCAGCTCGGTCTCGTCGCCGTACGCGCTGATCACGTAGTGCAGGTCGAGCGCCGCGGTGGCCCGGCGCACCAGCGTGCCGTCGGCGGCGCGGGTCGGCAGGTCGTTGTTGCGCTGCGAGGTGTTGGGGGTGACCTGGTAGAGGAAGACGGAGATGGTGGGGTCCGTCGGCGGCTCGGCGGGCGGTTTGCGCGGCTCCACCTTGACGGCCATGTCGATCTCCGGCTGCAGGTGGGACTCGATCAGCAGGGCGAGAGCCTGGCTGACATGGGCGATGGCGAGTGCGTTGCTCACGGCGTCAGCTCCCCGGTTCCTGGCGTGTCGCTCGTACTGCCCCTCGTTTCGTTGTCACTGCCGCGCGGTTCACTCGCGCCCCCGGGTCAGGTAGTCCGCCAGGCTGAGGGTCGTGCCCGGCCGCTCGGCGGGGCGGGCGCTCGGCCGTGCCCCGTTCCGCGAGGACGGCTGGCCGGCCGTCACCTCGAGTCGGCCGATCTGCACCTGCACCACCTGCTCGGGCGCACGCCCGGACCGGCGTGCGGCGGCGTGTCGTGCGGCGGTGCGGGCCGCCGTCGTGTCCGCGGCGCTGGGGCTCGGTGCCGTGGGCACGACGACGGCGGGAGCGGCGCCGGCGCCCAGGGGGGCTGGGGCGGACGCCGCGGATCGGTCCACGCTCGTTTCCGGGCCTTGTCGCCCGGAGTTGCGCGGACCGGTCCGAGACACCGGGAGCGGCCCGGCCGCGGGGGGCGCGGCGACGGGGCGCAGCAGCGGTGCCTCGATCAGGGCGGCCGGGGCGGGTCGCGCCGCCTCCGGTTCCGCGGGGGCCCGTTCGGTGTGTACGACGGTCCGTTCGCGTTCCGTGTGCCGCCGGATCTCGGCGGCGGGCCGTGGCCCGTCCCGGTCGGGCACGGCTGCGGGGGTGGCGGGCGGCCACGCCGTGGCGTCGGCGGCGTGCGGCTCCGGGGTACTGGCCCGGACCGCCTCGACGCGTTCGAACGGCCCGGGCAGCCGCGGCCGCACCCGGACGGTGTCCGATGACGCGACGGCGTGCCGGGCGATCAGCCGGTCGAGGAAGTCGGGCTCCGGCGCGGGCGCCCGGGAGGGGTCGGACACATGGGAGTCAGACATCCGCACACAGCTCCAGGTAGTAGCGGCGCCGCAGCGGGCTGAGCGCCAGGATCTCCGGCTCGCTCCAGCCGTAGGCGGTGGCGAGCAGATGGACGTCGAGGAGCACCTCCCGTGCCCAGGCGTCGAGTTCGGTCCACAGGTAGGAGACGATGTCGAGTTCGGCCCGGGTGGCCGTGCCGCACTCGGGGCAGCCGGCGTTCAGCGTCACGTCGGAGCCCGGGTCGGCGGCCTCGACGGCCTCGGCGATCCGCCGTTGCACCGGCGCCGGAAGGGCGTCGGCGGTGCGGGGCGTGCCGTCGTGGACCGCCGAGACCAGACAGCCGGCGAGCAGCGCGGCGCGCGGGTCGGCGGCCCGGGCCGCGGTCGTCAGGTCGGCCGCGGCGGGCAGCCGGAAGGTGACGTCCCAGCCGTCCTCCGTCAGCCGTACGACCGGCTGTCCGGGTTTGGCGAGGGACCTGGCGAACTCCCCTGCGTCCAGTTCGAACTCCATGTCCGTGCCGCACGCGTGGCACTCCAGCCGTACCTGCATCCGCTCCCCGAACAGGGCGCGGCGCAGGGCGAACAGGTCGGACTCGCGCTCGCCCAGCGGTACGGCGGGCAGCGTCGCGGCGTCGAGGTCCGGGCGCGCCGTGCCGTGCAGCAGCAGGGCACGCCCGGCGCGCGCCTCGGCGAGCCCCGCCTCCCAGGTGGCCAGCAGCCCGGCCGCCCCGGTGATCGCCATGTGTTCCCCCCGGGTCCCCTCACCTCACCTCGCGTCGAATCAGGCCGGGTTGAGGAACGAGGGCTCCTCGGGCTCGGGCACCTCGTAGTCCCGTTCCCAGCCCTCGCACTCCAGTTTCAGGCTCTGGATCGCCACCGCGTTGGCGTTGGCGTCCAGTTCGCCGAGCACCTGGTACTCGCTGGGCCAGGTCCGGTAGAGCTTGTGCGAGACGGCAACCTGTCCGGCCTCGTTGAGGACCTGTATGACGATGTCCTTGCGGAAGTCGGCGAGGGACACCTCGGAGCCGAGCCCGGCTCCGACCTGCCAGACCTTGTTGGCCCAGCGGTCGAACTCGGGGTCGTGGGTGACCCCGCGCTCCAGGGTGATGCCCTCGAACTCGGAGCGCCCGGGCGACTTGCGCGGGGAGGAGGGGTCGCCACCGTGCCGGTGCTTGACGACCTCGGTGGTCCGCTTCAGCGGACTGATCTTGCTGATGCCGGCGACCGTACGACCGTCCCACAGGACCAGGAACTTGAAGTTCTTGTAGGGGTCGAAACGATGGGCGTTGACGGTGAACTCTGCCATCGGATTCCTTCAGCTCTCCAAGATTCCCGCGGGACTACAGCTCGAACTGGCCGGATGTCTGCTGAATTTTGACGATCACGAACTCCGCCGGGCGGACCGGTGCGATGCCGACCAGGACGTTCACGATCCCGTTCGCGATGTCCTCGTCGGTCGTGGTGTCGCTGTCGCACTTGACGAAGTAGGCCTCGCGCGGGGTGCCGCCCTTGAAGGCGCCCTGCCGGAACAGCGTGTGCAGGAACGAGGAGGCACTGAGCCGGATCTGCTGCCACAGGTTCTCGTCGTTGGGTTCGAACACCACCCACTGCAGGCCGCGTTGCAGGCTCTCCTCGACGTGCAGGGCGAGCCGCCGTACAGGAACGTACTTCCACTCGCTGCCGAGCGCGTCGGAGCCCTCCAGCGTGCGGGCGCCCCAGACAGTCGGGCCGGTCAGCGGGAAGCTGCGCAGGCAGTTGACTCCGAGCGGGTTGAGCAGCCCGGTCTCGCGGTCGGTCAGGTCGACGGTGAGCGAGTGGACGCCGGCGAGCCGTGCCTCGGTGCCGGCCGGGGCCTTCCAGACGCCGCGCTCGGAATCGGTGCGCGCGATGACACCCGCGACCGCGCCGGAGGGCGGGAAGGAGCGCAGCCGCCCGGTGAGCGGGTCGGTGAGCTGAAGGTGCGGGAAGTACAAAGCCGCGTGGTTGCCGCGTACGGCGTCGAAGGCGGCGAGTCCGGCGCGTGCCGTGTCCACGCTGACCCAGGTGCCCGGCGCGTCGACGAGCAGGAAGATCCGCCGCTCCTGGCACAGCCGCTGGGCGGCGGAGACAACGGTGACGGCATCCTCGGACTTCTCGTAGGCGGCCAGTTCGGGCAGCACGAGCAGGTTGACGTCGGCCACCCCGCGCAGCGCCTGGATGCCGGTCTTGTCGGCCTCGGAGCCGATGAGGTCGCGCGGGCCGGGAGCCTCGCCGTCCTCGCCGCCGGCCAGCGGGAACACGGGCGGGTTGACGGAGGCTTCCAGGCCGAGGTCGTTGGCGCACTCGCCGAGGAAGCGGACGACGTCCTCGGGGTCGGTGGAGCCTGCGACCACCTGGACTCGGCGGCTGAAGGGGGTGACCTGGACGCCGGAGAAGGCATGCTTGCCCGGTGCGTCGGGCAGAGCGCGCAGCTTGCGTTCCAGGAGCAGGGCCAGCCCGGTCACGGAGGTCGGGACCTCGCCGTCGGAGTCGGGGTCGTAGAGCGTGAACTCGCGCTCCACGTCACCGATCTTGACGGTGAGGTCGACGGCCAGGTCGGGCAGGTCGTCCCCGAAGGGCTTGGAGACGGTGCCGGAGGGGTCGGGGCGGCCCTCGCCGACCGCCTCGACGCGTATCAGCCGGGAACCGGCGTTGACGACGGTCTGGACGAAGCGGCCGCCCGCTGGGTCCATGGACAGACCGGTGAAACTCTCCCTGGCCTCGCCCTTGGCGTCGTACACGCGCAGGTTGAATGTTTCGTCGGGGCACGGCGTGTCGTGGTCGACGGCGACGCGCAGGCCGTTGCCCCAGACCCCGGGCTCCTTGGCGTGTACCTCGAGGACCTTGCTCGCGCTGCGGCCCTCGGTGGACTTCAGGGTGACGCAGGAGGCCTTGCCGCTGCCGGCCTTGGTGACGCGAACGATCACGGCGACGGTGCCGCCGTTGCCGAAGAACTGATGGACGGCGTAGCCGACGGCGCTGCGCGCGCTCAGACCGCCGAAGCGGCGCTCGAAATCCGCGAAGCTGGTGACGCGTACCGGCTCGTTGAGCGGACCGCGCCGGGTGTGACCCACAAAGGCGGTCACCGACGTGGTCAGGGTCGAGATGGTGCGGGTACTGCTGGGAAGCTCTTCGACGTAGACGCCGGGGTACGTCGGCTTGGCGGCGCTCACCGCGCTCATCGGCTTTCCCCCTCCTATCCCTGCCTCGGGCACCGGACAAAGGCACCAAGAGAAAGGCGGAGGGGAGAGATGATCCGGTTCGGTGCGGCAAACGGCCCCGCGCGACCGGCCGGTCGACGGTGGACGAGCGCACCGCATCAGTTCCCCCGTCAACGCCCGGACGGTTGGCCGCCCGAGTCAAGCAAGTCGCTTGTGACTCCTGATGCTCAAGTACTCAACCCACCTTGTTGCGCATGGAGTTGGCCAACAAGGCGGCTTTCAGCCACGCCAAGAGAAGGTTGGGTGAAGGTCAATTCCGGGTAATCGCGCATCGTGCCCGCGCGCCCTCGACAGTAGGTCCACAGAATTCGCACAGGCGGTGTCGAGCGGTACGACCACCCTGTCCCGGCATGCCCGGAACCCGGGAATCACCGCGGCGCCCGCCCCCAGCTCGCCGCGCCTCCTCGACCCCTCCCCCGGTCGTACACAATCCACAGTGGCGCAATCCGCAGGTGTACCCGGTCCGGGCCGCACCCCCCGGACGCCGGAGGTCGCCACCAGCGGCCCGCGCTCAAGTTCCTGCCACTTGATCACCACGGTGCGGGGAGGCACGCACGGGGTGGGTCACACGCAAACCCGGCCTCCGTGCGCTCGGCGTCTCCGTCCTGAGCCACGACCGCGCCGCCCCGTCCATCGCAGCACCCACCCACCACAGCCGCTGCCCGGGCTCCTGCAGTTCCGCACCGCCCCGACCAACGCCGCCCACGAGTTGCCGATCGCACTGCCTACCGGCGCCTGCCAAAACGGTTCCGGAATGGGGACGTGGCCACAGACGGAGGGTCGCACACGAGCTGTTACGTGATGAATCGGTCAGTATCGAATCTCGATGAGGCGGCCCTCCACGTCCGGCTCAGGCACCATGGGAACCCGCTCTGCGATCCCGAGCGCGATCCGGTGCGCCGACCAGGCGGCGGAGCGGCGTCGAGTACGTCGTCCACGGCGACCCGATCGGCCTCTCCGAGCTCGTCCGGGAGCACGAGTCCCGCCTCGGCCAGAAGCGCGCGGCGCAGGTTTTGGCCGCGCCAGGTCTTCTTGGCGTAGGCCAGTGGCACCCCGCCGGCCAAGGCATAGAAGGACACCTCGGTGTGCACCTCGTGAATGCGCTCATCGGCGAGCCAGCACGCCCGAGCCTCGAGAAGTTTCGGTGCCAGCGCCCACGCCTGCCGGCTCAGCCGACTCCCGGTGAGCTCCTGGCACCGGTTTGCGGCTGCCGGATAATCAGGCTCCTGCCATGCGGGCCTTGGCGCGATGAGGAAAACGCTGCTGCGTCGCGTTCCCAGCAGCGCCTTGGCCGCGAGATCAGCGGCACGCCAGCCCCTCTCGCCAAGACCCAGCGGCATGTCCACCGCGATCGCCGCTACCGCACCGGCACGCTCGATCAGCGTATCGAGGGATACGGCCACCAGACTTCCCGCGTACGCGCCACCGGTGAGCCGGATACCCACCCACCCCTGCTTACCGCAGGCGTCGATCCCCAGGACGTCCATCCCATCCCCAAACCGACTCGAACCGAAAGGTACCGGCCCGTCCACCGTCGGCAACGGGCGGGACGGCAGCTGTGGCGGGTCGAACACGCAGCTTCTGCCACCCAGGATGCGGTGGGGTGCGCCGTGGCGCCAAGGACCCGGATCCGGCGGCCGGCGTGACGACTGGCAGTCCGCATTGGGCGGTCCTGCCTGGACCAGGATCGCCCGACTGGGCCGAACCGACAGCGACGGTGCAGGACGACGACCGGAACTCCATGCTGGCGTTGTAACCGTGCAGCGCTGCGACTGCGGCAAGACCACCCGGCCTCCGACGCCACGCTGAAGCTCGACGACCGCCTCGGCGGCGTCCTCCACGAGTAGGCACACGCCGCATGAGCCGCACGGACCGGATTGTGGGCGTGGTTACCGCACGTCGTAGGCGCGCTTGATGGTCTGGGTGACCGCGTTGCCGTCGGCGTCGGTGAAGGTGGCCTTCATCGTGACCTGCTTGCCGGAGGCGCCGGTGTGGTCGAGGACGGCCGTCCACTTGCCGTCCTGCTGCTCGGTCGGCGCCTGGGTCCAGGTGATGCCGTCGTCGTAGGAGTAGGACAGCGAGGCCGCCTTGATCGCGCCCGGGGTGTACCCCGCGTGGCCCTCGACCGACAGACCCACCCTGATGCCGCTCCGCGCCGACAGGGTGTTCAGGCCGTCCACCGGTATGTCGTACGCCGGGAAGAGGATCGGCAGGCCGCGCGAGTAGACGTCCGGCTCCCGGTGGGAGCGGAAGCTCCAGGTGGTGGTGACGGCGGTGGAGCGCAGCCAGTTCCGGTCCGAGGACGGGATCTTCTCCAGGTTCTGCGTGAGCTCGTACGCGGAGTCCTCGTCCGGCACGCTGAAGGCCGCGTACGGCCAGGCACTGGTGGCGATCTGCTCACCGTTGCGCTTCAGCCTCAGGTAGCCGAGGTCGCCGAACGACCCGCCGTAGGACCAGTGGTCGCCGGATGTGTCGAGCCAGAGGCCGGTCTGGATGCCGATCAGGTTGCCCTGCCGCTCGGCGGCCAGCATCAGGTTGCCGTCGGCGTCGCGTGGTGCGGCCGGCCGCAGGGGGCCGCCGTACCACTCCTCAGCGCTCCGCTGTCCGGCCTGGTAGGTGCGCTCGTGGTCGCCCATGAACGCGGCAGTTGCCCCGCGACAAGCTCGAGCACCGCCTGAGCACCCAGAGGACGTGCGTGCCGGCGTCATCGAGCGACCTGGTCGACAAACTAGGGCATGATCGCTTGCGCCCACCCGGATACGCTCGTCCGCCGCCTACGAACCCTGCTCGGGGCGGTGTGCGCGCTCCCAAGCCTCGCGAACCTCCTGGGGGATCCGTCCCCGCATGGGCACGTCATAGCCCTGTGGGACCTTGCCCAGGACCGGATCTGTCCCGTGTCCACGGGCCGGGTGTCCGCCGGGGCTCGGGTTTCCACAGTGTGGGGCGCGAGGAGGAAACGGGGTGGGCGACCCAAGAGGTCGCGCGGAAACAGGGGCACCGACACTGTCCCCTGGAGCACCGAGACCACGAAGGACGTGAGGGTCCCGTCGTAGCTGAACCAGCCAGGGCCACGCGCCTCGTTGACCGCGACGCGCCAGTGATCTGGAGCGACAGCGGGGTCAGTGACCCAAAACAGGTACTCGCCGTAGTCGGTGGCGCCGCAGGCGAAGAGCCGGCCGGGAGGATAGGGCACCGGGTGGGTACCCTGTTCCCGATCCCTGAGCAGCTGCTCCCAAATCCGGCCTGGCAGGGGGCCGGTGAGGTTGACGAACTCTGTCACCTCGTGTGGGTGGTACAGACGGATGCGTCGTTGAAGGTCCCCGGCCCGTACAGGTCGGCGAGCTCTTTCTGCGGCAACGGCATGCCGAGGCTCGCTTCGATCGCGTCCCAGCGGATGCCCATTGATGGGCCGGGCGGCGGGCAGAGCCCTGTGAGAGTGGTCAGGTCGGTTCGCACCCGAGCGGCTCACCCTCACGGCTCTGGCTCACGCCGACGCAGCAGCCTTCCCGGCAGGCAGTTTCGCCCCTGAGCCGGAGCAGACCCGGCGCACTGTCAAGGACCCAGCGGCTGCCGACACCTGCCGCAGCAGTGGAGCGAGCTACTGGCGCACCCGGAAATTACCCAACAGAGTCCAGACGCTGGTCAAAGTCCTCCCGTCACCACTCCCTGCGGCTCACCGTTGACCGTTACCGCAGGGTCGGCCTCCACCACGCGCACGGACATGTCGAGCGGTGCGGGGCGGGCGTTGGCCGTTTCGGCTGCCGAGAGGTGTCGGACGTTGGAGGAGCCGTCGGCGAACGGGCGGACGGTGTGGGCCAAAAGGCGGGTCAGCTCATCGTCGAGGCCGTGCTGCAGTGGGGTGCCGTCGGGGCCGAAGGAGTCGATCTCGCGCTCGGCAAGCACCACGCCGGTCTCCGCATGAGTGGCGGTGAAGCGCAGGATGCCACTCTCGTTGTAGCGGAACTTGATCTCGATCTTGTTCCGGCGGGTGTCCTGTTCGCGGGTCGGGAGATGCACCTCGATGTTGGCCAGCGGGAAGGCACGGTCGCTGTCGGCCGGGTAGCCGACCTCGCCCTCGATCACCGGCACGCGCACGAAGGAAGCGCCCGGCGTGTCCGGGTAGAAGTTGGCCGAACCCTCCGCGGGGAGTGTGGCGTTGCGTCGGATGATGGCGCGGAAGCCCTTCTGTTCGCCCGCGCTCACGGCCGTTCCCAGGTCGTAGCTGGTCACCAGAGAGAAGTCGCTGTCGTCGCCGAGTTCGCCGTCGAGAGAGGCCGCATAGATGGCTGCGCCTCGGGCAACGGCGGTCATGGGCCGGCACAGGCCGCTGTCGACAATGCGGTCGTGGCCGAGGAGCTCGCCCAGTGCGTGACGCACCTGGGGGATCTGCGAGGTGCCGCCGATCATCAGGACGGAGTCGATGTCGTCCGAGGTGATGGCCAGGTCTTCCAGCGCCTGCTGGACCGGCTCCAGGGCACGGGTGATGAGCGGGGTGATCGCCTCGGTGTACTCGGCCGCGGTGATCCTGGCTTCACGCCTCGAGATCGAGGGGGCGAGGCCGACCGGGAGGTCGAAGAAGAGCGCGCCGTCCATCGGCACGGAGGACAGGGCGATCTTCGTCAGCTCGACCGACCGGCGCCACCGGCGTCGTTCGGCCTTGGTGAGCTGGTCCGCGGTCAGGCCGATCTTCTGCTGGATCAGCTGGGCCAGCGCGTTGTCGAACTCCAGGCCTCCGAGGGAGGTGATACCGCGGGAGGTCTGCTCCTCGAAGAGGCCGTCATCGTATTCGAGGACGGTGACGTCGATGGTTCCACCGCCCCAGTCGAAGACGAGGAAACGGCCGGGGATCGGGACGTCGCGGACGTACGAGATCGCTGCCGCCGTGGGCTCGTTGAGCAGTGCCCGTACCTTCACACCGCCGAGCGCTGCCGCGGCACGAGTGCGGTAGCGGGCGCCGCCTGTCGCCTTGGCGGGGACGGTGACAACCGCGTCGGAGAGATCGAGCAGTTGGGCGGAGACGCCTTCCTTCATGCGGCTGAAGAGAGAGGCGGCCGCGACCGTGCTGTGGAACTTCTCCGAGCCGACCCAGACGTAGTACTCCTCGAGCTGGGCCGCGACCTCGAGGCCCTCGATATCGCCGTCCTTCTCGGCGCTGGAGCGCGTGCCGAGCATGCGCTTCACGGCGTCGAGCGGCTCGCTGGTGCCGGTCTTCGCCTCCCAGCCGAAGCAGAGGGTGCGCTGGAGGTCGCGGACGGACAGCACGGAGGGGAAGAGCTGCTCGAACTCCGACATCTGCCACTGGGCGGGCACGTTGTCGCCGTCGACCGGCAGCACTTCGGTGCTGTGCCCGTTCCAGTGGGCCACTACGGAGTTGCTGGTGCCAAAGTCGATACCGAAACTCATCGCGCTTCCCTCCAGGTCATTCCGATCCGCCGGCTAACGGCAGCGCGCAGCGTCTGCCTGTAGGTCAGCGCCGGAGCCGTGCCTTCTGTGCTTGACGGAGCACCGGAATTCTCAGCTTGCGCTGTACCCGGATCGCTGATTTCCGCTGCTGAAACCGGTTGCTCGGACCTGACAGCTTTCAGCCAGCCGCGTTCGACGAGCTTCCCCGACTCCTTGTCGACATAGGCCGGCACCATGAGCTCGAACGTCACCGGGTCTTGCTGCACCACTCCGGGCTGATCTTCCAGAACGTTGAACAGAGACAGATCACTCGCGTCGCCGACGATCTGCAGACCTGCCTTCTCCACCTCGTGATCTATGCGGGTCAGCACTGTCTTCAAGGTCTTCGCGTCCAAGGCCTGCCGGTGGAGAACGGCGAACTGCGCCAGGTGCATCTGGCGCGTTCGGATGCTCTCCAGCACGCCACTGCGTACCGCTTCGGTGAACTGGGGAAGCACTCGGCGCATCAGCTCGGCCCGGAAGGCGGAGACCAGATCGGCCTCGGTCTCCTTGTCGGCCAAAGCTGCGCCCAGTTTCCCCGCCGCCTCCTCCAACTCCTTCTCCACCACGGGCAGAAGCGTCTCGTTGACCGACTTCAGGATCGCGGCAGCGTCCAGGGTCCCCGGGGTGAACTCGGGCAAGCGGCTCTCTGTGAATCGCCACGGAGCAGCCTCGGCCGCCCTGCGCTCACCACGATTCCGCACGCTTCCGCTGTTCGGCCCACGTCCCTGTTTCTGCCGGGATCTGTCACGGGGGCCAGAACCACTGTCGCCTTTACCGGCTCCGTTGCTCACGATGTGCTGCTCTCTGGATCTTCAAGGGCTGCGGTGTCTTCGGCAGCCGGGGAAAGGCGTTCTGTCGCCCTGGTGATTATTTCTCGGGCCGCCTCGGCGCGAGACCACGCGCGGTCGCTGTCCGTGGGCGGCTCGGTGAGCCTCGGCAGGGGCTCGGGCGGGAGTTCCAGCCGGTGGCTCGTGCCGGTGGGGTCCTTCCAGCGGTGCGGGGCGAGCAGGACGGCGAACCGAGGTACATCCTGCTGCTCCCGCTCGGCCTTCTCGATCATGTCCTTGGCGCGGTTGATCCGGACGCGGCCGCTGTCGTCGAGCTCCTTCCTCAAGGCTCGCCAGGCCTTCTTCCAGTCGTCCGCCCCATCGGGGACGCCAAGCACCAGATAGGGGTTGAGCGGCTGGTCGCGTTCCCCGCGGGGCCGGTCCTCCAGGAAGCTCCGATTCTTCCGCAGCGTGGCCACGACACCTGCGCCGAGCTGGTCCTGCACCGGGGGACGGCCCTCGGCGTCCTGCTCAAGGAATTTGAGGGAATCCGCGATCTCCTGGCCGGCGTGCAGGTAGGCCTGGACGTTCTGGGCCTCCCAGCGCACCGGCTGCGAGTGGTGCCGGAGCCTCGCGGCCATGGTGAGCGCAGCCTTCCTCCGCTGCTCCGCCGTCTCGTCGTCCCCGTGGAGGTGAGCACGCTGCATCTGCCGCACGGCCCTGATCAGGATTCGCACGCCGATCCAGCCGTTGAACTTCTTGTTGCTCGCGCTGCGCACGCTGGGGTGGATCCGCTCCAGGAGAACCCACAGCCGCTCGTCGGCGACGAAGTCCTTCGGGACCTCTCCGGTCCGCCGCACCTCGCGCAGCGCGTCGAGGAGCTTCTGCGTCGGCGGCAGGAGGTCGGTCCACTCCTCGGCGATGGCCTTGGCGTCGTTGGCCTGCAGCCTCACCAGCAGGCGCCAGTCCTGCGGCCAGTCACGGCCGGGTTCCGTTCCCGGGCTTGCCTCCCGGCGCTCCCGTTCCAGGGGCCAGGCCAACAGGTCCATCTCCTCGTCAGTGAGGGACGCCGGGTCCAGGCGGGCGCGGAAGTAGGCGGCACGGGAGGTGCCGTCGCGCTCGGGGACCGCGCCGATCCACTCCTCGTCGATGTAGTCGTCGAGAAGCGGCCGGGGAAGCTTCGCCAGGAGTGCCCTCTGCCGAGGGGCCGACAGGTTGGTCTCCATCAGGCGACGGTCGTCCTGATACGTCTGCCACATGCTGCCCGGCTCCCCGAGGAGCGGCAGCGGCTTGTCCTCCAGCAGGGCGCGGGCGCGGTCGTCGAGCCGGCCGTTGAAGACGTCCAGCCCGTGGTCTTGTGCCATGACGAGCAGGGAGACGCCCGAGACCGGGTCGTCCTGCCGGGACGCCGCATCCGCCGCGGCCCGCGCCAGCGTTTGCGCGGAAAGCGTCCCGGTCTCCGCCTTCAGCGCGTCGGGCAGCATGAGTTCGGCGAAGGAGCGGGCACGCTCCCAGGCCTCCCGGTCAGCGAATCCTTCAGGGACCGGTTGGGGCATGACCGGTTTCGGCGCCGACTGCTTCTGCGGCGGAACGACCGGAGCAGGGCCGCCAACAGTTTCCGCGCCCTGCAGAGCTTCACCAACGGTCCGGCCCCGGGCGCGGGCCTGGCGGAGGGCAAGGCGGCGGGCGATCTCGTGCTGCCGTAGCTCCTCCAGGCGGGCCTGCTCGTCCTGGCCCGCTCCCAACGGGATTCCTGCCGTCATCAGAGCTCCTCCGCGAAGATGTGCACCTGCTCGATCACCGCGGCAGGGGTCCGGTCCAGGCTGTAGGAGTCGGCGAAGGCCATCCTGGTGGTGAGGCCTCCGGCACGGACCTCGTGACGCAGGGTCTGGAGCCGTTCGTTCCCGCACTCGCCGGTGGCGGACTCCAGCGGATGTTTGACGGCGACCGCGACGGGCTCGCCGGTGAAGTCCGACGTGAAGAGCGCCACGGGTCCGGCGGCGGTCTCCTTCAGGCTGACGTTGGGCTCCTCGTCCGCCCAACCCTTCAGCAGGACGGCGTGCTCGTCCGGGTCGATCTGCAGTTTCCGGCCGCGCAGGGCGTCGGTCAGGTCGCGGGCGAGCCGCCAGTCGTACAGCGGGTGGAGGCGCATGTTGGAGTAGTCGCGCAGGCAGGCGTAGCAGGAGCTGCGGCAGTTCTGGGCATGATGGTCGGCCTCCAGGTCGTGCACGTACCGGTCGACCGCCTGGAGGAACTCCTCGATGTGTTCCTCCGAACCGAGGTAGGTGCTGAAGCCCGCGCCGTTGTCGAGGCTGTCCGCCAGGTAGGCCATGACGGGGGCGGCCACCGGGGCGTCCGAGCCGTGGATACCGCTGAGGAGTTCCTCCGGCTGCACGTCCAGGTGCGGAGCGGCGGCACGGCGCAGCAGGGCCGCCATCGAGTACCAGGCGGCGCGCCGGCCGTGGTAGGCCTCGGGGAAGCCGTCGATCTGCTGGGACTTCGAGATGTCGAAGCGCAGGCCCCGGCCCGCGTCGAAGGCCTCTTTGGCCCCGATGAAGAGCATGTCGGTGTGCTGGGTCGCGCCGAGGGCGATCTCCAGATCGGCTTCCGCCTTGGGGTGGTCCAGAGCGACGTATCCGCGCCACGGGCCAGTGTTCTTGACGAACCGGAAGAGCCTTCCGGCGTTGGTGTTGACGATGTAGCGGTCGCCGCTGCCGGTGTGGACGACCATCCAGTCGTCGTCGGCACGGTGGATGCGCGGGGCGGTCTTCTCCAGGTCGGTGGCGGTCCGTGCGCTGGTGGCGTTGGAGCCGAACTCCCGGTAGCCGTCGTAGTCCCGTGCTTCGCGGGCAGCTCGAAAGCCTGCGGGCTCCCGGAAGGGGACGGCCTTGTAGTACTTGCTCTCCGCGTCGCAGGCGGGGCAGGCGCCGGCGCTCCCGGTCTCGGGGTCGACGGCGGCCTGCGGGTCCACGTGTGAGCAGATCCGGCACATGGCAACCAACTGTTCCGGTCCGAACGGGTCCTCGGCGGCCTGCACTCCGCGCCCGCTCGGGACGAGGGAGACCACTCCCTTGGAGCGGAGCAGACGGCCGTCCTGCGGGGTTTCGCTGCCGGGTGCAAACTTGCTGAGGGCGACGGCCAGGTCGCGGTTGACGGAGTCGGCCGGCGGCCAGGGGAAGGTCTTCTGCGGAATGCTCCGGTAGAGGAGGCGGGAGCGGGTCGGGAAGCCGAACATGGGCAGGAGACCCGCCTCTGCCAGACGCTGGCTGAGGTCGGAGTGGCCGACCGTCCGGGCTGCCACCTCGTCGAGCTGGCCGAGGAGTTCGTCGATGGCGGCCACCGGATCGAGGGCTGCGATGCTCTCGGGTGTTCCGGCCTGGAGGGTGGCGGCAGCGGCTCTGATGCGGTCCGGGTGCTCGGCGATCCAGCGGCGGACGGCGCCGCGATGCACCGGCCAGTCGGCGGCGAGGCCGAACTGTCCGTGGACGTTGGTCGTCATGTCCGGCCCCTTCCGGCGGTCCTCCGGCTGAAGGGGCTCGAAGGCCTGGCGCAGGACCTCTCCCAGCAGGACCCGCCGGAAGACGGAGACCATGCCGAGGACCAGGTAGGGCGGCGGAGTCGGGTCGTTGGTGATGGCTTCCGGGCGGGCGAAGTAGTGCTCGTCGTGACTGCGGCCGCGGCAGACGGTGAGGGCCACGGCGACCGGGCTGTTGCGTCGTCCTGCGCGCCCCACCCGCTGCTGGTAGTTGAAGCGGGTGGGCGGCATGTTGGCCATGATCACGGTGTTAAGGGGGCCGATGTCGACACCTGCCTCCATGGTCGTGGTCACGGAAAGCAGTTCCAGGCCGTCCGCCTGCGGAACGTCGTTGTCGCCGAGGAAGACGTCCTGGAAGAGGCTCTGCCGACGCTGGGCCTCCAGCCGGTCCGTCTGGCCGGTCAGCTCCGCGGTGCGCAGGGGGAAGTCACCGGTGCGGTGGGCGGCCTTCCATGCGTAGTAGTCGTCTTCGAGGACTCCGCTGTACTGCTGGGGCACGGCGGGCAGCGGGGTCAGGCACTTGGTGCACAGCCCCGCGCCCGGGTGAAGGTGCGGCCGGTGGCAGGAGCGGCACGTCCAGGTCTTGTTCTCGCCGGGGCGGAGCGCCACCTTCTCCGGCTTGATGACGTAGTCGACCACGGCGTCCTTCCAGACGCCGAGCACCCGGTCCTCGATCGTCTGCACATCGGTGCCCTGGCGTTCGGCGATCTGCTTCCAGAAACGCTTCAGAGGCGCAGGCGGCCTCTGCAGAGAGGCACGTATCCGGGTGAAGCGCCGCATCAAGCCGAGGATCCGCAGGCTGGCACGCGCCACGGCCTGATCGCTGTCCGGGCCGGTCTCCAGAGGCGAGCGGTCGTCGCGCAGGCAGAGCCAGCCGAGTCCGAGCGATTCGAAGTCACGGCCGCCGCCGGAGAAGAGGCTGCCGATGGTCTCGAGGCGGAGGCGGGAGCGGAGGCGGTTGAGGAGTTCCTCCTGTGCCTGGGTCTCCACCACCGCTTCCCGGTCCCGCTCCCAGTTGTAGAGCGCGGTCCAGGGCTGTCCGGCCGAGGTCTGCTGGAGCGAGGCAGCGGGACCGGCGGGGTTGGTGCCGTACTTCAGCAGCATGCCTTCGAGGTCGGAGGCGAGGTCGTCCAGGGAGGGCAGTTCGGAGAACTTCCGCTCCAGGTCGGGCAGGAGTTCCGGTTCCGCGTCGAGGTCGTCGGCAAGGATCGCCTTCAGGCGCCCCCAGTCCGCCGGGTTGCGGTCCCGCAACCGTTCCATGGCGGCACGGGCCCCCGCACGATCGACCGACTCCCCGGCGTAGTGGGCCTTCACCAGCCGAAGGTCTCCGAACGGATCCCCCTGGTTCTCGACGGCCTGGGCGCTGAGCAGGCGGAGAAGGTCCTGGTGGTGGCGGAGGGCAAGACCGCTGGCGAGCTCGGAGGCGTCGTCACGGCTGTCGGAGAAGGCGATCGCCTTGCGCCGGCCGTGGGGAAGGTGACCGAGGGCTTCGGTCACCAGCACCTGGTTGATCTTGTAGAAACCGGTGCGCATCCGCCGGACCGGCGCGTTGCGCAGCCGGTCAGGAGATTCCAGCGGGACGAAACGGCCGTCCCTGTCGTACTTGATCTCCCAGTCGTCGCCGCAGGCGGGGCAGCGGGTAGGGAAGGCCTGGAGCCGGGCCGGGTCGTAGGCCGGCTTCTTGCCCTCCTTGTCCAAGGGCACGGAGATGTGGAACGACCATCCGGTGTGCTGGACGTCCCGGTTCTCCAGGCGGCCGGTGGCGGGCTGGTAGGCGCTGCGGCGGAACTCGAACTCGACCTGCGGCCCGCCGTCGGACAGGCCCGCGTGCCAGCCGGGGTCGTCGAGACCGAGGCCCTTGGTGCGCGGCCAGTACACGACGTAGTTCGCCGCCGTAGGCGCGCCACTGGCCTCGTCGGGGAGCAGATCCAGGTCCGGGAAGTCGGTGTGGAGGGTACCGGTGAACTTACGCCGCTGGGTGTCCTTGGGGCTCGCGTACCCGCCGAGCATGAGGTCGCCGCAGGCCTGGCAGGAGAGAAGCTCCAGTACGCGAGCGCCGCAGGTGCAGCGGGACGTGGGTTCGGTGAAGAGCCGGCCGACCCGCCGTTCGGGGCCGTGCTCCACGGGGATGTCGGGACAGTTCGGGTCGGAGCAGGCCCAGATGCCCTCGATGTTCCGGAAGAAGAAGTGGGCGCGGAGCTGGGGAAGTTCGGGGTCCTGGGCGGAGCCGAGTATGCGCAGCACCCCGTGGAGGGCCTCCTGTCGCTGTTTCTCGGGGACGGCCGGGAAGAGGTTCTTCGCCAGTTCGGGGGCGGGCAGAGCACGAGGCTCGCCGCCTGGAGTGAGTGCGCGCTGGAGCGCCGGGCCGAGGCCGGTCTCCCGGGCAAGGGCGACGGCTTCGTCCTGGGTGACGGGGGCCTTCGCGGCCTGCGCGAGGCGTTCGGTGTGTGCGGCCAGGTCGCCCTCGCCGTGGATCTCCTTCGCCTTTCCAGGAATGATCACGCGCCGGGAGCCGGGCAGGGCGAAGAACCCGTCGAGGAACTCGTCGTCCCGGCCGACCTCCAGGGAGGCTGAGGCGGCGAGCACACGCAGCTTGTCGGGGCCCTTGTCGAGGCCGAGACGGTGGCGGAGGTTGCGCAGAAGGTAGGCCACCTCGGTGCCGGCTGTGCCGCGGTACATGTGGAGCTCGTCGAGGATCAGGGTGAGGCGGGCGTCAGGGGTCTCCGCCAGCCACTTCCTCGTGGCGCTGAAGATGTGCTCCTCCTGCTTGCGGAGCAGCATGATGTTCAGCATCGAGTAGTTGGTGACCATGATGTCCGGCGGCGTGGCCTGCATGTCCCAGCGGGCGTGCATCTCCGCTCCGCCGAGGCGCGGGATGAAGGGCCGCAGCTCCTCGTCGAGCTTCTCGTCGGCCTTGCGCTGCCGTTCCTGGACCTCCCGCAGGTACTGCCGGAGACGGAAGTTCGCCGGCTCGGAATCGCGGCTGCCGGAGACGGGGGTGGCTCCGGTGTAGCGGCCGAAGTAGAAGCGGTGTCCGTTGCGCTTCCGGTCCAGCCATGCGTGGGCCTCGCGACTGTCCAGCGACTTCCGGAGCCGGACCAGCTGGTCGTCGGCGAGGGCGTTGGTGGGATAGAGAATCAGCACGCGCATGGCGGCAGGATGCCCGTGCTCGCTCTGTCGGCTGGGCACGTAGTCGCCGTCTCCCTGCCACCATTCCCGCTGCACCACACGGGTGCCCTGCCAGTGCGCGGACTCGGCGACCAGGTCGGCGAGGACCGGCAACAGGAAGGACTCCGTCTTGCCGGAACCGGTACCTGCGGTGACCACGAAGTCCCTGCCCTCGCAGGCGGCGACCAGGGCGTCGTGCTGATGCTGGTAGAGGCTGGTCACGCCGCCGGGGAGCGTGAAGCGGGCGAACTCGGCCGCGTCGGGGTGCGCCCCCGCTTCGGCGAAGGACTCCGCGATGCTGACGCCACGAGAGGCGTACTGCGGGCGCAGCTCGATCAGCGGGTCGCGCCAGGCCCCGTTGTCCCGGTCCAGGAGGTTGCGCCGTTCCTCCATGACGGAACGGTCGTCGACGCCGAACGGGGTGTCGTAGTAGCGGAAGAGGGCGCTGCGCAGGTCGTCGAAAGTGCCCATGACGTCCTGGACATCGGTGTTCGTCACTGCCGCTGTCTGCTGTTCGACGCTCACTTGGTCCTCCCGCCGGTGGCCGCCACCGGTCGCGGCATGGTCTCCAGGTTCTGCTGCAGCGAGGCCGCGATCGCCTCGGCGAGCGCCCTCGGCACGTTGTCGTACGCGCGTGTCTGCGCCTGCTTGCCCACCGAGGGCGGGAAGCCGCTGCACAGGACGGCCGCACGCTCGTGCAGGGCGGGCAGGGGCGCGTACCGATCGACGAAGAGTCGGCCCATGCCGGCACGGCCCTTGCCGGATTCCCGCCGCCAGCGCATCGCACCGGTGCGGTGGCGGGCGAGCTCCAGGTAGACACCCGTCTCGCGTTCCACCGCTTGGAAGACGCCGTTGCGGCGGACGCGGGTCAGGCGTGCGTAGTCGGCTCCGCGCCACCGGTACAGGCCGTCCTCGTCGTCCCTCTCCACGGGGACGAACCGCTGGAGGCGCAGCTCGTACTTCTCCAGCGTGTTGGCGGTGCTCCCACCGGGCGGTGCGGACTCGGGGCCCGGCGCCGCCTGCGGAAGCAACTCCATCAACTGCAGGGCGGCGCAGGGAACGTAGCGGGCCCCGAGGAACTCCGCGACTTCCTGCAGCGTCCGCGGGTCCTCGTACTGGAACAGGAGGGTGTCGGGCAGCGGGGCCTCACCGGCCTCCGGCCGGTGAGGGACGGTGATCAGCTCCATCCACTCCTGTGCCGCCTCCTCGACGCGCGTGCTGATCCGCGCGGTGCGCGCACCGGTCAGCAACGCGAGCCCGTCGGCGTGGGGCAGCCGGGTCAGCACCGGCGGGGCCACCGACCAGCGGTCGGCGCGCAGGTCCACGTCGATGAAGCCGAGGGCGGCGGCCTTGCGTATCCAGTCCCAGTCGGCGTACTCCGTCAGCTCCAGGCCCCATGCCTGGGCCTGGCTGCGGACCCCGTCGCGCAGTGCGGACGCCTTGCCGCTGCGGCTCTCGCTCAGCCAGCGCAGGAGGATCCCACCGAACTCGTTGCTGCTCATCGGTCCCGTCATCGGTCCAGCTCCTTCGCGGCCTGCACGTACGCGGCCCACGAGGGCTCGACGGACGCCTGCTGGGCGTTGAGGACGGCGCGGGCCCATGCCCGTCGGTTGCCGGCGCTCTTCGGCTTCGGCGTTCCGGGGTTCACCGGGCGGCCCTTCCAGCGTCCGCTCCGGCGCTCCAGGAGCCAGCCGCCGATGCCGTGGAAGTCGGCCTCGAAGCGGAACGGGGCGGGGGTGTCGGGGAGACGTTCCCTCCACCAGTCCGGTTGCTCCGGGGCCTGCAACGTCCACAGCCGTCCGTCGGCCGCCGCGAACAGCACCTCGTCCGCGTCCCGCCGGCACAGCTCCATGACGGCTGCCGCGTCCTGGGTGGTGGCGCTCGTGCAGTCGGCGCCGGTGATGCCGGTCGGCAGGGTCTGCTCGACGAGGAGGGAGGGCGACTCCGATGCCTTGCCGTCCACGACGGTGAAGCCGCAGACCTTGGCCATCTTCGGCTCGACGACGGTCTGGTCCGCGGTGGCGAAGCCGATCTCCACGCCTGCGTAGCTCACCGTGTGGCGGCCCGGCTCCAGCCGGAGCACGGCCAGAGGGACGGGGCGGCCCGCTGCGATCCCCTTCCTGAGCTCGGGCCGCTCCTTTCCGTTGATCAGGAGGGTGCCCGTGCCCTCCGTGGCGTCCGGGAGGACCACCTGGGGCTCGCCTCCCCGCAGATACAAGTGGGAATCGAGCGAGGGAGCGAGCTTCAGTCCGCCCTCGAGGCGCAGCTTGAACTGGGCCGGGGGCTGCAGGAGGCCGACCGCGCCCTGGACCTCCTGGAGCGCCCGGCGCAGGGTAACCGCGTCGTCGAAGGTGACGGGCTTGTGCATGGACCAGCCCTGCGGCACCCAGGCGAGCTTGCTGGTGTCGGCGCTCCGGCCCGTGGTCGCGGCCTTGTCCAGCAGCCGTTGCACGTCCCGTTGCGCGGTCGGGGCGGCGAGCACCACGTGTGCCTCTCCCGGGCGGAAACCGTCGGTGCCGGCCCAGACTCCGAGCACGTCGTCCCGTGCGAGCACCAGGACGGAGCAGGAGGGGCGGCTGAGCACCAGGTTGTCCCCGTCGCGGCGGATGCCCCTGGCGAGGGTGTCCGCACTCGGGGCGGGCAGTCCCGTCACCTCGTAGTAGGCGGTGTCGCCGAGTTGCTCGAGCACGACACCGCCCTTGAGCTCGATGCGCGCTTTCTGCTCCGCGGACCGCAGGCGCGCCACCCAGCTGAGCCGCCCCGCGTCCAGCCGCACCAGGAGTTCGGCCCGGGGGACACCGGTGGGCACCAGCTCGTCCGAACCGTCCCAGGAAGCGGCGTAGTTGCCGATCAGCGTGGCGAGGAAGGGGCGGAACTCCTCCTCCTGCAGAGCGTTGCGGAAGCCCTTGGAGAAGTGCTGCTCCATGCCCCGGATCTCGATCTGGGCCAGCAGCGTCTTTCCCGGCAGGGGCCAGGTCGTGCCGTGTTCCCGCAACGACCGGAAGAACTTCGGCATGAAGGACCGGTCCGCGCCGCTGAGGAGCGCCTGGGACTGGGCGAACCCGATCATGCTGCGGTTGGAGGGCAGGTCGGCGGGGGCGGGAATGGTGCAGAGGCCCCGCGCGCCCTTCTGGCTGTGCTGCCAGGAGGCCAGCACCTGCCACATGCGGGAGATGGGCTCGTAGTGGTGGCTGCCCAGTTGCTTCCCGTCGCCGGTCAGCAGCTCGGAGAAGCGGGCGTGGTAGGTGGTGGCCGGGTGGTTCCGGTCGTTCACCATCCGGGAAGCGGCCATCACCGAGCAGGCCAGCAGCGGCAGGAAGGCGGGCACGCCGGCCTTGTCCTGCTGCCGCTTGCGCCAGCGGTAGTCCTCCAGCGCGCTGTACGGTTCCGCGGTCCCCAGCCGCAGGAACTTACCCACGCACTGGGCGAGGGACTCCTCCAAGCCGTATCCGTGCCTGAGTTCCTGCTCCACGTCGTCGTCCACGTAGAACAGCGTCGGGTGGCCGGCGTGCTGCCGTCCGAAGAACTCCTCGGCCAGCACTTCCTGCCACGCCTGATAAGAATCGTCCACTCTGCCCCCAAAAGAGAGGTTCCGATGCCCCGTTCGTGAATTCCCCGAGCACGAAACGGTCTTGCGAACATCACTCGAGCCCGCCGCGGACAACGGGCCGCTGTCGAACGTCCGCTGGCGCGCCGGCCCTGCGGACGGGCAGCCCTCGACGGTCACCGCCCAAATAACCTGTCGCCGTACGGCAACGAAGGCGTATCCACTCATCCCCCACCACGATCAACACGCGATCCATCGCAGCGCCCGCAGAGTGAGCCGGAAGCCAGGCATCAACTGCAGGTTCCCTGCAATCAAAGGCTACCTGTGAAGGTTGTGTGTGGGAGCCAACGGCCATGGGCTCACGCAGCGACCGAGAGGGGGCCGGCCCCGGAGCCGAGCGAGCGAAGGATCCGCGCCTCCTCCTTCCGGGCGACGGAGGGAGGGATTCGGCCGTTGACGCGGCGGAGGGCGAGCCGGGCAAAGGCGTCGGCGGTTTCGTTGAGGTCGTGTCCGATATGGCCTTTGAGCCAGCGGACCTGGACGCGGTGGCGGTGGCGCAACAGGCGGTCCATCAGCTGCCGGCTCTCCGGGAAGAGGAGGATGCGGTGGGCGGCTGTCGGGTCGGCGGAGCGCAGGGCCATGTCGACTACGTCGACTGCCTGGGCGCTGTCGCACAGGAGGACTACGGGTGCATCCTCGTGGTGCTCGAGGAGGCTGAGGGCGGCCGCACAGATACCAATGACTTCGGCTTCGCCGCTGCTCGAGGCCAGGGAGTCGCCGTATCCGGTGGTCCCGTCTTCGGCAGCCCAGCCGTAGCCGCACAGTGCGGACTCGTCACCGACGCCGGCGTCGGCGACGGCCACGACCGCGGTGTCGGGAAGGTCGGCGAGCACGGCGTAGCGGTCCACGTCGGCCGGAACCGTTGCCGTCGGATGTTCGCCGTCGCCGTCCTCGCCCGTGTCGGCAGGATGGGCGTCGGCGAGGAGGGCGGCGAGAGCGCGGTGACAGCGCGGGCAGCCATCGGCCTGTTCGGGGCAGTGCGCCTGGTGCCTCACCGTCAGCTCACGCACGCTGTGCCACAACTCAGGCTCGGCATCGGCGAAGCGCGCCAGAGCCGCGGCGCGACACTGCGCGATGAGCTCCGCGAAGGGCCCCGTGGTCGCGCAGGCCCACATCCGGTCGTGGAGTTCCGTGACCCGGAGCAGGGCTTCGCGGGAGCGGGCAGCGAGAACCGCGGTGTCCTGGTAGGCATCGTCCAGAGCGTCAAGTCGGGTGCGCCGTACGGAGAGAGAGCAGGCGAGTGCGTCCCGTTCGGCCTGGCCGATCGCGTAGCGGCCCCAGGCCAACGCGGAACGGCCATGGCGGCTCCACCGTTCGACCACCGCGTCGTGCGGGAGGTACGGGTTCTCGTCCTCCCGGGCATCGCGCAGGAGGGCCTGGACGAAGGCCTCGTCGTCGCAGTCCCGCAGTTCACGCACCGGTGCCGGCAGTTCATCGCCTGCCGTTTTCCGGTCCGAGGCCCACCGGGCGAGGTCGCTCTCCGGCGCCTGCGGTGTGCCGTCCGGCAGTCCCTTGTCACGGAGTTCCTGCCGCAGGGCCTCGGCGAAGGCCGCCGGGGAGGCCCCGCGCGCCACCCTCAGCTCCAGCATGTCCACCGGCCAGGAGCGGCCGGCGAGGCGGCGGGCACGCTGCTCCTTGTACACGGCCTCCGCCTGCGAGCGGGCTCGTCGCACCTTGCGCGCGTGCGCTCGCAGCCGTCGCAGCCGCTCGGGGGGCTGCGCCGAGAGTTCCGCGTGCCGGACGGCCCCGCGAGCGAGGACCTCGGCGTGAGCGAGAGCGATGGTGATGGGACCGGCGAGCGAAGCGTGTTCCAAGGCCGCGGCGATCTCCGGAGCGCAGATCCCGTTCATTCGTGCGAGGACGGCCTCCTGCAGGCCGGTGAAGTCGTCGGCGAAGCGACGGATCAGCTGTGGGTGCTCGATGATCGTCACGATGGCCTTCCGGGTCGCGTGTGGTGGTGAGCGGGCCGCACATGTGGTGCGATCGGGCGTGAGTGCGGGCGGGCCCGTGGGCGCGGCACCGATGGGCACCCGATGGCGGCGGAGGCATGAGCCGCCGTGTGGGGGAGACGACGACGGCACCCGGCAGGGTCCCGTCCGCGGTCCGGGCTACTGCACGTGGCCGATGAAGATGGCCGTGCGATACCAGCCGGAGCCGGAGGTGTCGGTCGGCGTGATCTCGATCTGGGCGCTCCTGGCCGCCTTGGGGAACACACAGGCCGCCTTCCAGGTCTGCGACTTGCCCGGCAGCAGGTGCGCGTCCGGCATGCCGTTGAAGCCGGCGCCCGTGTCGAAGATCTCGTCGTCTCCGTCCGGGCAGGACAAGCTGACCATGCTCAGGTCGATCGAGGACTTCGAGGCGTTCTGCATGGTGACGGAGAAGGCCAGGTAGGCCTTGCCGGACGGGCTGGCGTACTCACCGGAAGTGCCCCGGCTGAAGCCGCTCAGGTGCGCCTTGACACCGTTGTTCCACGTGGCGGTCTTGTCCAGCGCGACGGTGAAGGTGTCACTGTCGGAGTCGTCCTGGGTGTCCTGCGCGTCCTCGGCGCTCTGGGTGTCCTGCAAGGCGCTGACGGTGGCCGCCGGCGGCGCGGTGTCGGTCTGGGTGCCGCCGATGGTGGAGCAGGCGCACAGGGAGCAGCCCACGGCTGCCGCGACCACGGCGAGGACGGTCCTGCGCAGGCAGGTCAGAGGTCCCGCGATCAGCACGCGGGACGTTGAGGCACCGTGGGTGAGCCGCGCACCGCGCCGCTGCCGGGAACCGCCCGTGGACGTGGCGGAGACGGCGTACGGGCGCGAAGGGGAGGGAGCGGAAGGCGTGCTGGGGACGTTCGGGTAGCTCATGAGGCCATTCCTTGTGTGGAAGTGGACTGACGGGTGGCGGGAGGAGAGGGCGCGCACGCTGACGGAAGCAGAGAGCCGCCGCGCCCGGGACCGGCCAGACCGAGCTGGTCCCGGGCGCGGCATCGCAGCCTGAACGCCGGGGATACGTGGGTGCGGGAGCCGCGGGCCGTGCCCCGCGGGTGGGCCCCGTCCGGAGAGCAACGACACCAGAGCGACCGCCCCGTACTTCAGCCACTGTCTGCGGCTGCGAGCGGGCTTTCCAGGGCCGGTGGGTGTGCCGAGACCGAACGGGCCGGCACCCTGCGGGCTGTGGTCGGGCGGCGGGGGAGGCGGGTGGAAGGTCTTGGCGTGCTCCGTCTCCTGGGTGCGTGCGACGCGGGTGGGTGACGTGATGGCCGCCGCAGGACCGGGCGCTCATCGGTGGCTAGTCAGGCCGTGGTCGCGCGCCGGGGTTCAGAAGCCGCGAATCCTGCGGCCCGCCTCGGTCGCCGGGTAGAGGATCGCCTCGGCGACCCGGCCGCCGGAGTCCTTGACGCCTCCACTGAAGTTGAGGCGCCCCGAGGTGCCGGTCTTCGCGGCGACCCCGTCCCAGTACTTCGCCTCCCGCTCCCAGTGGACGCCGTCGAGGAGGCGTACCAGGTCGTCCGTGCGGAAGGCGGACGCCGGGTCGCTCCACGGCATGGTGTGGTGGACGGCGATGCCGATGCCGGCGAGGACGGCGGGCGCGGTGATGGCGCTGCGCTCGGTGAAGTCGCGGGCATGGCGGGCGATCAGCTGCCCGAGGATCGGTACGACGGCGGATTCCACCTGCTCGGGCCCGTACTCCGTCGGCAGTTCGTCCTCGTGCAACGACTCGGCGGACCGCTGGAGTCCGTTCCGGCCGTAGATCGCGGTGACGACGAGGGCGCGCAGCGCGGAGAGGGTGACGACCTCGCGGTCGCTCGCGGACACCTGCCGCTTGCTGGCGTTCACCAGCCGCGCGAAGGGAATGCGCTGCCCGTCGACGTCGACCCGCACCGAGTCGGCGACCATGTGCGCGAGCCGGGTACCGAAGTCGCGCTGGTCCATGGACATGGCGAGGTTCTTGGCGACGGCCACGCCCTCGACGTTGCGGTCGTAGAAGATCTGCCGCGCATCGGCCGGGGACAGGTCGACGTACAGCTCGAACGGAAGGCGCACCTGGGCGAGTTCCGGGTACGTCAGGCCGTACGCCTCGGGGTTGTCGTAGAGGTCGTGCCAGGCGGTGGTCTGGGTCTCGCCGTCGATGGCGATGACCATCGAGCCCGGCGCGATGGTGAGGGTGCGCAGGCCGCTGCCGGGGACGAGTTCGTCGCTGAGCGCGGCGAGCGGTCCGGCGTGCCACAGGGTGACCGGCGGCGTGGACCAGGCGACGCCGAGCTCGCCCTTGAGGCCGGCGGCGATGTACTCGGCGTACGGGCCGACGTTCTTGCCCTTCTGCGAGGACTTCAGCGTGCGCTGCACGGTGGCCCGCAGTTCGGCGTGCCGGCGCACCAGGCCCGAGGCGGCCTTCAGCCTGCGCGGGTCCTCCTCGGCGCGCGGCGACGGCACGAGCTGGACGAGCGCGGGCACGGACATCGTCCCGACGACGGCGTCGTCGCGGAACGGGATGACGGTGAGCTGAGTGCCTTCGACGACAGGGGTCGGCATGGTCAGGCGCATGGAACTCCCCCCGGAGATCAGTCGCTTCCACTCGGAAGCAACTCCAGAGAAGCACATCAGCGAAAGCGTCGTCAAACGCGGAGCTAGACTTGACGAGTGCTGTAGGTTGTTAGCTGTTCACTACCGAGAGGCTCAGGACTCCCGCAATGTCGCAGCCATCCGCGCAGGTCACCGCCGCAGAGATCTCCCGCATCGCGGGGGTCACGCGCGC
Source organism: Streptomyces sp. NPDC047453 (assembly GCF_040643155.1). Classification (NCBI taxonomy): domain Bacteria; kingdom Bacillati; phylum Actinomycetota; class Actinomycetes; order Kitasatosporales; family Streptomycetaceae; genus Streptomyces; species Streptomyces sp. NPDC047453. The sequence goes on along the minus strand of NZ_JBEYTS010000002.1, from coordinate 136,911 downwards.
CACGGTCAGCAATTGGCGCCGTCGGCACGAGGACTTTCCCGCGCCGTCCGGCGGTACGGACAGCAGTCCGCTGTACGACCTGGAGTCCGTGCGTGCCTGGCTCGCCTCGCGCGGTCACGTGTCGGCGGCGAGCCCGTCGGAGGAGCTGCGCACCACCTTGCGTCTGCGCGCGCAGAGCGGCGGCGGTACGTCGGAGGACCTGCTGCTCCTCGTGCTCGCGGCGGGCCGCTCGCCGGAGGAACTGACGGCCACCGCTGCGCTGCCGGACGCGGACCTCGCCGCCCGCGCACAGCGCGATGCGGCCTCCGTGGCCGACGCCGTGCCGAACGCGGACGCGGTCCGTTTCGAGGCGGGCGACGCGGCGGTGCTGCGCGCGCTGTACGCATGCGTACGCGACGAGGGCGGCCAGGCCGCGCTGAGCGTGCTCGCCGAACGGGAGTTGGAGGAAAGCGCGGCGTCCGGCGCCTACCGCACTCCTGCACCGCTCGCGGACCTCATCGCCCGCCTGATCCCCGGCTCGCCGGCCCGCGTACTCGACCCGGCCTGCGGCAGCGGCACCCTCCTGGCGGCCGCCGCCCGCCGGGGCGTGCGCGAGCTGTACGGCCAGGACACGCTTCCGGTGCAGGCCCGGCGCAGCGCCGTGAGCCTGATGCTGACGGCTCCGGAGGCAGAGGTCACCGTGCGTGCCGCCGACAGTCTCCGCGCGGACGCGTTCCCCGAACTGCTCGCCGACGCGGTGCTGTGCAACCCGCCGTACGGCGTCCGGGACTGGGGCCACGACGAGCTGGCGTACGACCCCCGCTGGGCGTATGGCGTACCGGCCCGCGCCGAGTCGGAGCTGGCGTGGGTGCAGCACGCCCTCGCCCACCTGACACCGGGCGGCTACGCGGCCCTGCTCCTGCCGCCGGCCACGGCCGGCCGCGCGTCGGGGCGTCGCGTACGGGCGGAGCTGGTACGCAGCGGGGCGCTGCGCGCAGTGATCGCGCTGCCGGCGGGCGCGTCGGTGCCCTTGCACGTCGGACTTCAGGTGTGGGTGCTGCAACGGCCCGAGCCGGGCGGGCCCGAGCGCAAGTCGGTGCTGTTCGTGGATACGGCGACGGATACGTCGGCGGCGGCCGGGCACGGTGGGGCGGCGGTGACCGCGCGGACGAGGGGTGGGAGCCGATCCGCGTCCGTGGACTGGGAGGGGATCACGGCGCGTGCCCTGAGTGCATGGCGGGCCTTTGTGGAGAGCCCCGACACGTTCGAGGGCGAACCCGGTGTGGCGCACGCGGCCGGCGTGGTCGACCTGCTGGACGACGTGGTGGACCTGACCCCTGCGCGGCTCGTACGGGCGTCACGGGTCGATGTCGATCCGGCGGAACTGTCGGCCGAGGTCGACGCCACACGCCGGGATCTCGTCAAGGCCGCGAAGTCGCTCGCGCGGGTGGCCGGGCAGGAGGAGTGGAGCGCCGCGGGCGCAGCGGCACGTGAGTGGCGTACGGCGACTGCGTCCGACCTCGCTCGCGGTGGGGCGCTCACGCTGCTGCGGACGGTGCCCGAGGGTGCGCGTGGGCGCGCGGAAGGTGGGGGCGGGGGACGGGCGGGTGCCCGCGCGGTGCTCACGGATTCGGACATCGCGCGTGGGTCCGGGCCCACGGGCGATCCGGCAGAGCTGCGCAGCGACACGGCGCCTGTGATCGCCGTCGGAGATGTCCTCGTACGCGCGGTCGTGAGCGGCGACGGCTCGATGACCCGGGTCGCGGGCGAGGAGGACGCGGGCGCGCTGCTCGGCCTCCACGTCCACCTCTTCCGGCCGGACCCGGCCCGCCTGGACGCCTGGTTCCTCGCCGGTTTCCTGGGCGCGGAGGAGAACATCGCGGGCGCGTCGACGGGCAGTACGGTCCTGACGGTCAGCCCGGGCCGGCTGCGCGTGCCGCTGCTGCCGCTGGAGGAGCAGCGGCGGTACGGGGAGGCGTTCCGGCACGTACACGAGCTCCGGGCGGAGGCGCAGCGGGCGACACTGCTGGCGAAGGAGACGGCACGGCTACTGGCAGGCGGGCTGACCGGGGGGCAGCTCCTCCCGTCCCGGGACGTGACGCCATAGGTGGCACCACCACCAACCGAAACCCTCCACAAGTTCTTCACCTGCAGAGGTTGATATCTCCATCCCGCAATCTCCGTACCTGACCCCGACCGCATCCACTACCGTGTCTCCAGGCGCGCATCGCGGCTGATCGGACGCTCGCCCATGACCGAATTTCGAGGACACACGTGCAGATCACGCCCCTGAACCCCGAGGACCCGCTCTCGCTGGGCGACTTCGAGCTCCTCGGCCGGATCGGCCAAGGTGGTATGGGCCAGGTCTTCCTGGGTGAGTCGCTCGGCGGTGAGCCCGCCGCGGTGAAGGTGATCAAACCGTCGGTCGTGGACTCCGAGTCCCGCCAGCGGTTCGCGCAGGAGATCGAGGTGCTCAAGACCATCTGGGGTCCACGCATCGCGGCGTTCCTGGGAGCCGAGTCGGAGGCGGAACAACCGTGGCTGGCCACGGAGTACGTGGACGGCCCGGACCTCGCGCGACACGTCAATACGCACGGACCGCTGCCGTCCGTCCTCACCGCGGCGCTCGGCGCGATCCTCGCCGAGGCGCTGTCGGCCGTGCACACCCAGGGCCTGCTCCATCGTGACCTCAAGCCGGCCAACGTCCTACTCGGACCGAACGGCCCGAAGATCATCGACTTCGGCCTGGCCGCGTTCACCGAGTCGACCATCTCCCTCACCGCCCCCCATCAGGTCGTCGGCACCCCGATCTGCATGGCTCCGGAGCAGGCCGCGGGCGTGAAGCCGCTGACGGCAGCCGTGGACGTGTACGCGCTGGGCGCGCTGCTGCTCTTCGCCGTGACAGGGCACTATCCGCATGAGGCGGCCACCCCGTACATGGTGTTCCACCTCGTCACGGACCCGGGCACGGCACCGGATCTGTCCGGCGCGCCGAGCGAACTGCTGCCGCTCCTGACCGGCATGCTCGCCAAGAGCGCCGAGGACCGGCCGTCGCTGACCGATGTGGTGCAGCAGTGCCGCTCGGTGATCGAGGCCCAGGGCATGAAGATCGCCCAGGCGCGGCGCAGGCTCACCGCGCACACGGCTGGGCAACGGCACAAGGCGGCACCCGCCGACGGCGCCCCCACCATCCCCTGGCCCGCCCCCGCGAGTGACACCCCGGGCACGGAGATCATCCCGGCCGACCTGGAAACGCCGCTCCCGTCCGACGCCCCGGCGACCTCCCCCACCCTGGTCGAGACGCCTGGCCCCGCCGAGCCTCCGGTTCATGACTCCCCCGGCACTCTGTCTCCCGCCTCGCGGGATCACTCCGACGGCTCCCGACGTGATCAGCCGGCGCCGGGCCGCCCGCCCACGGCGTCCAGGCGGCCCAAGGAGGGAACGCACACGCTGCGCCACTCCGTACAGGCCCGCAAGACGGCAGAGCGTCTCCGTGCCGCGTATGCGGCGAAGGCTCCGTTCTGAGACCCGCAGCCGGCCGGCCGGGCCGAGCCGCACGATCACTCCCTCCGACCACACGTCCCACCGGTTCGACCGTGACCCCATCGGCCACCGCCACGGGACACATCCACTCCATGAACACGAACGCCCAGGAGGCACCCGCGTGACCGCCGACTTGAGCACCGCTCCCGCGACGAGCGTCGAGGACGCCCTGTTCCCGCCAGGCGCCCAGATCCTCGTACGGGACGAGGTGTGGCTGGTGCGCAACGCGACGCGGACCGAGCACGACGGCGCCCGGATCGAGGCCGTCGGCGCATCGGACTTCGTACGCGACCAGGAGGCGGTGTTCTTCACCGGGCTTGACCGGATCGAACTGCTCGACCCGAGGCGGACCCGCCTGGTGCGGGACGACTCGCCGACCTTCCGCCGCTCGCGCCTGTTCCTGGAGGCGGTCCTGCGCAAGACGCCGCTGCCGCAGGCCGAACGGGGCCTGGCGCTCGCGGACTCCTTCCTCCTGGATTCGCTCCCCTATCAGCAACGTCCCGCCCAGCTCGCCCTGTCGGGCCGCAACCTGCGCCCCCGCATGCTCATCGCGGACGTCGTCGGCCTCGGCAAGACCCTGGAGATCGGCCTCACCCTGGCCGAGCTGATCCGCCGCGGCCGCGGTGAGCGCATCCTCGTCGTCACCCCGCAGCACGTCCTGGAGCAGTTCCAGCACGAGCTGTGGACGCGGTTCGCGATCCCGCTGGTGCGCCTGGACTCGGTGGGCATCGAGCGGATCCAGCGGGAGATCCCCGCGGGCCGTAACCCGTTCACGTACTTCAAGCGTGTCATCGTCTCCATCGACACGCTCAAGAACACCGACCAGTACAAGCACCACCTGGAGCGGATCAACTGGGACGCGGTCGTCATCGACGAGTCGCACAACCTCATCAACAAGGGTTCCCTGCGCAACCAGTTGGCCCGCACGCTGGCCCCGCACACGGACGCCCTCCTGCTGGCCTCCGCGACCCCGCACAACGGTGACGCCCGTTCCTTCGCCGAGCTGATCTCCCTGCTCGACCCGGCCGCGATCCGCGACCCGGAGCACTACCGCGCCGAGGACATCAAGCACCTGTTCATCCGCCGCACCAAGGTCAGCCCCGAGGTGCGGGAGCAGATGAAGGGCCAGTGGGCGGACCGCGGCCCCTCCCGCTCGGTCCGGGTGACGGCCACCCCCGCCGAGGAGAAGATCTTCGAGGAGCTGGCCGCGGTCTGGCTGCCGTCCGACGGTTCGAAGTCGGTCAGCGACGTCCCCCTGTTCCCGTACACGCTGCTGAAGTCCTTCCTCTCCTCCCACGCGGCGCTGAAGGCCACGGTCACCACGCGGATCAAAACGCTGGAGAAGAAGAACGCCCCGGAGTCGACGGCCGCCGAACTCGCCGCCCTGCACCGGCTCCTGGAGCTGTCCTCCGGCATGACGGAGGCGGACTCGGGCAAGTTCGGGGCCCTGCTGGAGCAGCTGCGGGAGATCGGGGTCGGCCCGAAGTCCGACACCCGGGTCGTGGTCTTCTCCGAGCGTGTGCAGACCCTGGAGTGGCTGGCGCGGACCATGCCGCAGGCCCTCGGTTTCAAGGGGAAGGCCGCCCAGGAGGCGGCCCGGGTCATGCACGGCGGCCTGTCCGACGAGCAACAGATGCAGTGCGTGGAGGACTTCGGCCTCGCGGACACGCCCGTACGCATCCTGTTCACCGGCGACGTCGCCTCCGAGGGCGTCAACCTGCACCGCCAGTGCCATCAGCTCGTCCACTACGACGTGCCCTGGTCGCTCATCCGCATCGAGCAGCGCAACGGCCGCATCGACCGCTACGGGCAGGCGCACCAGCCGCAGTTCCAGGCGCTGATCCTCACCAGTTCCGTCGACGGGGCCAAGGACGACACGCTCGTCGCGGAGCGCCTGCTGGAGCGCGAGGCGCAGGCCCACCAGTCGCTGGGCACGGCGGAGGCGGTGTCCGGCCTCTACCGGGCGGAGGCCGAGGAGAAGTCCCTCATCCAGGACCTGCTGCGGGGCCGCACCGTGGACGAGTCCCTGGACACCGACCGCGCGTCTGGAGCCGGCCCCGACGAGGCCGTGGACGACTTCCTCGCCGACTTCTTCGGCGCCGTGAACGACGAACCGGAGGAGGACACCGCCCCCTCCGGCGTGGGCGGCGGCGACGGCACCGCGGCGGTGCCCAGGGCTGACGTGCCCCGGCTGTTCGCCTCCGCCCGCGAGTTCCTGGACGAGGCGCTGCGCGAGGTCTACCCGGACGCCCACGACCGGCTGGACCTGTCCGCCGACCCCGAGACCGGCCTGCTCTCCTTCGTCCCGCCCTCCGACCTGGCCCACCGCCTCAAGGCGCTCCCCCCGGACTACGTCCGTGAGCAGGGTCTGCGCGACCGCCTGAAGGTCACCTTCAACCGGCGCCTCGCCGACCACAGCCTCACGCGCGCCCGCGCCTCGGCCACCTCCAGCTGGCCCGACATCTCCCTGCTGACCGACCTCCACCCGGTCATGGAGTGGCTCACGGACAAGGTTCTCGTCCGCCTGGACCGCCAGGAGGCCCCGGTGCTGACCGCCGACGTGTCCCGGCCCACCTACCTCGTCCAGGGCATCTACTCCAACGCGCTCGGCCGGCCGACCGTCGTCAAGTGGATGGCGGTCACCACGGACGGCGAGGTCGACGACGACATGGTGGCGGTACTGCGCCGCGCGAAGGTCGGTCCGACGATGGCGAACCCGGGCCTCGCCCACGACACGACCCGCCTCGCCGAGGCGATCCCCGGCGTCCTGGACAGCGCGGAGGCGTTCCTGGAGCAGCACCGCGAGGCGTGGGACGAACCGCTTCGCGCCCCCATCGAGGAGTACAAGACCCGCCTGGGCTCCTGGGAGCAGCCGACGCTAACGGGCGGCGGCTCCGCCCCCACCGGCACTCGCGAGCGTCTCGCCTCCCTCGCGGACTCCCTCCTCACCACCGGCCGCCCGATGCTGCGCGTACTCGCCGTCCTTGCCCCGGCCACCACCCACGCCGTCTGACCCATCACCCAGAGGTTCACCACGATGACGTTCGACTCCCTGGTCAACCGCGGCGACTACTTCTCCGCGCACTACCTCGCCGAGGTCCTCCCCAAGGACCTCAAGTCCGGTCTGCTCGCCCAGTGGAAGCAGCGCGAGGAGGACGCCGCCGGCACCGAGCGTCCCGAGGGCGCGCTGCCCATCACCCCGCGCACGGGTCTACGTGCCCTGCGCCGCCCGTACTTCGCGGCCCGTTCCTACTTCACGATGGACGAGGAGCAGGCGGCCACCGGCGACGACGCCGTGACGTACGACGCCCCGGAGTGGCGCGACCGCGTCCGCGCCCTCAACGCGGAGGTGCTGCGTGCCCTCGGCTTCGACACCAAGCCGGGCACGCTCACCGTCGTCCGCGCCGACCAGTCCCACGAGGTGACCGTCGCCCACGCGGAGAAGGACCTCGTCGCCCTGGACTGCGGCTGGTCCGCCGAGCCCGACGACGCGCTGGACCCGGACGGCGCGGGCCGCCTCCTGCACGAACTGCGCCTGGACGGCCAGCACACGATCGCCACCGGCTCCAAGCTCGCCTCTTTCCTCTTCGCCTGCGAGGACGCCCCCCGCTACGTCCTGCTGCTGGTCGGCGGTGTCGTCGTGCTCGCCGACCGCGCGGCGTGGGGCGAGGGCCGCTACCTGGCGGTGTCTCTGGACACGGCGCTGGAACGCAACGACACCAAGGCGGGCGGCGAACTCGACACGGTCGCCGCCCTGTTCGGCGCCGACTCGCTGCGCACCCCGGAGGAGGGCGGCGAGAACCCCCTCGCCACGCTCGTCGACAAGTCGACGAAGCACGCGGTGGGCGTCTCCAGCGAACTGCGCGACGGCCTGCGGATGAGCGTCGAGTTGATCGCCAACGAGGTCCTGGACCGGCTGCGCGAGGCCGGCGTCCGCCCGGAGGAGGTCAAGGAACTCTCCGAGTTGGGCCGCCAGTTGACCCGCGAGTCGCTGCGCTACCTGTACCGCGTCCTGTTCCTGCTGTACGCGGAGGCCCGCCCCGAGCTGGGCATCCTGCCCTCGGACTACCCCGAGTACCAGATGGGCTACGGCCTGGGGCGCCTGGGCGAACTGATCGCCGAGCGGGACCTGGTCGACGAGAAGTCCCGCAACGGCTTCTACCTGTACGAGTCGCTGGACCTCCTCTTCCGCAAGGTCCAGGAGGGCTACCGCCCGCGCCGCACGCACGGGGTGGACGCGGAGCCGGCCGAGGCCGTGACCGCGAAGACCTCGGAGGACCTGGGGCTGCGCTTCGAGCCGCTGCACTCGAAGCTGTTCGAGCCGGACGCGATCCGGCTGATCGGGCGGAACGCCGTCCCGGACCCACGCGTCGACACCGAGGCCGAGGCCGAGGCTGGTACAGATGGCGGGGAGCGCTTCATCGACACCCGCCTGCGCAACGAGACGCTGTACCGGGTGCTGCGCCTGCTGATGCTGACGCGCGGCAAGAAGCGCGAGCGCGGCGGCTTCATTTCCTACGCTCAGCTGGGCATCAACCAGCTCGGCGCGGTGTACGAGGGCCTGATGTCGTACTCGGGCTTCGTCGCGGGCGAGGAGCTGTACGAGGTCGCGAAGCACGGTGACCCGAAGGACGGCTCGTGGCTGATCCCGGCGACGAAGGCCGACGAGTACTCCGACGAGGTGTTCGTCCGGGACAAGGACGAGGACACCGGCGAAGAGCGCCGCGTGCGGTACGCGCCGGGCGAGTTCGTGTACCGCCTGTCGGGGCGTGACCGCCAGACGTCGGCCTCGTACTACACGCCGGAGTCCCTGACCCGCGTGACCGTTCAGCTCGCGTTGCAGCACCGCCTGGACCAGGACGACACGGTCACCGAGGCGCGCGAGCTGCTCGACTGGAAGATCTGCGAGCCGGCGCTCGGCTCGGGCGCGTTCCTCAACGAGGCGATCAACCAGGTCGCGGCGGAGTACCTTCGGCGCCGCCAGGACGAGCTGGGCGTCGCCATCGACACGGAGAAGTACGCGGTCGAACTCCAGAAGGCCAAGGCGTACATCGCCCTGCACAACTCCTACGGCGTGGACCTCAACGACACGGCGGTGGAGCTGGCGGAGGTGTCGCTGTGGCTGAACACCATGCACCCTGGCATGGAGGCCCCGTGGTTCGGCCTGCACCTTCGGCGCGGCAACTCGCTGATCGGCGGCCGTAGGGAGGTGTACTCCGCCGAGCGCCTGAAGAAGGGCGGCTGGCTTGGCACGACGCCGGAACGCTTCCCGCTGTCGGAGGCCCTGGCGGGCACCCCGCTGCCCGAGGGCGCGGTGCACCACTTCCTCCTCCCGGCGAAGGAGTGGGGCGCGGTCGCGGCCGAGAAGGAGGCCAAGGCGCTGGCCCCGGCGGAGGCGAAGGCGCTCGCCGCCTGGCGCAAGGCGATCACCAAGTCCCCCAACGCCACGCAGACCAAGCGGTTGCAGGGCCTGGCGAGGCGGGCGGAGTACCTGTGGGGGCTGGTCGTCCGCCGGCTGGAGATCTCCGAGCGGGAGATCTCGCGGCGGGTTGATGTGTGGGGCGCGGAGGACGGCTGGCTGCGCTCACCCGAGGTCGCGGTTCCGAGGGAGAAGGTCAAGGCCGACCTGGAGGCGGTCGACACCCCGTACTGGCGCCTGAAGACGCTGATGGACGCGTGGTGCGCGCTGTGGTTCTGGCCCGTGCAGGAGGCTGCGCTGCTGGATGGTTCACACGAGTCGTACGCGCGAGCGGCGGAGGTTGCGTCCCAGTCGGCGGGGTGGGCCGTGTCGACGGCCCCGGTCCCAGCCCAGTCGGGCGCGCCCGCGCGGGAGACGTACGAGTCGGAGGACCTGTTCGGCGGGGTCGAGGTCGTCGAGGTCAAGTCGAAGCGTGCGCGGAGTGGTAGCCGCAAGGAACAGATCCGGGGCGAGCGCCGCCCGGTGATCGCGCTGGCCTCGCTGGACAACTGGCTGGACTTCGCCGAGTCGCTGCTGGGCACACAGGACGTGGCTGCGGACTCGTTGGTGGCTCACTTCGACACGCTGGATGAACTGGAGCGGTACGAGGACGAATTGCCCGAGTGGATGGGCATGGAGCGGTTCTTCTCGCTGGCGTCGCGGTATCCGTGGGCGGCGGTCGCGAAGGACGTGGCCAAGCGGCAGGGCTTCTTCCACTGGGAGTTGGAGTTCGGGCAGGTCTTCGGTGGGCGGGGCGGGTTCGACCTGCAAGTGGGGAATCCTCCTTGGGTACGGCCTCGGTGGCAAGAAGACGGAGTTCTGGCCGAACTGGAGCCGTGGTTCATGCTGGCGGAGAAGCCAAGCGTGTCTGACCGGCGCCTTCGCAAGGAGGACACGCTCAAGGAGGCAGCCGATTCCCTGAGCTACTTCCTGAGTGAACTGTCAGCCAACAGCGGCACCATGGCCATACTGGGCAGCATCACTACCTACCCGCTGCTGGCAGGGACACAGCCCGACCTATATCGAGCCTTCATGTGCCGAACCTGGGATCACGGCAGCCTTCTCGGAATAACTGGACTCATCCACCCAGACAGCCATTTCAGTGGCGCCAGAGAGGGGGTAGTACGCGCTGTCGCATATCAACGGCTTCGCGTCCACGCGCACTTCATGAATTCCCTGCGCATTTTCGCAGAGATCAGAGACACAACTCCATTCAGTCTCCACATTTACGGCCCTGAAAGTCATGTCGACTTCACACACGTAAGTTGGCTCTTCAGCCCGACCACACTTACGGAATCACTTCTCGATGACGGGCATGGACCCCTACCAGGCCTCAAAAATGACGGCAAGTGGGACATTCGGCCACATCTTCGCCGGCTTGTGAACGTCAATCAAGACCGCCTGTCCTCATGGAATCGACTTGCCGGGGATCCAACCGTCCCTGATGTACAGGCCGTGCTACTTTCCCCCGTAACCGCCGATGAGCAGGGAGCCATCGAGACCCTGGGCTCCTTCACTAATCGCCTTACCCTCTTCTCCCCGCAAATCAGCAGCGGCTACCACGAAATCACAGCCACGAAAGACGGCCTAATCCGCTGGGGCAACCAAGATGTCGACGAACTTTCCGAAGTAATCCTACAAGGACCACACTTCGCAACGGCAACACCTTTTTCGAAACAACCGAAGATCCCTTGCCGCAGCAACAATGACTGGGCGCCCGTCTCGCCGGAGCAACTTGCAGACGGCGAGGCGCCTCGGTCGAACTACGTTCGCGCCACTGATGCCGCAAGCTTCCGTGCCGCTCAAGACCGCTGGGGCGGGGAGCCGTACACCGAGTATTTCCGTATGGCATGGCGTGTGATGATTGCCTTCAACAGCGCCCGAAGTCTGCATGCCGCCATCATTCCTCCGGGTCCTGCCCACACCCACGGGGTGCACTCAGCGGCTCTGGCCAACAACTACCTCACAGCCTTGAACGCTGGATTCTGGGCTTCGCTTCCGCTGGATTACCTCCTACGTATTACCGGCCGAGCCAATCTCACGACGGGCGAAGCCAGGAAAATGCCCGCTCCTGAGCCAAACCATCCCCTCGCCCATGCCCTACTGCTACGCACGCTGCGGCTAAATGCCCTTACCCGCGCCTACGCGCCTCTCTGGGAAGAATTGTTTCACCCCGCCTGGTCCGGCTACGAGGATTGGGCCAACCCGGACTGGCTGAACCTTGAACCGCTCGCCGCGCGGCTCAAGCCGACTTGGGAGGGAGACTCGCCTTTGCGTACGGAGTACGAACGCCGAGCCGCCCTCGTCGAGATCGACGCCCTTGTGTCGGTCTGGCTCGGTATCACCGCCGACCAGCTCGTGGCCATCTACAAAACTCGCTACCCAGTCCTCTCCGACTACGAGTCAGAGACGTACTTCGATGTGAAGGGTCGCAAGATCGCCGCAAATCACAACTCCTACGGCTACGGCCAGACCAAGCAGGACTACCTCGACCTGTTGGCCCACCTGGAGAAGCCGGAGACCGCCCCACCGCCCATGGGCTACACCGCCCCCTTCTACAAGGCCGACCGCGAAGCCGAGATGCGCGCCGCACACGCCCACTTCCAAGCTCGCCTGGACAAGGAGATCGCCGCCGGCCGCTGGACTCCGCCCGGGAGCCATGAGGTCTGAGTGTCGTTCCTCATAGCGGCGGTCGGCGCTTCCCTGCAAGGAGGACCGACCGTCGCGACCCGCCGTACAGCTCCACTCGCCTGGCCATCAGGCGGGCGGGTTCACACGGCAACAAGCTCAGATCGTCTCAAGCAACGCCGACCATGCCGCAGTGCTGACCTTCAGTACGGGCCCATCCTGAGCGGCCCGCTTCGAGTCACGCACGTGCACAGCGGTCGCCTCCAATGCGACCTCAACACATTCGCCGCCCGCGCCGCTGCTGTAGCTACTCGTGAACCAGCACGGTTCCGAGCGGGGCTGAAGGCCCACGTCTTCGGTGTTCATAGGTCTCCCAACAGCTTCTGTACGAATGCCAGTGATTCCGAGGGCGTCAGGCCCTGAGCTCGCAAGATGCCGTACCGTTCTTCGAACCCCCGGACCACCGGCCGCTCGCTGTAGAGGTGGCTGTGCTCGTTCACCTCCACATAGGCGATCCTCTGCGCCTTGCTCGTCTCCATCAAGGTGAACGGACCGCCCATCCCGGCATGTTGGCGACGGTCGGTCGGCATGACCTGGATCTCAACGTTACGCAGTTGACCGTACAAGAGGACCTGCTCCAGTTGCGCCCGCATCAGCGCGCGCCCACCCAGCGGCCGACACAAAGTGCTCTCCTCGATGACGAAGCTGATCGTCGGCATCGGCCTGCGCGTGAACAGCTCCTGGCGGGCCAGCCGGGCGGCTACCCGCTGGTTCACAGTCTCCTCGTCCAGCAAGGGGCGCCACATCTCGAAGACAACCCGCGCATACTCCTCGATCTGCAACAACCCCGGCACGGCCTGGTTGGCATACACATGCAGCTCAACCGCCTCCGCCTCCAACTTCGCCGCATCCCGGAAGAACGCCGGGTACCGCGCCCTCGCTACCTCCTCCTTCATCACCGTCAGCAGACCCCCGGCCTCCAGCACCGCATCCGCCCGCTCGATGAACTCCGGTCTCGGGATGCGCCGCCCCAGTTCCACCGAGGTGACCATGTCCTCGCCGTAACCGAGCTTCGCACCCAATTCCCCCCGAGTCAGCCCCCGGCTCGTCCTCAGCAACCGCAACTGCTGCCCGAAGCATCGGAGGATGCCCGCCTCACCCTCACCGTGAACCGTCACCGGTGACCCCACCTCACCCACCCGCACAAAGGCGCCCGCACCGCGTCCCGCCGCAGGCACCACACCGGTCCGTCACCCACAGCTCACCCTAAAGACACGCACCGTGAATTTCGCGCCACTTGGCCCCGCTTCCCTCATACCGCGTACGAGCGCCCGCCCTCCCACGTACAGCATCCGCCTGTACACATGCACCCGCGCTGTTCACCACCACTCCTGGAACACCGTGCCGCCGTTCAAGGACGCGGGGGAGATACGAGCCGCGAACCCTTCCGCCCGAGATCGACATAATCTGAGCGTTCGCCACTTTCCGAACGAGCTGGTGGGAGCGGCTGGTGTGACACTGCACGGCCGTGCTCGTGCAGGTTGCGGCGGAAATCTGCGGTCTTGACCGGCACACGGGGGCGGCCGGTGCCGCTGTGCCGGCTCCTCCGTGGCAACGGCCCGTCGCCGCCCACGATCCGGTCCCTCGGCGCGGTCCGGGCTCGCGGAACGCACCGCGACGCGACGTACGGAACTGAACGAACTGGAAGACGAGTTGGCCAAGCAACCGGAGGAGATGCGAGTTAGCGCGACGAACTCGCCGTCCACCGAGAGACCTTGCCGCGGACGCTGATACTCAGGAACAGGAAGACCGGATCGGGCTGCTCAAGGGGTCGGGTCACGCGTCGACCGGACGTACGTGGGTGAGCCCGACCGTATCGTCGAGAGGCTCGCGGCGGACGAGGCGGTAAAGGCGGCCGACACTTTGCCGTTCACGGTGTCGAACCAACTCAAAGTTGCTTGGTGTGTGAAGCGGTTTGCCGCGGTGCAGGCGGTCATGGCGGAGGTCAAAGCATCGGCACCAGCAGCATGATAAAACGCTAGAGTTACGGATTAACGGGACGTCCGCCGACCAATATGGCGCTCACTGAGTCACGGTGTTGAGACGTCAGCGGGGTTGTCCGAACCTCGCAACCTGGCTATTCGCTTAACCGCCTGGGGGGATCCGCCATGACCGAAGCTCCGATGGACGCTGCCGAAACCGGCGGGGACGACGATGCCGACCGGAAGGTCGTCGAGCAGGAGCGGGACGAGCTGAAGAAGTTTGTCAAAGGGCTGAGCGCGGACGACATCAAGTCGGGCAACTGGTTCACCAAACTCAGCGCTCATGCCATGAACTCCTACACCGAGAAGGTCGACTGGCAGTACTTCCAGGAGCGGTACCCGGGAGTACCCGCGGATGCCATCGTCGATCAGCGGATCAAGATGGCGGCTCGGTACGCCGCGCTCGAAGGTGGGCTCTCTGCCGGGGCCTACACGGCGACCGTCGCCGCCACCATCGGGAGCGCCGGGGGTGCCTCGCCGGCGACCGTCCCGGCCGCCGTCACGACCATGATGGTCGACGTCGCGTTCATCACCCGGCTCCAACTCCGCCTGGCCTACGACGTCTCAGTCCTCTACCGGGTCCCCCTCGATCTGAACGACCCCGAGGACCTGTGGAAGCTCATCCGAGTGGCCTTCACGATCAAGAGTGGGGAAGCGGTCCGGGAAGGCGTGGCCAAGGCGGTCCCGGCCTTCGTGCGGCCGGTGATCAAGCGCTTCTACTCCGGAGAGGTACTCACCGCTGCGAAGGCGCTCCCGGTCGTCGGGAAGCACCTCCTGCAGAAGAACGTCATCAAGATCGGTATCCCTCTGGTCGGAGTTCCCCTTGCGGTGATGTTGAACCGCTATACGACGCTGCTCGCCGGGCGGCACGCGCTGGCCGTCTTCCGGAACGAGGCGCGGGTGATCGAACTCGCCGAGAATCTGAGCAAGCGGAGTCAGCACCCGGAGTTGATGCTGTGGGTCGCGTGGCTCGTCATCAGGGCGAACCGCAAGATCACCGACGATGAGGCGCTGTTGATGCGGCACCTGGTGAGGGTGGTCCGGGAGCGGCATCAGGTGGTCGACGAACAGCTCGCTCACCTTGTCGATATCGATCCCGCCGAGATATGGCGGCGCATAGACGCCGAGCCGGGGGATCTGAGCGACCTCCTCGACGTGGCCGACCAGGTGGCCACCGTGGACGGTGACGTCAACGCGCGTGAGAAAGCCGTCATCTCCGAACTCCAAGACCGCTGCCGGCGAGTCTGACCCCGCCATCCGCCGCCTCCCGCAAGGGGGAAGAGCTGACGCGTGAGCGGTGGCCTGCCGACCGTCTCGCGGCTTGGTCCTCCGGCCAGTTGGCTCTTTCCCCGCAGCGGCCCACCGCCTCATGTACAGCACACGCCCGTACAAGCGTCGCTCCTGGTGACACGCCCGACCCGGCCGCCACGCTGACCGCATGCACAGCCCTTCCTCCCAGCGGCACCGGTCCTCCGGTCCCACGATGCCCACCGAGTTCGCCATGTCCTTCACCTCCACCCCGCGAGGCGCCCGCCTGGCCCGGCTCTTCGTCTCACACTGCCTGGACTCCTGGGGCCACCCCTACGACAGCGACGTCAACGAGACACTGACCCTCATCACCGCAGAGTTGTGCGCCAACGCCGTACGCCACGGACGGGTCCCCGGCCGGGACTTCCACGTCCGCCTGACCTCCGAGGCGGACGGCGGGCGGCTTCGTCTGGAGGTGTCCGACACCCGCACGGAACGCCGGCCCGTCGTCGCCCCACCGGCACAACCCGACACCCAGTGCGGCCGCGGCCTCCTCCTCGTCACCGCCCTGGCCGACGACTGGGGCGTCACCGACCGCCGCCCCGGCCCCGGCAAGACCGTGTGGGCCGTGGTCGGCACCACGTCCGGCGGCCGGCCCAGCGCCCTTCGGCAGGCCCGACCCCGTCCCCGTGTAGACCCTCCGGCGAGTCCCTGACAAAGTTTGGCCGTGGGCACGTCGGATGTCTGCCGGCAGCCTTCGTACCTGGCTTCTGACAGGGGCTCCGCAGAACGGCGCCGCTTGCCCCAGCCAACGGGGCGGCGGCGCCGTTCTGTCCCCGGCCGTCGGGGCCGCACTCAGGTGCTTCGCCGACTGCGGCCGGGGCGAGACGTGCGGCCTTGCGCGGGTTAACGGGGTCTGCCCGGCGGCGCTGCCCGGCAGACCCTACCCCCCGTCGCCGTGAAGGTGTCAGCTGACCTGGAGCGTCAGGTTCTTGGGCCAGTGGGCCTTGTTCAGATGGGCGAACAGGTTCTTGATGTCGGCGGGAGCGAGCTTGATGCACCCGTAGGACTTGTAGTTGCCGTGCCAGCGGCTGGCGCCGTTCTTGGTCATGTTGCTGTGGATGAACAGATCTCCGCGGGTGACAGGCTTCCCGTCGCCCTCGGGGCGGCAGGCCTTGTCCGCGAGGTGGATCGCGTACCCCTTGATCTTGCCGTTGCGGTTGGTCTGGTGCCCGAGGACCTTGTAGGTGCCGCTGGGCAGCCAACCGCGCTCCTTGGCACACTCGTTCGTGCTGCCCATGCCGGACCCGGCACGGTAGCGCTTCACCAGTCGGCCGTCGCGGTACAGGGCGAGCGTCGAGTGGTCCGTTCGAGACCAGTTCTTGGTGAACTTCAGCACGTACCCGCGCGTGGCGGGCGTGGTGCTGGTGCGCCCGGTGGCCAGGGCGTTCTGGGGAGCGGTGGCCAACGGCTGGGCCGGGCGCGCCGGTGAAGTGGTTCGGGTGTCGTGGGCGGCGGCGGTGCCGGCGGGTGCGGCCAGGCCGAGCGCGGAGAGGATCCCGGCGGAGGCGGCTGTGGCGGCGGCAACCCGCAGACTCGTGCGGTACTTCGCGTTCATGACGGTTAGTCCTTTCGTGTCATGTCTCCGGGCATGTCCGTGACGCGCCAGGACATGGCGCGGCCAGGGACTTCTCGGGAAGGGATGAGCCGGGGCGTTCTCACCGGCTGACGACAACCTTGGACCATGTCCCGGGCCGGATCTACCCTGTGCGCGTTACCGGCCATACCTGCATATACGCGGACCGCATGTATGGGGTCTGACCTGGTATTTCGAAATTCGACAGAGGGAGCGCGCCGGTGGGCACCGAGCCTCGGAACGACACCGACGGCGGCCAGGAGCCGACGCCCCCGGGAGTCGAGCTGGGGCGCACACTCAAACGCTGGCGCGAGGAGAGCAACCGGAGCCAGAACGCGGTCGCCAAGAAGCTGGGAGCCAGGCAGCCGACGGTCTCACGATGGGAGGCGGGGGCCACCCTCCCCACCGTCGAGGTGATCCAGGCGCTCTGGCGGATCCGCGCCCGGCCCGCTGACACGGCGCCCGACGACAGCGACGTCGAACTCGAGCAGGTCCTGGACCTGCATCGTCGCGCGGAGACGGAACGTGGCCGCGCTCCCAGGCCGGACTCGTCGAGGCCGGCCCCGGTATCGGCGAGCTCACCGACGGCGGTCGCGGTGCCTTCGGCGGAAGCCGGTACGAAGAGGAAGGCGCCGGCGATCCTCGCAGTCTCGGGAGTGGCCGTGGCCGTCGTGCTGGTGGTGGTGTTCCTGGTCCGGCACTTCGCCGGCTCCTCGCAAGCGGGAGGAACAGGGCTCCCTTCGGCGACGGCGGCGTCGGCCCGGCCCGCGCCACGGGCCACGTGCAGCGGCGCCTCCTGCACGTCTGTGGAGCCGACCACCACGGTGTGCGAGCAGGACGCGGCCACCGCGTACACCGGCCGCGGTTACGGAGTGCTCGTCGAACTGCGCCACAGCCCCCGGTGCCATGCCGCCTGGGCCAGGATGCATGGCACCTCGCCCGGGGACCGGGTCATGCTCACTTTCCAGCACGACGAAGAGACCTCGCAGGAGTACAGGCAGCAGACAGGGAAGACCGCCCACACCCCCATGGCCCACGTGGACGACCTCGCCGGCGTCCGGGCCTGCGCCATTGTCGAAGGCCGTGGCACCATCTGCGCCACCAAGGCCGCCTCCAGCACTGCCCAGCCGTGATCGCCGTACGGTACGGGCGGGTGCCCGGCTGGGACTTCCCTGTGCACCTGCCTTCCGAAGCGGATGGCGAGCGGTTGCGCTTGGAGGCGTCCGAGACCCGTGCCGGACGACGGCCCGTCGTCACGGCCGCCACGACCCCCGACGCGGAGTCCGGTCGCGGTCTCCTCCCTTGCAGTAGTCCTCCCCGGCAGCCAGGACCGAGATGACGTACCTCGGCAGGCCGTCGGCGTCGCGCTCGACCTCCTGGGATGTCTGTTCGGGTTGACCGACTGTCACCGCGTGGCGGACGAGCTCCGTGCGGTGCGGGGTCTGGGTGATGGCTACGACCTGGTGATCGTGCACCGGGATGCCGACGGGGTGTCTCCGCAGAAGCGGCACCAGGAGGTGGCGGATCTCTGTCGCGCGGGTGTCCTCGCTGACGTCGTGCCTGGACTTGTGGAATGCGGCTAGGATGGCATGTTCATAGCAAGCTAGGCTGCGGCCATGTTAGGCATCCTCCGACGTAAAAAGACCCGCCGGGAAGCCGCCGCAGCTCAGCAGTGGGAGCGTCTCCAGGCCTCCGCTCGGCAGCTGGGACCCGGCTTCCACATCGTCCAGGTGGACAAGGTGTACCAGCAGGCGAGGAACGGCTCCAAGGCGTACGTGATCTGGACTGAGACCGGCATGCGGCAGGACACCTGGTTCGAGGGGTGGGTGCCTCGGCCGGGATCCTTCATCCTGCTTCGGGGTTCTGTGGGCTACGGGCCGCACAACAACAACCCGAAGGTGCTGTACGTCGGTCCCGGCGGAGTGCACAGCACGGCGTCCGCCGACGCACTGAGCGCCTGGCAGCGTCAGCGGAACCGCCAGGCATGACCTGATGCTCCGCCGGACGATCCACCGGCGGAGCACATGGGCCACGTCACGGCAGCCAACGGCGCGCCTGCTCACGACTGACACGGGCAGCGTCGACGTACCAGAGTTTGTTCGGCTTGTCCCACCTGGCGCCGAGCTGCTTCTTCGCCTCGTCCCTCTCCGCGTAGGAGACGTCAAGGTACAGGCGTCCGTTGACCACGTCACCCGGGCTGGTGTCGCCCGACGATTGTGCGGCGGTGTCAGCCGTGCGGCCGGAACGGTCGGAGGTGCCGCCGGGCACGTCGGTGCGCCTCCCTGCCGCTCGCGGGTTCCACGCCGCCTTGTCCTTGCGGGCGGGTTCTATGACACGGCTGACCCGCTCGCAGGACGTGGGATCCGTGAACCGCATCATCAGGTCGGTGGGGCCGGTGTTCGCAAGCAGGTTGAGCGAACCGTGCCAGAGAACGGTGCTGTCAAGGATGAGAACCTTTTCGTGCATGCGTTCCCGGAAGTCCACCTCGCAGCCGACCGCCCGGAGTTCATCGATCCGCAGCTGGTGGCGATCAGCAGCGGCGTCGTCACGTTGCTCCTCCGCGGCCCGGGTGTAGACCACCACTCGGACTCCGTCGTCGACCCGCCGTCCCAGCAACGCGGACCATTTGCGGACCGGGTTCGGGTCGAGGAAGGGACAGTAGATCTCAATGCTGCTCGTCGCCTGCTCGATATCCCACTCCACGGCCTTGTAGACCTCGTCCGCCGGGAAAAAGGCCGGCCGCTGCAGTTCCTCCTCGGTGAGGGCAGAGAGCTGGGCGGCATCCCGGATGGGTACGAGTTGGTCGGCCGACATCACCTGGGCATGGCTCTCCAGGTGATCGAGCATCACTCGAGCCTCGCTATGCGGTGCCAGGTGCCGGCGCAGGTGCGCGAGATCGGCGACGACGATCAAGTGGTCCTGGGCGCGGCTGAGGGCGACGTTCAGGAGTCGGCAGGTGTGGGAGGAGAGCCCGGATCCCTTGTAGAAGAAGCCGGGGTCTTTGCCCGCACCGACGGCAGTGTCGAAGATGACGATCGGGCGCTGGCTTCCCTGGAACCGGTGGATCGTGTCGACGAGGCCTTCGTACTCTTCCCCGAAGCGGTACTTCAGGCTGCCCTGCAATGCCTTGACCTGCGCGCGGTACGGGGCGATGACGGCGAGCCGGTCCGTCGCACGCTCACCGTGCGGGACTTCCGTGCCCACCCATTTGCGGCCCGGGAGGACGTCCTCGTACTGGAGCCCGCGTACGAGTTCATGGACGACGGCCTCGTTCACCGTGTTGGCCTTGTTGTCGGGGCCCGCTATTCGCTGTTTGGAGGTATCGACGAGGATGACCGGTGAATCGACCAGCGCGTTGAAGGGGATGCGGCTGCGGTCGTCCCGGCCCGTCGCCAGTGGGGCGTCCGGGTAGGCGACGACGTTCACCACTTCACAGATCGGCTCGCGCATGCGGTACTGAGTGTCCAGGGACACCAGCCTGGGATCCTGTCGCACCGCCCCAGACGCGGTGACCAGGCCCGCAGCATGGAAGGCGTCCCGGGACGCCCACTGCCGGGAGTGCTCGCGCTCCTCCTCCGTTGCCTTCCGGTCACCCTCACCCTTGGTGACGGCGGGAAGTTGACGGAAGTCCCCGGCGACGACGACCCGCTTCCTGGCCAGGCCCGCGACCAGCCAGGCGGACGGCAGATCCACCATGCCGGCCTCGTCGATCACGACGACATCGACGCGGTCCAGCAGTTTCCGCGCCTGGACCGCCTTCGCGACGGTGGCCCCCATGACTCGGCACTTGGCACGCACGGTGTCCTGGATCTTCTTACGCTGACGATCGAGCTCGTCGAGCGCCTTCTGGGCGGCCTCCGCCTGCTTCACGAGAGCGGATCGTGCGGGGACTCCGGCGAGCCGTGGCCGAGCGGCGGTGAGGCGCCCGTTCAGCTCGTCGATCTCCTGACCGGCCTGGCTCGCTCGGCGCCTGGCGTCCCCGCGCAGTTGACGAGCGCCTCGGACGGCCGCGTCGGCCTGGATGAGCTCCGCCTGCAGGGCGGCCAGCTGAGCCTCCTTGCGCTTGACGAAGAGGCCACCGGGTGTGCCCTGCTGGTTGATCTTCACGCGCAGCTGTGCGGCCTGCGCCTCCGCTCGTAGCGCCGCCTGCTCGGCGGACGCACTCGATGCCGTGGCCTCGGCACGGGTCGTCCGGGCTGTCGCGAGCCGTTCCTCAAGGGACCGTACGTCGTCATGGAGGAGGATAAGGGCTCGTGTGTCCTTCAGGGACTGCGTCGCCTGAGTGAGGGCCTCATCCAACTGAGCGGAGACGCGGGCCGTGATCTGCGCGGTGTCCACGCATGCGCCGTACCGCTCACGCAAGGAGGCGACCTCGATGTCGCCCGCGCGCTGCACCAAGCCCTCAGCGAAGCCGTCCTGGGTCGCGAGGAGGTCGCAGATGCGCTCCAACGCCTGGTCCACCGCCACCTTGGTAGGCGCAAGGAAAAGGACGTTGAGTCCTTGGCGGTAGTTTCCCTCGACGATATGTCCGACGACATCCGTCTTTCCCGTTCCCGGCGGCCCCCACAGGAAGAGGATCTGGCTCGCCAATGCCTGCTCGATGGCCAGTTTTTGGCGGGAATTCATCCTCAGCGACTGCCAGTTCGCAATCCAGCGGTCAGGGGTGGGCTCGCGCTTGGTCAGCGGGGCACCCTGGCCGACGATCCATCCGGCGCTTTCCATGCGTATCGAGCTGTCCGCCGCTCCTGCCGATTCGAGGCGCTCGGCAAGGACAACCAGTCCCGCCGAATCATCCTGCCGAATCTGGGCATTGCGCACCGACTGCCCGAGATTCTCGGTGGCGGTGAGTCGCACGCTCCCGTCGGGCATCCGTGACGCTTCCGCCGGTGTCCAGGGACCGCGGGAGTGTGATGCCCGGACGAGCACCGGAACACCGTCCAGCGACTCGCGCCACTTCTTACAGACGAAGAGGTACTCGAAACGTTCGGTCTCGGAGGACACGAGGCGGCCGCCGGTGAGCGACACCTTCTGCGCATCGTTTCCGTCGCTGCGGCGCTCCGCCAGGATCTCCGACCGTACGGCCGCCAGCAGTTCGGTCACCGGGTAGGGCTTCCTGCCCTGTGTCATTCGCGTTTCCCCCGAATCCTCGCTGAACGCGTCCTGGGATCGACGCATCGACCAGCCAGCGGACTCTATGTGCCGCCCGGCGAGGGGCTGTCTGCTTTTGGTCACGTATCCCTGATGCGCTGGTTCACGGGGACCGGGGCGCCGTGCGGTGGCGGCGGGCGCCGAGCGGGCTGAGTTCGAAGGCCAAGCGCCCCAGCGCGACAAGGGCACCCTGCCCGAAGACGAGGATCAGCCACCACCCGACGTCCCAGTACCAGTTCTCGGTCCAGGGCTGTGTGATCGCCAGCGTCCCGATGAGCTGCGAGACAGCGATGACGATGCCCGTCCGCCGCTGCCGGGGGCAAAGGAACGGCAACATCGCCCAGAGCGCGGAGACCAGCACCAGACAGGGGACGAAGAACGGCAGACCGGACATGATGGGCCTCGATATCGGTAGAGAGCGCAGTCTGGCTACCGTCGCACCGGCGGGCCCCCGGTACCAGCTCGGCTGGATATTGCCCGGAACACGGCGGGCCCCTGGCAGCCCGCCGGGTGGGTCTGCCACATGCGCGGCCACACCCGCGCAGCTGGCCAGAAGGGCGTCCCTACTCCTGCACCAGATCCACCTTCAGCCATCAAATCTACGCAGGCCAGGACACCCTGATCCGGTGAACCGGCGCCCGGGGACGCAATGTCAGTGGCCAGGCCTAGCCTGTTTCGCATGTCGGCTCGCCCTCGCACCGGAACGTGCCCTCGCCCGCCGTCCCGGGCCGCGTTCGAACAGGACGGGGAACACAGTGGCGCGGGCAGCGCATCCGGCCCACTCCCCCGCGCCCCGATCACCGACCCGATAGGTTTCGTCCCATGCCTGGCCGTCTGCTCGAACTACACGTCGAGAACTTCCGCAGTCTTCGTGACGTGACCGTGCCGCTAGGTCCGCTCACCGTCTTAGTGGGCCCTAACGGAGCGGGTAAGTCCAACGTGCTGGAGGTGTTCGACTTCCTCGCCGACATCATCCGCACCGACCTCCAACCGGCACTCGACTCGCGCGGCGGATTCGACGAAGTGGCCTTCTGGGGCGGGAACAAACCACCGACGTCCATGCGCATCCAGCTCAAGGCGACCTGGACCAGCAACTCCACCCGCAACCAACCGGACGAGTACAACCTCACGATCCGACGCCGCTCGCTGCCGTCGAACCGGGACGGCAAGAGGTTGACCTACGCCCTCTCCCGCGAGGAGAGCTTCGCGTTCAAACGCAAGCAGGGGCGCGGCCGGCGCATCACCATCTCCGGTGAGGAAGCGCGCGTGGTCGACGAGCGAGCCGGGCAGACCAAGGACAGCGGCAGCTTCGGCATCAGGAGGTTGAGCAGCGGACTGTCCACGCTTCCCCGGCTCGGCCCCGCCGACGGCGGCGACGAGGTGACGCGGGTCGCCGACCGGCTGTCGTCGTTCCGGGTGTTCGACGTCGACGTGGCGGCGGCCAGGCAGCCGACACGCCTGCGCGGTGCGGACTTCGCCACCCTCTCGCCCCACGCCGAGAACCTGGCCGGATTCCTGATCCACCTCAGTGGTCGCGAGGAGACCTGGAACGACCTGGTCGCCGACGCCCGTACGGTCCTTCCGCAGTTGGAGAACATCGAGTTCGAGGAGGTCGGCGGGGCGACCGACCAACTGACCGTCGTGCTGCGCGAGCGTGGCCTGCGCCGCCTGACCCCTCTCGCCGATGCCTCCTACGGGACGGTCCGGCTGCTCGGACTGCTCGCGCTGCTCTACGACCCCAACCCCCCGGCGTTCACCTGCATCGAGGAGATCGACCATGGTCTGCATCCGCAGGCCCTGGAACTCGTCGTGCAGCGGCTGCGCGAAGCTGCCGAGCGGACGCAGTTCATCGTGGCCACCCACTCGCCCGCCCTCGTGAACCGGCTGTATCCGGAGGAGTTCGTCGTGTGCGACCGCGACGAGAACGGCGCGTCGATCATCCCGGCTCTCACGGTCGACGAGGTGAAGGACATCGTCGAGGTGTCCGGTGAACAGCCGCTCGGGGAGTTGTGGTTCTCCGGGGTGCTGGGCGGCGACCTCACCGGCGGTGAGCTGTGACCCCGAAGGGGCGGCAGAGCAGCGGGCGGGCGTCCCGGGCTCAGGATCGGGGCGTCATCGTGCTGGCCGGTGAGGATCAAAACGACTGCGAGATCCTGGCCGCCCTCATACGCGCTCACCGGCCCGACCTCGACGCGGCGGCCAAGCTGGTCCGCATCAACGACCCCGTGCGGCTGCGCAGGAAGTCCGGTCCGGACCTCACCTCCGCCGTCAAGGCACTGGCCGGCAAGGCACGGGCCAAGGCGCGCCAACAGCGCGCCGAGCTGCTCGGGTTCGTCGCCCACGAGGACCTGGACGGCTACACCGACGGCCAGTACGACCGGATTCGCAAGACGCTGACCGACGAGTTCGCGCGCCAGTGCCAGGAGTTCCGGACGGCCGTGGCGCTCGCCGCGTGGGAGAGCGAGGGCTGGCTGCTGCTCTTCCCGGAAGCCTTCCCGCATGTCCGTCCACGCTGGAAGGTCCCCGCTCAGCTGCTCGACAGGGACACCGGCCGCATCAAGGACGCCAAGGAGGAGCTCAAGCGAGGGCTCGGCCTGCCGGCCTTCCGGGAGAGCGACGGCCCCGCAGTCGCCCGCGAGGCGCTCAAGCACCGCCTGATCCCTTCCCCGCGCGGCACCAACCGCTCGTACGCCGACTTCGTCGGGGACCTCGCGGACTGGACCTGACCACCGGACCACGTGCCGCCGCAGGGGCGGTCGGAAACTGGCCGCGTATGTACGGCCATCACCGCAACCATCTGCCGCATTTGCCCTGTTGGGACTGTTTACCGAGGTGCGGGTTTCGACCAGGTGGGTACCGATGTCCGAGGTGGGCGTTATTTTTGGTACTGATCGTCATGGTGCCGACAACCGACTGCCACGGTGGTGCGCACCGGCGGTCCCGGTAACCGACTTGCCCGAAAGGTCCTCGTGAAGCCCACCCTGGCCGCCGCGCAACTCCGCGGCAGTCTGACGCAGTACCTCACGACGACGTACGCGCTGGCCGACGAGGACACACGGCTTGCGCTGGAGCGGTTCCTCGGGGATCCGGAGACGGGGATCTTCCGGGGGCCGTACCTGCGGATCAGGACGCCGTTCCACCCCGCCGACGACGGGTGGCGGTCGGCGCTGGAGTGGCAGCCGTCGTTCACGCCGTGGCGGCATCAGGCGAAGGCGTGGGAGCGGCTGAGCACGTTTAGGGGGGCTGCCGAGCCGACGCTCGTGACGACCGGCACCGGATCCGGCAAGACCGAGTCGTTCCTGATCCCCGTGCTCGACCACTGCCGGCGGCAGAAGGCACTGGGCCGGCGCGGGGTGAAGGCCGTGCTGCTGTACCCGATGAACGCGCTCGCCACCGACCAGGCCGGCCGAATCGGCGACTACCTGGCGCAGCCGGAACTGGCCCAGGTGACGGCCGGTCTCTACATCGGCGACAAACCGGACACGGACTTCCGGCGGGTGATGACACGGCGCGAGGAGATGCGCCAGTCGCCTCCGGACGTACTGATCACCAACTACAAGATGCTGGACCTGCTGCTGCAGCGGGCGGAGGACCGGCCGCTGTGGGACGGCGCGGACCCGGCGTACGTCGTGCTGGACGAGTTCCACACCTACGACGGCGCGCAGGGCACCGACGTGGCGATGCTGCTGCGGCGGCTGGCGTCCGCCGTGGGCGCCTCGAAGCCGGAGCGGCCGCTCGGTTCGATCTGCCCGGTGGCGACCTCGGCGACCCTCGGTGAGGGCGGGGGCGACACCGGTGGCATCCTCACCGTCGCCGAGCAGGTGTTCGGTGTGCCGTTCGGTCCGGATTCCGTGATCGGTGAGGAGCGGCTGAACGCCGACGACTTCGTCGGCGACATCGACTACGAACTGCCCGAGCCTCCCGGTCCCCAGGAAGTCATCCAGGTCTCGGGCGGGCCGGGCGTGGAGTCCGATCCGGACCGGCTGGACCTGGACGGGCTCACCGAGCGGTTGCTGGGGCGGCGCGGCCTGGACGCCTTCCAGATCGGGCGGCTGCTGAAGAAACACGACTTCACCCACGGTGTGCTCGCGCTGCTGAACGGTGAGCCGCTCGACGAGTGGGGGCTGCGGGACCGCATGGCCCGTTTCGGATACGCCTGGGCGCGCACCGCGCGGGAGAACCCGCGGCTCGCGCTGGAGGCGCTGTCGCGGTTCGTGGCGCTGCTGTCGTCCGCGCGGGACCCGGAGTCCGACGAGCGCCGGCCGCGTCCGCTGCTGCACATCGAGGCGCACCTGTGGGTGCGGCCGGTGGGCCGGGTACTGAGCGGGGTGGGCACCCGGCCGGAGTTCCGCTGGTACGAGGACGAGCGGGCCGTCGCGCGGCGCTCCGCGCTCACCGCGGCGTCCGCGTCCGAGGAGCCGTCCGACAGCGACGAATGGCCGACGGCGGACTCGCGGCGACCGCAGGCGCTGCCGGGTTCGGACACCGTGCAGCGGCCGGCCCAGGCGCATCTGCCGGCGATCTACTGCCGCGTGTGCGGCCGCTCGGGCTGGGCGGCCCTGTCCCCCGAGGCCGACCCGCAGAAGTTGGAGACCAGCCCGCTGCGGATCTGGCAGGCCGCCGTCGGGCGCGACAAGCGGCGGCTGCGGTACTTCATCTCCGCGACGCCGGCCGAGGCGCGGGACGCCCTCGCGGCGCTCACCGGCACCGCGCCGAAGCAGGCGGGCGGCGTCGACCCGCAGTCGGTGGTGGTGCTGGACGGCGCGCAGAGCACCTACCGCATGCCCGTCGCCGAGGACGGGGACGGACTGCAGGACGCCTGGTTCGCGCGGGCCATCCTCGACAAGAAGACCGCCGACCAGGCCGCCAAGGACGACACCTGCCCGGCGTGCAACACCGACAACGGCATCAGGTTCCTCGGTACCGCGCTCGCCGCGCTGGCCTCCGCCACGGTCACCCAACTGTTCACCGGCGGCCAGGAGATCGCGCTGGCGCCGGAGGAGCGCAAGACGCTGCTGTTCAACGACTCCACCCAGGACGCGGCGCACCGGGCCGGGTACGTCGCCAACGCCTCGTACAAGTTCTCGCTGCGCTCGCTGCTGGCGCACCAGTTGGACGACACCGGTGCGCCGCTGCCGCTCAACGACCTCATCGGCGACGTCCTGGACTCCGTGGACGACGCGCAGACGCTGGCCGCGGTCGTCCCGCCGGACCTCCACGACGAACCGGGCGTGGACCGGCTCCTGTCGGGACACGGCACCGGGGACGCACGGACGTGGAAGCTCATCGGGGAACGGCTCGCGTTCGCGACCGTCATGGAGTTCGGGCTGCGCTCGCGCCTCGGGCGCACCCTGGAGCTGACCCGGACCACAGCCGCGGAGGTGATGATCGCCGACCCGGACCGGATCGTCGCGCTCGCCCGCGACCTGCACCTCATGCTGCCGGGACAGCTGGGGTTCGACGGCGGCCTGCCCACGCCCGACCGGTACCTGGCGTACGTGCGGGGGCTGCTGGAGCGGCTGCGGTTGCGCGGCGGCGTCCGGCACCGGTGGCTGGACACCTGGCTCAAGGAAGCGGGCGTCAACCAGTACCTCATCTCCGGGCAGCGGCCGGAGGGAATGCCCGCCTTCCCCGAGGGGTACGTGGCACCGCCGAGGTTCCTGCTCGCCGGCCCCAAGGAGAAGACGAAGTTCGACACGATCACCGGTCGCGGCAACTGGTACCAGGACTGGACCCGGCGCTGCCTCGGCCTGGACGCGCCGCAGGCGACCGAGTATCTGCGCAGGCTGCTGCCCGTCCTCGCGGACGAGGGCGTGCTGTCGGTGCGCACCGCCAAGGACCGCACCACCCGCGTGTATGGGTTGCAGCCGGGCCACATCCACGTGCGTCTCCTGTCGGACGACCTGGTCAACAAGGCGTTCGTGTCCTGCGAGGAGTGCGGCTGGCAGCAGGTGGTGCCGCCCGAACGGCGCACCCGCTGGTACGGGCACCCCTGCCCGCGCTGGCGCTGCACCGGCGTCCTCACCCCGCCCCAGTACGGCATGTCCTCGACCGGGGCGGGCAGCGGCGGCTTCGGCGGGAAACTGGAGCGCGACTACCGGGCCGACTACTACCGCCGCCTGTATCTGACCGGAGGCACCTACCGGGTCGTCACGGCCGAGCACACCGGCATGCTGACCCGGCCCGAACGGGAGCGTGTGGAGCGGACGTTCCGGCAGGGCGTCCACTACACCGACCCCAACGTGCTGTCCTGCACGCCCACCCTGGAACTGGGCATCGACATCGGCGACCTGTCGGCCGTACTGCTCGGCTCACTGCCGGGCGGCCCGGCGAACTACGTGCAGCGTGCCGGACGCGCCGGACGCAGGACCGGCAACGCCCTGGTGGTCGCCTTCGGCGGGCGCCGGGCCCGCGACCGCTACTACCTGGACGACCCGACCGAGATGATCGCCGGTGACATCGTGCCGCCGGGCTGCTATCTGTCGGCCGTCGAGATCCTGCGCCGCCAGTACACGGCGCATCTGCTGGATCGGGCGGCGCGCCGCGAACTGACCACGGCGGACGGCGAACCGCTCATGCCGGTGCCGCGCCTGTCGTCGGCGCTGTTCGGCACGACCGGCTGGTGCCAGGACCTGTCCGACGCGGCGCTCACCCACGGGGCGCGGCTGGTGGAGGAGTTCCTGGCGCTGTTCCCGCAGGCGCCCGGCGGCCCGGACGACGACCGGGGGGTGTCCGCGCACGCCGCGGACGAGCTGCGCGCGTACGCCACCGGCGGCATCGCGCGGACCCTGCAGGAGGCCGAGGAGGGGTGGACGGCGCGCCGTGAGGAGCTGCGCCGGCGCATCGCCGCCATCGACACCGCGGTGGACGGGCTGCTCGCCGAGGACCGTGAGCAGGGCGCGGAGCGGCGTGAGCTGCTCGCGGAACGGCGCGCCACGGGCGAGTTGCTGCGCGAACTGAGCCAGGCCAGTGCGCACGGTGCTCTCGTGGAGCTGGGTCTGCTGCCTAACTACAGCCTCACCGACACGACTACGTCGCTGGAGGCCACGCTCTACTGGAAGGAGGCGTCCGAGGACGACAAGGGCACGGAGGCCCCGGAGGGCGACGACGAGCGCCGGGAGTGGGTGTACCGCAGCGAGGTCCGCGACTACGAGCGGTCCCGCAAGCTGGCCCTGACCGAACTCGCGCCCGGCAACAGCTTCTACGTCAACGGCTACCGGCACGTCGTGCGCGCCCTCGACATCGGCAGCCCCGAACGTCGCGCGTGGGCGCTGTGGCGCCTGTGCCCGGCCTGCGGTTACACGCGCACGCACGGCGACCCGAAGAACGACACCTCGCCGTGCCCGCGGTGCGGTTCGCGGGAGATAGCCGACGCGGGCTGTGTGCACCACGTACTGGAACCCCGGCGCGTGATGTCCCGGGACAAGCGGGACGACGCCCGGGTGCGGGACGACCGCGACGAGAGGGACCGCAGACGGTACGCGGTGCTCACTACGGTCGACATCGACCCTGCGCATCTGGCGGCCGGGTCGTGGCGGCACGACACCGCGGTCTTCGGCGCCGACTTCACGCGCAAGGCCGTCGTCCGCACCCTGAACCTCGGGGTGGACCGGCAGGACGGCAGCAGCACGGTTCCGCTGGCCGGGGACGACGTGCGCCTGAACCCGTTCTACGTGTGCACGAGTTGCGGTGGGGCGACGGCCGACGGGCGGCCGGTCGTCGACCAGTCGCAGCACGCGCTCACCGCCTCGCTTGCCCGCTCCACCCGCGCGAGCGCCCACCACCAGCTGTGGTGCCCGCGCCGACGGCTGCGCGGCAGCGGGGAGGAGCAGGGCGCCGGACTGGACGTGCCGCTGCTGCTGGCGCACGAGCTGACGACGGAGGCCGTCCGCATCCTGCTGCCGGCGTCCGTGGCGCGAGCCAAGGAGCGGCTCGCCTCATTCACCGCCGCGCTGTTCGCGGGCATAGCCGCCCGCTACGGCGGCGACCCCGACCACATCGACATCACCTCCGCCTCCATGCCGGACGGCGAGGACCGCGACTGGCCGCGCCGGTTCCTCGTGGTGTACGACAGGCTGCCCGGCGGCACCGGTTACCTGCACCGCCTGGCGACCTCGGAAGGATTCCGCGAGGTCCTGCTGAAGGCTCGCGAGGTGATCGAGAGCTGCGGCTGCCTGGAGAAGGGCCTCGACGGCTGCCACCGCTGCCTGCTGCGCCGGGTGCCACCGGCCGACTACGACAAGGTCAGCCGCAACGAGGTCCGGCAGATGCTCGACGAACTGCTCGGCGCGGACGGCGAGCGCTGGTCCAGCTCACCCGTCACCACCACCCAGCACATCCCCATGCACCGGCAGGCCGAAAGCGACCTCGAAGTCCTGTTCATCGACACGCTGCGGGAATGGGCCGGGCTGCCCGAGAGCCGTGCCAGCGGCGACGCCTACATCACGCCGGCCGGCACCCACGCGCTGGACCTGCGGCTGACCGCGGCCGACGGCACCACTCTGAGCTGGCGGGTGTCACAGCAGCGGGCCCTCGACGGCACCCGCCCCGACGTCCTCTTCGAACGGGTCGACGCGCCCGGCCCGCGCGTGGCGGTCTACCTGGACGGCTACGAGTTCCACGCCGGCCGCGAGCACAACCGGGTCGGTGACGACGCCGACAAGCGCACACGGCTGCGCGCGGAAGGGCTCAGGGTCTTCCAGCTCACCTACGGCGACGTGAAGGACTGGCAGCGCCGCGTCCGGGACATCGGCCACGCGGGCGCTGGACCGGCCGACCCGGTGTGGGAGCCGTACGGTGACCAGGCCCGCGGCAAGGCCCGCGACTACTACGCCAAGGTGCGGGGCGGGCTGCCCGGGGAGCTCGCGGAGACGGTGTGGGTCAATCCGGCCGTGCAGCTCGTGAAGTATCTGCGCCGGCCAGACGCGGAGCGCTGGCAGTGGCGCGCGGAGGCCGCCCTGGCGGGCTTCATGGGCGCCGGGACCCGTCCGGTCGCGTTGCCGCCGAACGTGCTCGGCAAGCAGATCACGGCGGCGCTTCGCGGCGGAACCCCCGCGGGACCACGCGGCCCCGTGCAGCTGTTCAGCGTGACCGACCGCTCGGGGCTGCCGCTGGTCTTCGCCGCGGACGGCCGGGCGAAACCCCCCGCCTGGACCGGCATCGTCCTCCTCGACGACGCACCCGGCGTCCACGCCCAGGAGGAAACGCACAAGCGCCGCTGGCGGGCCTGGCTGTACTGGTCCAACCTGCTGCAGTTCCTGGACACCGGCGGCGGTGACGCCGTCCAGCTGACGACCAGCCGCCTCGACGGATTCCCTGTCGAGACCCTGGCAGTCACGGGCGGCAGCGGCGTCCTGAAAAGCGTCCGCGCCACGCTCGCCACCACCGCGACCGCCGTGGGCTCACCTGCGCCGGCCCGGACCGCCGTACCGACACCGCAGGCCCGGGCCGCCGCGGAGGTCTCCGCCGCGGGCAGCGCCCCGCAGGTCAGGGACGCGGCATGGGATCAGGTCATCGAATACCTCGACCCGGACGAGCCCGGTCTGCTCGCACTCGCCGAGGCTCTCGCCGCGCGCGGTGTCCCGGTTCCCGAGGACGGTTACGAGCTCGACGAGAACGGCTGGCTGGCCGAGTTGGCCTGGCCCGCCGCACGCGTCGGTGTCGTCCTCGCCCCGCGCCCGCCGGAGGGCGAGGACGAGGACCCGGAGGCCGCCGACCGCGACCGCGCGTTCGCCGCGGCCGGCTGGGAGGTGCGGCCCGCCGGCGACTGGACCGCCGACGACATCGCAGTCCGCCTCGACGGCGCACAACCATCCGGCGACCAGAAGGGTCGTAACCAGCCGGACGGCACCACCACGGAGAACGGGGAGAACGAACAGCCGTGACCGGCAAGAACGTGACGCTGCGCCTGCTCGACAAGGCGGACCGGGAGATCCTGAAGCTCCCCCGCCCGGTCAAGGGGGCCATCTACGACTTCCAGCACAAGTTCAAGACCAACCCCGACTCCGCGGGACTGCGTCTCAAACAGTTGCAGGGCCACGACAAGCTGTACTCGGCGCGCGTCAACGACGAGTACCGGGCCCTGCTGCTCCGCCTGGCCGACGACAACTGGCTGATCGTCTCGGTCAAGCACCGCAAGGACGTGTACGCACATCTGGACCGGCTCACGTACTCGGTCAACCGCGTCACCGGTGGCATCGAGTACGTAGACCTGCAGGTCGTGCAGGAGGAAGTGCTCAGTCCCGCGCCGCCGCGGAGCACCGCACCCGCCGAGTCGGCCCGTCCCGCCGAGCCGGCCGCTCCCGAGCCGCTGTTCGCGAACTGGTCGGAGCAGCAGCTCACCGACCTGGGTGTGGCGCCGTCTCTGATCCCGGTCGTCGCCGCCTTGACCACCGAGGACCAGCTCCTCGGACTCGTCGAGTACGCGCCGCAGCTCTCCGGGGAGGTGCTGCTCGCGCTGTACGACGGCAAGGAGTACGACGACGTCCTGGAGCAGGTCACCGCCCCCGTGGCGGCGCCTGAACCCGTGGACCCCGAAGACTTCCGGGCTGCCGTCGAACGTCCCGCCACCATCGTCACCACGACCGACGACGCGCTGCGCGAGGCGCTGGAGGGCGAGGACTTCGGGCGCTGGAAGGTGTTCCTGCACCCCACCCAGGCCAAGCTGGTCACGCGGGACTACAGCGGCCCAGCACGTGTGGGAGGCGGGCCGGGCACCGGCAAGACGATCGTGGCGCTGCACCGCGTCAAGCACCTGGTCGAGCAGCTCCCGGCCGGCCGGAACAAGCCCATCCTGCTGACCACCTACAACAAGAACCTCGCGGCCGACCTGCGGTCCCGGCTGCTGGCTCTCGGCGGTGAGGCACTGCTGTCCCGCGTCGAGATCAGTCATGTCGACCAGCTCGCGCTGCGTACCGTCCGGGAGGCGGAACCGGGCAACCGCAAGCGGATCGTCGACGAGGCGCAGGCGGTCCGCGAATGGCGCTCACTCCTCGACGAACTCGGCGAGGACGGATGGGACGCGGAGTTCCTGCACGACGAGTGGACGCAGGTGATCCTCGGCCAAGCCGTGACCTCCCGCACGGACTACTTCCGTGCCCGCCGCGCCGGACGTGGACGCACGGTCAGCCGTGCCGAACGCGCCGAGATCTGGCAGCTCGCCGAGCGGTTCACCCAGCGCCTGGACCGGCTCGGCATCCAGACGTGGGATCAGGTCGCGGAGCGGGCAGCCCAGCTGGAGGCGGAACGCGCCCGACGCATTCAGGCCATCGACCGTCAGCGGGAGGAAGCGGGCGGCTTCGACAACGTCCACGTGGCCGACGGTTCGGGAGGCTGGCTGCGCTACCGGTACCGGCACATCGTGGTCGACGAGGCTCAGGACCTGCGGCCCGCGCACTGGAAGATGCTGCGTGCGATGACCGCTCCGGACCGCAACGACCTCTTCCTGGTCGGTGACACCCACCAGCGCATCTACAAGAACCAGGTGACCCTCGGCAGTCTCGGCATCAACATCCGCGGCCGGTCGTCGAAGCTGTCACTGAGCTACCGCACCACCCGGCAGATCCTGCGCTCCGCGCTGAACGTGCTCGGCGACGAGACGTACGACGACCTCGACGGCAGCACCGAGACATTGGCCGGGTACCGGTCCGTGCTCAGTGGCGCCGTTCCGGATCTGCACCGGCTGAGCGACTGGCAGGACGAGCGTGAGGCGATCGCCGTGCTGATCGAGTCCTGGGGCCAAGTGCCGCACGAACAGATCGCGATCGCCGTACCGACCAACCAGATGGCGAGCGAGGTCGCGTACGCGTTGGCCCAGCACGGCATCCGGGCGCTGGAGATCGGCCCGGACGGGCCCCGCGGCGACAGTGGCGTCCACATCGGCACGATGTTCCGGTTCAAGGGTCTCGAATACCAGCGCATGATCATCGCTGGTGTGACCGACGGACTGATGCCGCGTGCGAGCGTCCAGCAGCGGCGGACCACGGACCCGGCGCGCTACCGGCTGGAGATGCAGCGCGCCCGCTCCTTGCTCTTCGTGGCGGCCACGCGCGCCCGGGACAGCCTGGACGTCTTCTGGCACGGGGAACCGAGCCCGTTCCTCAAGGAACTGATCAAGGTTCGGCCGCCCGTCGCGGCATGACCGACGCCTGGGCTAGTGCCGCGGTTCGCTCCGGCTAACGCAGCACGACCGGTCCATGGGGTACGAGGAACGGCCGCCGGGGATCCTCCGGCGGCATCATGCGGATCGCGAGTGCCGGATCAGGAACCGGCAGGTACGGGGCAAGGGCCGCGTACACTTCCGCCGCACCGCCGGGACGACCCTCGGGACGCTTGGCGAGCAGTGCTTGCAGCAGGTCCTGCAGCGCGGCCGGGGCCTCGGCACCGCAGTCGGCCAACCGGGGCGGGGACGCGGTGAGGTGCTGGGTCACCAGCTCGGCGGGACCCTTGCCATGGAAGGGAGGCCGGCCGGTGAGCATGTGGTGCAGCAGGCACCCCACCGCGTACAAGTCGCTGCGACCGTCCAATGGTTTCTCGCCGGCCAAGAGCTCGGGCGACGCGTAGGACACATTGCCGAGCGTTTCGCCCGTCATGGTGAGCCGCGGGTCGGTGTCGGAGAGGACCTTCACGAGACCGAAGTCAAGAATCTTCACCAGACCGCTCGTGCGGACCATCACGTTCTGGGGCTTGAGGTCGCGGTGGACCAGGCCGGCCGCATGCGCGGCGGACAGCCCCGAGCACGTTTGCGCGGCCACGGAGACGGCCGCGGGCACGGACAGGCGCCCACCGTCGGCGCCGTCGATGACGTTGTCGAGGGTCGTCCCGTCGACGAGCTGCATCACCAGGCAGCAGATGTCCTCTGTGACGGCGGCGTCGTACACGGTGGTGATGTTGGCATGGTCCAGACGAGCGGCGGCCTTGGCCTCCCTCTCGAAGCGCGCCAGGGCGGTGGGGCGCCAGTCCGGTAGGGCCAGAAGATCCGCAGCAACGGTCTTGACCGCCACCGGCCGCTCCAGATACACGTCGGTCCCCTGCCAGACATGCCCCATCGCTCCTCTGCCCAGAATCCGGTCCAGCCGGTACCTGCTGCGCAGAATCTTGCCCGCGGCGAACTGCTCCACGTTCACTTCCCTCGGTGAGCTCCAGTGGCATGTCGATGCGCGGAAAGCCTGGCAGAGGCCGCCGTCTACAGCCCGCACAGAGGAACGCGACCAGTCTCGCGCGCACCAGGAAGATTCTCCTGGAGAGCGGAGACCAGCCCTCACGGGGGTGATGCCTGGTCACCCGAGTGGTGAAGCGGCAGGTTACGCGCTACCGAGCGCTCTGCAAGAGATTCCCTGTGACAGTGACGGTCCAGAACGTAGATCGCCCGCTGTCTGCTGTTCGTCGCCTGCACACGGACGCGGGACAGCCTTTCCGTCTCACGGTCGGGCGAGCCGAGCACCTTCCTGGCCAAGGCGGGCGTCACCGCCGCCTGAGTCCTCAAAGCCCCGTCACCACGCCGAAGAGCACGGTCGTTTCGGCCAGCACGGCGCCCTCCTCTGCGTCCCCATGCACGCCGCACCCCATGGACGCCCTCCCTGACGGACCTCGGTAATCACCACCCCAATAAAGACAGGAGATTGACACTGCTTTCACTGACGTGGTTAGGTATTCATGCTTCCGATGGTGGCTACGGGACGCCTGAGCACTCGTCAACACATGCCCGAGGGGATCCCCAGCGCCAACGCGTTGCCCCTGTCGACGCCCCGCCACCGGACTCCATGACCTCTGGTCCAAAACCCGTTCCCACAGAGCCGGGCATTCGGTTCTGTCACACGTCAGGAAAACCGTGAAGATCAAGCGCGTCCTCATCGAGAACTTCTGCTGCCTTCGCAGCCTCGACGTCTCCTTCGACCCCATCACCTCGCTCATCGGCCCGACGGGTGTCGGTAAGTCCACCGTGCTGCGCGCCCTGGACTGGTTCTTCAACGGCGAGAAGGGCCGCAACCTCGGTGAGGAGGACGTCCATTCGGCGGCGGAGACCAAGCGGATCCGCGTGGAGGTCGAGTTCGACGGTCTCACCGCGTCCGACCGTGCCGCGCTCGGCCACTACGCGCCGGGAGGCGTGGAGAGCCTGCGTATCTGGCGCACCTGGGAGAACGGGGAGGACCGGATCACGGGCAAGGCCCTCGCCTATCCCCCCTTCGAGCAGATCCGGCAGAGCGCCGGCAACCGGGAGAAGACGGCCGCGTACAAGGCTTTACGTGACCAGGACCCGGCACTCGGCCTGCCCGCCGTCCGCAGCTGGGACGCCGCCGAGGCGGAGATGCGGGCCTGGGAGGCGGCGCACCGGGAGCGGCTCACCGAAGCCGAGGTCGAAGGCACGCACTTCTTCGGCTTCGCCGGCCAGGGACTGCTCGGCAAGCTGATCGACTTCGCCTTCATCTCCGCCGACCTGCGCGCCTATGAGGAGACCGACGACAACAAGGCCTCCGTGGTGGGCCGGATCCTCGAGCACGCGGTCGACCGCTCAGAGGCGGAAGCCCAGTTCACGGCCATCGACGAGGGCGCCCAGGTGGCCCGCGAGAAGGTGCACGAGGAGATTTACGGCCCGGTGCTCGCGAAGTTGTCCGGCGCCCTCTCCCAGGAGGTCGGCCGGTTCACCACCGGGCGGCACGTTGTCGTCACGCCGACGGCCCACGTCCCGAAGCGGGCGAGGACCGCTTTCGCTGTCAACATCCGCGACGGCGCGGCCCTCACGCCGGTACGGCGACAGGGGCACGGATTCCAGCGCGCGCTGATCATCGCCGCGCTCAGGTACCTCTCGGAGTGCCGCCGTCCCGAGAGCGGCACACGTTCCCTGTGCCTGGCGATCGAGGAGCCTGAGCTTTTCCAGCACCCGGCACAGACCAGGGTTTTCGCGCAGGTACTGCGTAGCCTGGTCGAGTCGGCCGAGGACCAGACCCAGGTGATGTACGCGACGCACAGCCCGGTGTTCATCGACCCGAGCGACTACCAGCAGGTCCGCAGGCTGTACCGCGCCGTTGGCGGCGACCACCCCGATGTGTGCCTGCGCGGGCTCACCGAGGAGGAGCTGCGGCAGTCGCTTGACGGCCATGTGAAGGAAAAGTCGATCGCCCGACGGGGGACTACCCGCTACGTGAAGAATCTTGCCGAGGCACTGTTCGCCAACGTCGCCGTCGTGGTCGAGGGCGCGACGGACGAGAGCGTGCTCGTCGCCTTCGCGGAGCGTCAGGGATTCCACCTCGGAGCCGAAGGCATCTGCGTAATGAATGCGGAAGGCAAGGACAACATGATCCTCTGCCACGCCATCCTCTCGGGCTTCGGTGTCCGCTGCTACCTCGTCTTCGACGCGGACACCGGGCCGAAGAATCTCACCGATCCTCAGAAGGAGGACAGGGTGCGGGAATCGGCAGGAAAGAACACGAAGATCCTCGGCTACTTGGGAGTTCCGGCCGAGGCACGTCCCACTACCAGGTGTGAAGCGACCCACACTGTCTTCGAGGACGACCTCGACACGTACCTCAAGGACCACTGGCCTGCATGGAACGCGCACCGCCAGGAGTTGATCGCGCAGGGCATCGGGTACGTTGACGGCAAGCACGTGCCGACGTACGCGGAGGCCGCGCGCTCCGCCGACGGCGAACCGAAGCTGCTTCACGCGCTGCTGGAGAACGTGAGGGACATGGCCGCGCAGCCGACGCCCCGGACGTAGCCCCACTTGGCCGCCCTGGTCGCGGTCTCCTTGGGGCCGACACCGTACGTCCCGCGGATCAGCCGGACCCCGGGCGCTCCCGCCCTCGAATCCGCCGCCGAAGCCGGGCGGGCCGGCCAGGCCGGCGATTTCGCCGCACTCACCCCACGGCGCGCCAGCCGCACAGTCCGCCGCCCAGGCAGCCGTGATCGTCCACCACTGCCTCACCGGCACTCCACCGGATCATGACTGCACGACCCGAGTCACACTGGATTTCGCCGCCGCCGCGCCGGACGGTGACTTGTGTCGGTGGACCAGTTCCACGGCCGCACCAGCGCCCCGGCGACACACGCGACAAGACGAGACCACGACCGTAACGTCGAGGCCCTCGCCACCGTATCGTCAGTGATTGTGTCCGAGGGCGGAGTTGACCGCTGACGATACGCTCGCGGTGGTGCAAGGACGGCTCTGGTAAACACGGTCCACCCGCCCGGCCACGTGGCGCGAGGCGAGGACAATGCTCACACGCCGGCTCCACGCGTACCCGGGCCGCCATGCCGGTGTGGTCCGCGGGTCGGGCCCGCGGACTTCGGGGGCCGGTGGTCCAGTCCCTACGCCGTCGCTCTCACCTCCGTGCCCAGTTCGCGTCGGGCGCGGGCGGCGGCACCGACCGGGACGGCGTCGGAGGCCAGGGCGGCCCGCACCAGGCGGACGGGGTGGCCGCTGACCGGGGGGTCGACGGCGAGGGCGGACAGGATGACGGGCTCCAGCAGGGGCCAGGCACGGCTGACGCCGCCGCCGACGACCACCGTGGTGATGTCGACGACGCCCGCCGTGATGACGATCGCGCGGGCGATGCCCGCTCCCGCGGCGCGGTACACCGCGAGAGCGTCCTCATCGCCGTGGGCAGCGGCCTCGGCGACTTCGCGGGCGGTGAGGCGGTGGCCGGTGCGGTCGGCGTAACGAGCCCCGATGGAGCGGCCGGAGGCCAACGTCTCCAGGTGGCCCCGGCCGCCGCAGGAGCAGTGCAGGTCACCGAAGCCGGGGATGTGCCCGATCTCGCCGGCCGCGCCGTGCGGACCCGCGTACAGGGCGCCGTTGGTCCACAGAGCGCCGCCGACGCCGGTCCCCAGGGTCATGCCGAGGACGTCGGCCTCGCCGCGCACCGCTCCGCCGCAGACCTCCCCGTAGAGGAAGGCGTTGACGTCGTTGTCCAGGAAGGCCGGAACGCCGAGGGCCTCCTCGACGGCAGCGGTGACGGCGAAGCCGGCCCAGCCGCGGAAGGAGTCGCTTGCGACCAGGATGCGGCCGTTCGCGGAGTCCACCACCCCGGCGGCGCCGATTCCGGCGCCCACCAGGCGGCCCGGGGTGCGGGCCAGCAGCGGGGCGAGCGCGTCGAGCGCGGCGCCGACCATGGCCCGGCCGCCCTCGAGCGCCGGGGTGGCGGCCTCCGCGCGGTCGAGGACGGTCAGGTCGTCCGAGCAGACCATCACCTGGGTGGTGGTGCCGCCGATGTCGATGCCGGCGAACAGCGGCCGGAGGGTGGTGGGAATGGCAGGGTCCTGCGGGGTGTAGGGAAAGAGAAGAGGTCCGGTCACGCCTGGGCCTCCGTACGGCCGGCCGCGAGGGTGGCCAGGCGTTCGGCCCTGCGGCCCCGCTGCACCACCGGGTCGGGCACCGGCACGGCGGCCAGCAGTCGGCGTGTGTAGTCGGTCTCCGGATGCAGCAGGGTCGTCCCGGTGGAGCCCTGCTCCTCGATGCGGCCGGCGCGCATCACGACGACGCGCTGCGCGAAGTGCTGCACGACGGCGAGGTCATGGGAGACGAACAGGCAGGCGAAGCCGAGTTCGCCCTGGAGTTCGGTGATGACCTCCAGGACCGCTTCCTGCACGCTCACGTCGAGCGCGCTGGTGGGTTCGTCGGCGACCAGCAGCCGGGGTTCCAGGATCAGGGCCCGGGCCAAGCTGACCCGCTGGCGTTGTCCGCCGGAGAGTTCGCGGGGCGCGCGCCGGGCGAGTTCGCGTGGCAGCCGGACCCGGTCGAGGACGGCGGCGACCTTGGCCTGCCGGTCCTTGGCGGACAGGTCGCGACGGTGCACCCGGAGGGGTTCGGCGATGCACTCGCCGACGGTCATCCGAGCGTCGAGGGAGGCCACTGGGTCCTGGAGGACGACACCGACACCGGCCCGCAGGGCGCGGCGGGCACGGGCGCGGGTGCGGCCGAGGTCGGCGCCGAACAGGGAGACGGTGCCGGAGGTGGGCGGGATCAGGCCGAGCGCGACCCGGGCGGCGGTGGACTTGCCGGAGCCGGACTCGCCGACCAGGCCCAGGGTCTCCGCCGGCCCGACCCGGAACGACACTCCGTCGAGGGCGCGTACGGCGGCCTTGCCGCGGCCGAACACCACGTTGATGTCACGCAGTTCGACCACCGCTTCGCCCTCGGGGCCGCCGGGCCCGGCAGGCGA
This sequence comes from Streptomyces sp. NPDC047453, assembly GCF_040643155.1. NCBI lineage: Bacteria > Bacillati > Actinomycetota > Actinomycetes > Kitasatosporales > Streptomycetaceae > Streptomyces > Streptomyces sp. NPDC047453. Next base: position 97,071 of record NZ_JBEYTS010000002.1, on the reverse strand, counting down.
GGCCGACGGCTCGGCCGCGGAACGGTTCGTCTGGGCCGGCACGGACGCGGCAGGCCGGCCGGTGCCGTCTGCGGCCTCGGCGACGGACAGCCGGGGCACGGCGGCCAACAGGCGCCGGGTGTAGTCGTGGGCGGGGCGCAGCAGGACGTCCTCGACCGGTCCGGTCTCCACGATCTCGCCGTGGTACATGACGGCGACCCGGTCCGCGAAGTCGGCGACGACGCCCATGTTGTGGGTGACGAGCAGCACGCCGGTGCCGGTCTCGACGGCGAGCCGGCGCAGCAGGTCGAGGATCTCGGCCTGCACGGTCACGTCGAGGGCGGTGGTCGGCTCGTCGGCGATGAGCAGGCCTGGCTCGTTGGCGATGGCCATGGCGATCACGACCCGCTGGCGCTGTCCGCCGGAGAGCTGGAACGGGTAGGCGTGGGCGCGCTTCTCCGGTTCGGGGATACCGACCCGGCGCAGCAGTTCGACGGCCTCGGCGGCGGCGTCCTTGGCGGACATCTCGCGGTGGTTGCGGATCACCTCGGTGATCTGCTTCCCGATCCGGGTGAGCGGGTCGAGCGCAGTGGCCGGCTCCTGGAACACCATGGAGACGGTCTTGCCGCGCAGCGCCGCGAGGCCGTTCTCCGAGGCGCCGACGATCTGGGTGCCGGCGATGACGGCGCTGCCGGTGGCGCGGGCGTTCCCGGCGAGCAAGCCCATCGCGGCGAGCGCGATGGTCGACTTGCCGGAGCCGGACTCGCCGACCAGGGCCAGCGTCTCGCCCGGCTGGACCTGCAGGGACACCCTCCTGACCGCGGGTACGTCGCCGGTCTCGGTGGTGAAGACGACGCCGAGGTCGTCGACTTCGAGGATCGGGCCGGACGCCGCGGTGCGGGCGGCGGAGCCCTTGGTGGTGGCGGTCATCCGCGTCCCCTCACATCGAATGCGTCGCGGAGTCCGTCCCCGATCGCGTTGAACGCCCACACCACCAGGATGATGGCCAGGCCGGGCGGCAGGATGAGCCACCAGTAGCCGGAGTAGGCGGCGGTGAGACCGGCGGAGAGCATGCCGCCCCAGTCGGTCTGCGGCGGCCGGACTCCCATGCCCAGATAGGAGACGTAGGCGACCAGCAGGATGGCGTCGGCGACCTGGAAGGTCGCGGCGACGATGATGGTGGAGACCGAGTTCGGCAGGATGTGACGCAGGATCGCCCGGGCGTGCGTGCCGCCGATGGCGCGCAGGGTCAGGACGTAGTCCCGGTTCTTCAGGGTCAGCGTCTCGGCGCGGACCAGCCGGGACGGCACCAGCCAGGACACCAGGCCCAGGATGACGACGAGACCGGTCAGGCCCGGCGTGGTGATGGCGGAGACCACCAGCAGGATGAACAGCGCGGGGATGGCGATGCCGGCGTCGACGATCCGCATCATCACGGCGTCGATCCAGCCGCCCGCGTAACCGGCGGCGGCGCCCCACAGCGTGCCGATGACGGTGGCGAGGACGCCCGCGGCGACGCCGACGATCAGGGAGACCTTGCCGCCGTACATCAGCCGGCCCAGCTCGTCGTGGCCGACGGCGTCGGTGCCGAGCCAGTGCGCGCCGCTGGGGGCGAGGTTGACCTGCTGGAGCATGGTGTGGGTCTGGTCGGTGGAGTACACCAGCGGACCGGCGAAGCAGAACAGGAAGAAGAGGACCACGACGGCGAGTCCGACGACGGCCAGCTTGTTGCGCAGGAAGCGGCGGACGGCGAGTCGTGCGCCGGAGGCCTCGCGCGGCTCGGCGGCCTTCGTCGGGGCCATGTCCGGCTGGATGACGGCGCTCATGCCCGGCCTGCCTTCACTCGGGGGTCGATGATCCGCTGGACGATGTCGGCGAGCAGGGTGCCGACGACGGTGGCGACGGCGATCACCAGGACGCAGCCCAGCAGGACCGGGTAGTCGGAGGACTGCGCCGCGGTCCAGAACAGCAACCCCATGCCGGGGTAGTTGAAGAGCTGCTCGACGACCAGGGCACCGCCGAAGAGCACCGGCACGTAGTAGCCGAGCATGGCGACCACGGGTGTCAGCGAGTTGCGGAACACGTGCCGCCACAGGATGGCGCGGGCGCGGGAGCCGCCCGCCCTGGCCGTGCGGACATAGTCCTCGGAGAGGTTCTCCAGGGTGGCCGCCCGCATGTAGCGGCTGAACACCGCGACCATGGAGGCCGCGCCCGCGACCACCGGCAGTACCAGGGCCTGCGGTTCGGAGAACACCTGGCCCAGCGTCTCGCCCTGCGGAGCCTGCGACGGGAACCACGCCAGCCCCTGGCTGAAGACCAGCACCAGGATCAGCCCGAGGAAGTACACGGGCGTGGAGTAGGCGATGAAGCTCAGCGTGGTGATGACGTAGTCCACCGGCTTGTTGCGGCGCACGGCCTGCCACATGCCCATCGGGATGGCGAGGACGAGGCCGACGAGAGCCGACAGCACGGTGAGGACCAAGGTCTTCGGCAGCCGCTCGATGATGAGCTGGGAGACCGGCTCGTTGAGGGTGTACGAGGTCCCGAGGTCCCCGTGCAGCAGTTGGCCGAGGTAGTAGAAGTACTGCACGGGCAGGGGCTTGTCGAGGCCCTGTTCGTGGTTGAAGTGGGCGATCTGCTGTGCGGTGGCCTGCGGCCCGAGGATCCCGCGTGCGGGGCCTCCGGGCAACGCGTGCAGCAGGCCGAAGACGACGATCGTCACGATGACGATCACCGCGACGGCCTGGAGGACGCGTCTGATCAGGTACGAGGAAGTGCTCATGTGCTTTCCGGTCGCTTCGTCTCTGTGGTGCGCGCGGGTGTCACCTGGACATGGACGTCACTGCGACGTGGGTGTCGGTGTGGCGGGTGCCAAAGTGGCGGATGCCAAAGTGGCGCGGACGCGCGCGGGCCCCGGGCAGCCGGCCGGGTGCCGTCGGCCCGCGCGGGCACCGATCGGGCCTACTTGGTCCACTTCCACATGGCGGGGTGGAAGTTGGCGAGGGAGTCCTGGGCGAAGCCGCCGAGGCCGTCCTTGACCACGGAGATCTGGTAGTCGGGCTCCGGCAGCCAGATCACGGGGAGGTCCTTGGCGAGCGCTGCGCTGTACTTCTGCACCGCCTCGTTCGAGGAGGACGTGGTGGTCTGGGTGATCAGCTTGTCGACCTCGGCGTTGGAGTAGCTGCCGAAGTTGGAGCCGCCGCCGGTGGCGAACAGCGAGTCACCGCTCGGGTAGGCGGGGAAGTACCAGCTGCCCGCGGTGCCGAAGAAGGACAGCTGCCACTTGCAGCTCGACTCGTCGGCGGTGCACTGGCCGGACTGCGACAGGACGGAGTTGACCGGGGCGGTCTTGATGCCGAACTTGATGCCGGTCTTCGCGAACGACGACTGCAGCGCGCTCATCATGTTGTCGGTCACGGTCGAGCCGGACTGGGACAGCACCTGCATCTCGAACTTGGTGCCCTTGTCGACGTCCGCGCCGCACTGGTTGTCGCCGGTGCCAGGGCTGTTGCACACCATGGTGCCGCCCTGTTCGGTCCAACCGTGGTCGGTGAGCAGCTTCTTCGCCTTGGCCGTGTCGAACGGGTACGGGTTGGTCTTCTGCTCCGGGGAGACGAAGGACGAGTCCTGGCCCTGCGGGATCGGGCCGTAGGTGGAGACGGCGGTGCCGTTGAAGACCACCTTGGAGAGGGTGGTCTGGTCCACCGACATCTGGATCGCCTGGCGGGCGTACAGCTGCTTGAACACCGGGCCCATGGCCGGGTTGTTGAAGTTGTACGGCATGTAGGTGATCGCCCAGCCGGTCCACGGCTTCACCGAGTAGCCCTTGGCCTTGAAGGAGGACTCCTGGCTCAGGTCGGTGGCGTTGATGTAGCCGTAGTCGACGGTGCCGGCGCGGAGGGCGTTCTCCTCGGCGTCGGTCGTGGTGAACGGCAGCAGGTTGACGTTCTTGATGTTGGCCTTGCCGCCGCCGTCGTACTTCGCGTTGGCGGTCAGTTCGACCTTGCCCGCGGTGGAGAACGACTTGATGGTGTACGGGCCGCTGACCGTCTTCCACAGCGGGTCGGTCGCGTAGCCGGAGATCTTCTTGGCGGCGTTGTTGAGGTACGTCCAGACCTTCTTGGCGCCGGCGGCGGTGCGGTCCAGGTCGGAGACGGTGCCGGAGTCGCTGGTCTTGTCCCAGACGTGCTGCGGCATCGTGCGGATCATGCTCAGCTCGTTGGCGAGCATCCACTCCTGGTTGTACGCCTTGTCGAAGGTGATCGTGAAGTGCGTGTCGTCGATCGTCTTGAAGGAGGTCCAGTTGTCCGGTGCCTTGCCCGGGCTGTAGCTTGCCCAGTCCGCCTTGTTGGCCTTGACCAGGTTGAACCAGAACTCCACGTCGCGCGAGGTGATCTGCTTGCCGTCGCTCCAGTGACGATCGCCGAGGGTGATCGTCACGCTCTTGCTGTCCGCGGCGAACTTCGCGTCGGTGGCCAGCGAGTTGTCCTTGTTCCAGCCGACCTTGCCGGTGGAGCCGTCGTACGCGATCAGCGGCTCCCAGACGGCCTGGGATATGGAGGAGTTGTTGGTGTTCAGGTGCGAGGCGGTGCCGACCGGGAGGATCCAGTTCGGCGTGAAGTTCGCCGGGAGGGCGTAGTTGATGGTGTCCGACGACGCCGAGCCGGAGGACGACGAGGTACCGCCGCCGGAACAGCCGGTGAGCAGCGCGCCGGTGGTGACGGCGGCACCCGCGACGAGGGCCCAGCGGCGGCCCGCCGCCGTGTGAGCAAGGAACATGGCTCTCCTCAGAGTGAAAGGACCCGTCCCGGAAGACCGGGTCGGCGCCGCGGGGTCGGCGCTGTGTACGGCCGACAGTCAACGACGGACTCGCCGAACAAACAAACAAGAATTAGTAAAAAGTAAGTTTCTGCAGTCTCGACAAAAGTCACATCGATTCACTCCAGGCGCCTCAGGCGGTGTCTATGCGTCAATTTGAGGCGATTTCGCTTGCATCGGCACTCTCCACTTTCTTCATGAAGCTGTTCCCCGCCCGCCTGGACGGGCGTACTGTCTCCGTCACACCCACCGTTGCGGAAGTTACTTCGTACATGACTGAAATAAGTGCACGGGACCGCAAGACCACCAAGGGCGTGTCCTCGAAGGGCACGGCCACCCTCGCCACGCGGGTCCTCGAACTCGTCGCCTCGGGCCAGGCGTCGTCCCGCGCCGAACTCGCGGAACTCCTCGGCACGGCCGCCTCCACCATCTCCCTCACCGTGGCTCAGTTGGTCGAGCGCGGGCTCATCGCCGAGGAGGGCACCCAGTCCTCCACCGGCGGCCGCCCCCGCAGGGTCCTCAGGGCGGGCAGCAACGACGAGTACGCCGTCGCCGCCGACGTCGGCGGCCGCCATGCCCGGATCGGTGTGGTGCTCCCGGGCGGCGGTGTCCGTGACGTCGCCAACGTCCCGTTCGAGGTCGCCGACGGTCCCGAGGCCGCCCTGCCGAGGCTCGTCGAGCACCTGGAGTCCCTCGCCGAGCAGCGTGGACGCGACCGGCTCCGGGGCGTCGGGCTCTCACTGCCCGGGCCGGTGGACGTCGCCTCCGGCGCCGTCGTCCTGCCGTCCCGGATGCTCGGCTGGAACCGCTTCCCGGTCGCCGCTTGGCTGGAGGAGCGCTTCGGGGTCCCGGCTGCCGTCGACAACGACGCCAACTGCATGGCGGTCGGCGAGCAGAGCGTCAGGCCCGCCGAGCACCGACAGTCGATCATGGTGAAGATCGGCTCGGCAATCGGTGCCGGCGTCATCGCCGACGGTCGCCTCTACCGGGGCGCCACCGGAGCCGCCGGCGACATCACCCACATCCGCATCGACGGCGGCGCCGACATCCCCTGCTCCTGCGGCAACACCGGCTGCCTGGAGACGGTGGCGTCCGGCGCCGCGCTCGTCCGCATCCTGCGCGAACGCGGTCTCGACGTCGCCAGCCCCGAGGACGTGGTGCGGCTCGCCACCGACGCCGACCCGGAAGCCACCCGCGCCGTCCGCAGGGCAGGCGACCACCTCGGCCAGGTGCTCGCCGCCAACGTCAACTTCTTCAACCCGGACGCCGTCTACCTCGGCGGCATCCTCTCCACCCTCGAACCGTTCGTCGCCGCGGTGCGCAGCAAGCTCTACGAGAGCTGCCACCCGCTGGTGACCCAACACCTCACCATCGAGCGGGCCAGTCTCGGCGCCGACGCCGGCCTGGTCGGCGCCGGACTCTTCGCCCTGCAGCGTGCGCTGACCCGCGCCCTCGGCGACATCGGCCGCACCACCCCCGGCGCCGACCGGCAGCACACCGCCGCAGGCCGCGGAGGGATCTGACGCCGCTGCAAAAAGCCTGGCAGTCACGGAAATTACTCCGTCCGCACGGCGACGTACCCGCTCGGGAACCGCGGCCCGTACCCCGGCTCCCGGACGATCCCCCGGTCCCGGCCCCCGAGCCCTGAACCCAGGGGCCTGTCCAGGGGCCACTCCCGAAGTCCCCGCACCCGCCCAGATAGCGAAGTCCGCGGCACGCCCCCTCGTGACGCCGCGGAACGAGCCTCACGCACCACACCCCGTCCGAGGAGTTATGTCGCACACCCGCACCCCCGCCGCCCGCCCGGTCATCGCCGTCGCCGGGCTCGGCATCGAGTCCTCCACCTTCTCCCCGGCCCGCACCGAAGCCCCCGCCTTCCACCCCTCGCGCGGCGCCGAGATCTTCGACCGGTACCCCTTCCTCGCCCCGGGCGAGGAACTGCGTGAGGCCGCCGAATGGCACGGCGCTCTGGTCGGAAAGTCGCTGCCCGGAGGCACCGTCACCGCCGCCGCCTGGACCGCGCTCACCGACGAGCTCATCGAGCGCCTCGCCGCGCTGCCCCGGTTGGACGGCCTCTGGTACGACATCCACGGCGCCATGACCGTGGAGGGGATCGACGACGCCGAGGCCGTGCTGCTGGAGCGGATCCGCGCCACCGTCGGCCCCGACGTGATCATCTCCACCTCGATGGACCTGCACGGCAACGTCTCCCGCGAACTCACCCACCGCAGCGACCTGATCACCTGCTACCGGATGGCCCCGCACGAGGACCACATGGAGACCAAGGAGCGTGCCGTCCGCAACCTGGTCGACCTGCTGGCGTCCGGCGCCCCCCGCCCGGTCAAGGCGTGGGTCCCGGTCCCGGTGCTGCTGGCCGGCGAGCAGACCTCCACCCGGATCGAACCCGCGAAGAGCGTGTACGCGGCGGTCGACGAGGTCGAGGCCGCCGACGGCGTGACGGACGCCGCCATCTGGGTCGGCTACGCCTGGGCCGACGAACCCCGCAACCGTGCCGTCGTGGTCGTCACCGGCGACGACACGGCGGCGGTCTCGGCCGGGGCCGAACGACTCGCCCGGGGCTTCTGGAACGCCCGCCACGACTTCGACTTCGTCGCCCCGACCGGCACCTACGACGAACTCCTCGACGAGGCCCTCGCCTCCGACCAGCGGCCGTACTTCATCAGCGACACCGGCGACAACCCCACTGCGGGCGGCGCCGGTGACGTCACCTGGGGCCTGACCCGGCTGCTGGAGCGCCCCGAGTTCCAGAAGGAGGACGGGCCGACCGTCATCTACGCCTCGGTACCCGGCCCCGCCGCGATCGAGACCGCCGTCGCCGCCGGGGTCGGCGCCACCGTCACCGTCAGCGCCGGCGCCGAGGTCGACGACCGGCACGCCGGCCCCGTCACCCTCACCGGCGTGGTCCACGCGATCCGGCACGGCGACCGGGACGCCGGGACCGAGGTCGTCATCCGGGTCGGCAGCGTGTACGCGATCCTCACCGGGCTGCGCAAGCCGTACCACCACGAGCACGACTTCACCGACCTCGACCTCGACCCGCGCTCCGCCGACATCGTGATCGTCAAGATCGGCTACCTGGAGCCCGAGCTGTTCGACATGTCGGTCGGCTGGAAGATGGCCCTCACTCCCGGCGGTGTCGACCAGGACCTGGTACGCCTCGGCCACCGCCGCATCCGCCGCCCGATGTTCCCCTTCGACCGCGACATGGCCGACCCGGACCTGACAGCCCGTATCATCCCGGCCTCCGACCAGCCGCTCACCGGGGACGACGAATGACCGACCACACCACCCGGCCCCTCGGCCCGCCCCGGCCCGGCAGTGCGGGCCGGGCCCCGGCACCGGTGGCGGCCGACGAGGTTCCCGGACTCGGGCGGCCCGACCCAGCCGGGCCGGTCCGCCGGCCCACACTGGAGATCGCCGTCACCTCACCGGCCGGTGCCCGTGTCGCCCTCGACCACGGAGCCGATCGCGTCGAACTCTGCACCGGCCTGGAACTGGGCGGTCTGACTCCGTCGGCCGCCCTCGTCGAGGCGGTCGCCGCCGTAGGCCTGCCGGTGCAGGCCCTGGTCCGCTGCCGACCGGGCGACTTCGTCCACGACGCCGAGGAGATCGCCCTGATGGTCGCCGAGGTACGGTCCGTGATCGCTTCCGGCGCCGCCGGCGTGGTCGTCGGCGCGCTCACCGCCGACGGCGGCCTCGACGCCGACGCCGTCACGCGCCTCGCCGCAGCGGCTCATGACGCGGGCCGCCCCGTCGAGGTGACCCTGCACCGCGCGATCGACCTGTCCGCGGACCCGGTCGCCACCGCCGCGCTGTTGCCCGCCCTGGGGCTCACCCGGGTGCTCACCTCCGGCGGCGCCCCGGCCGCCGGAGAGGGACTCGCCGCGCTCGCCGCCATGGTCGAGGCCGCGCCCGGCGTACAGGTGATGGCGGGCGGCGGGGTGCGCCCCGCCGACATCCCGGCCCTGACCGCCGCCGGTGTCGCCGCCGTCCACCTCTCCGCGAAGCGCCGCGCCGAACCCCGGCGCGGGGGTGCGTGGGTCCCCCTCGGCGCCTCCAGCGCCTCCGCCGAGCAGGACACGTACTTCGTCACCGACCCAGCGGTGGTCGCCGAGGCCAGGAGAATGCTGGAATCGCGCGCAACCGGCTGACCGGCCGTGCGCTCCCTGACGGAGCGCGCCGCCCCGAGAGCCCGCGGTTCGCGTCGGACCGCGGACTCTCGGGGCGGGAGGGTGTACCGGAACCGATCACCGAAGCGGGGGAGATCAGCAATCCAGTACTGAGAACGCGGTGCTGCGCCGTCAGATCGCTGGCCCGGTCCGCTACGAGCCTGCGGACCGATTCTGGCTCACCGCCCTCTCCGGCCTGATACCCCGCCGCCGCTGGCACGAAATCTTTCCGGTCACGCCGGGACACTGCTGGCCTGGCATCGCAGGTTCATATCGGCACAGTGGGACTACAGCGTCCGACGCGCCCGTACCGGACGCCCATCGACCAAGGCAGCGCTCAAGAAGCTGGTCCTGCAGCTCGCGCGCTGGAAGGCAACAGATGCGAGAGATCGCTGAGAGTCTTGGCGATATCGCACAGCGCATTCCACGCAGCTGACGCTGACAGGAAGGGCCCACTCTACGAGGCCCTAGGCATCACAATCAGTTACGAACACGCAACGAGGGCCGCGACCGTAAGGGCGAGGCCCTCATTTCCGTATCGTCAACCGTTGTGTCCGAGGGGGGAGTTGACCACTAACGATACGGTCGTGGTCGCACAAGGATGACTCCAGCCGCAAATTTCACCGGGCCCGACCTGAGACGCTGTGATCTTTCCGGAATCGGGACCTGGCCACAAACGGAAGGTCAGGGTCCGCGCACATGACCTGTTACTTGATGCATCAGTCAGTATCGAATCTCGATGAGGCGGCCCTCCACGTCCGGCTCGGGCACCATGGGAACCCGCTCGGCGATCCCGAGCGCGATCCGGTGCGCCGACCAGGCGGCGGCAGCGGCGTCGAGTACATCGTCGACGGCGACCCGATCGGCCTCTCCGAGTTCGTCCGGGAGCACGAGTCCCGCCTCGGCCAAAAGTGCGCGGCGCAGATTTTGACCGCGCCAGGTCTTCTTGGCGTACGCCAGTGGCACCCCGCCGGCCAAGGCATAGAAGGACACCTCGGGGTGCACCTCGTGAATGCGCTCATCGGCAAGCCAGCACGCCCGAGCCTCTAGAAGTTTCGGTGCCAGCGCCCACGCCTGTTGGCTCAGTCGACTCCCGGTGAGCTCCTGGCACCGGTTTGCGGCTGCCGGATATTCAATCTCCTGCCATGCGGGCCTTGGCGCGATGAGGAAAACGCTGCTACGTCGGGTTCCCAGCAGCGCCTTGGCCGCGAGATCAGCGGCACGCCATCCCTTCTCACCAAGACCCAGCGGCATGTCCACCGCGATCGCCGCTACCGCACCGGCACGCTCGATCAGCGTATCGAGGGATACGGCCACCAGACTTCCCGCGTACGCGCCGTCCGTGAGCCGGATACCCACCCACCCCCGCTTACCGCAGGCGTCGATTCCCAGGACGTCCATCCCATCCCCAGACACTCGGACTGAAAGGTACTGGCCCGTCCACCGTCGGCAGCGGACGGGACGGCAACCGTGAGAGGTCGAACACGTTGACAGCACCGTCCAACCGACCAGACCAGCGACGGACCCGTCCCGACCGCGGCACGGGCTCCCCTGCCGTTACCTGCACACCCATGGGCATAGTCTGCACCGGAGCAGCCGGATCTGAACTGGCACGACCCCGAGGTCGTGGCCGACTTCGAGCGGGTCCTCAAGCATTGGCTGGACCGTGGCGTCGACGGCTTCCAGGTCGACGTCGCCCACACCTTGTTCAAGGCGGAACACCTGCCCGACGCCGACTCGGGCCAAGGGGAAGCTTCAGCTCTGGGCTCGGGCTGCACGTCGCACCCCCACCCCGCGCCGCCGCTCCGGATCGAATGAGCGGCCGGCATACGATGACGCGATCGCCTTGGCGGCGTCCTCCACGAGTACGAACAAGCCACACAAGCCGCACGGACCGGATTGTTGGCAACGGCAAGCCGACCGGGCGGGCCGTCCTGTGGTGGGAGACCGCCCGGCCGGACTGTGTGGTTATCGCACGTCGTAGGCGCGCTTGATGGTCTGGGTGACCGCGTTGCCGTTGGCGTCGGTGAAGGTGGCCTTCATCGTGACCTGCTTGCCGGAGGCGCCGGTGTGGTCGAGGACGGCCGTCCACTTGCCGTCCTGCTGCTCGGTCGGCGCCTGGGTCCAGGTGGTGCCGTCGTCGTAGGAGTAGGACAGCGAGGCTTCCTTGATCGCGCCCGGGGTGTACCCCGCGTGGCCCTCGACCGACAGACCCACCCTGATGCCGTTCTCCGCCGGCAGGGTGTTCAGGCCGTCCACCGGCATGTCGTACGCAGGGAAGAGGATCGGCAGGCCGCGCGAGTAGACGTCCGGCTCCCGGTGGGAGCGGAAGCTCCAGGTGGTGGTGACGGCGGTGGAGCGCAGCCAGTTCCGGTCCGAGGTCGGAATCTTCTCCAGGTTCTGCGTGAGCTCGTACGCGGAGTCCTCGTCCGGCACCGTGAACACGCCGTCCGGCCAGGCGCTGGTGGCGATCTGCTCACCGTTGCGCTTCAGCCTCAGGTTGCCGAGGTCGCCGAACGAGCCGCCGTAGGACCAGTGGTCGCCGGAACTGTCGAGCCAGAGTGCGGTCTGGATGCCGATCAGGTCGCCCTGCCGCTCGGCGGCCAGCATCAGGTTGCCGTCGGCGTCGCGTGGCGCGGCCGGCCGCAGGGGGCCGCCGTACCACTCCTCGGCGCTGCGCTGTCCGGCCTGGTAGGTGCGCTCGTGGTCACTCATGAACGCGGCAAACGGGAAGCTGGTCATCGCGCCGTGGTACCAGGCGCCGTCGCCGGTCGTGTAGTAGGCCGCGCGGGTACCCGGCACATGGACCGTGCCGAACGGGCTCACGGCGACGTAGGTGTTGCCGCTCCAGGAGGGGCGGATGAACAACGCGTCGATGTAGTCGCCCTCCTTGCCCATGCCCTTCCACGTCTCGGTGACCTGGGCCAGTTCGGAGTCCTTGGGCTTGTAGACCTGGTCTGACTGCAGCGGACCCTGGGTCGGGAACGACAGGTTGTAGACGTAGGACGAGCCGTTCTCGGAGCCGGTCGCACGCCAGGTGGGCCGGAACTCGAAGGTGCCGTTCTTGGCACGTCCCTCGACGTCCGCGTAGAACTTCTGGACGGTGTTGGCGGCCGTGACCGATCCAGAGATCTGCCAGGTGTCGTCCCACGTGCGGGCGTAGCTGAACGTGGTGTTGTTCACCGTCGAGGGGCGGTCGGTGTGCAGGCTCAGCCGGTGGGCCTTGCGGGCGTCGAGGACGACGGTGGTGTCACGGGTGATCCGAAGCTGCGGGTGCGCGAGGTAGCTGACCGATTCGGCTGCCTTGTTCGCGTCGTACGTCGCCACGAAGCTGCTGAGGGCGTAGTTGCCCGGTCGCACCCGGTACGTCTGGTCGGCAGCACCCGAGTTGCTGCGGCGCTCGCCCTTGTTGATGTCGAGGCTGACGAGGTCCAGGGAGGAGGCGCCGGTCGCGGGCTTGCCGTTGCGGTCGATGGCCTCGACCCGGAGGGTGACCGTCTCCGGCTGGACGTAGAGCGTGACGGGCACGGAGACGTGCTCATCGCCGCCGGTGGCCAGGATCCGGCCGGTGACCGCACCGTACTGGGCGTCCTTCAGAGGGACGGTGGGATCGATCCGCAGCGGCACCTGAGCGGTGGCCCCCGCAGGGATCCTCACCTTGCCCTCGTCCAACTTGACGGTGCCGGAGGGGACATCGCTGCCGTCGTTGCCGTGCACGCCGCTGACCTTGAGGTCCAGGGTGAGCTCGCTGCCACTGGTGTTGGTGAAGGGCACCTGCACGGTGGTGCGGTCCGAGGCATCCTGCGGCCAGTTGTAGCCGCCGGCCTGGACGGCGGGCGCGGAGAGCACCTTCTGGTTCACCGCGCCGAACACATCGAGGACCCCACCGCCGGTCTGGTCGGCGCCGGCGACCTTGCCACCGGTGCGGGCTGACGAGACCAGGGCGGCCTTGATCTGCTGCGCGGTCCAGTCCGGGTGGGCCTGGCGCACGACGGCCGCGGCGCCCGCGACATGCGGGGTGGCCATGGAGGTGCCGGACATCGTCCGGTAGGCGTAGATGCCGCGGCCGCCGGCGTTGGCCGCCGAGATGCCGACGCCGGGGGCGGCGATCTCGGGCTTGAGGGTGTGGGTGACGGCCACGGGACCACGGCTGGAGAACCACGCGGTGGTGTCGTCGCGGTCGACGGCACCGACGGTCAGCACGCCGGGCACGCAGCCGGGCGAGGAGACCGTCTCGGTGTTCGAGCCGGCGTTGCCGGCGGCGACGACGAACAGGGTGTGGGTGTTCTGCGAGAGCTGCTTCGTGGCCTGGGCCATCGGGTCGTTGCAGTCGCCGATCGTGGGGTTGCCCAGGCTCATCGAGACGACGTCGGCCTGCTGGTCGACGGCCCACTGCATACCCGCGATGATCCAGGAATCCAGGCCGTAGCCTCGGTCGTTGAGGACCTTGCCGATGAGCAGGGAGCTACCGGGGGCGACCCCCTTCTTGCGGCCGTCACTGGCCGCTCCGGACCCCCCGACGGTGGAGGCGGTGTGGGTGCCGTGCCCCTGCCGGTCGTCGGTGGTCTGGGAGTCCGTGAAGTTCTTGGACTCGGCGACCCGGCCCACCAGGTCGGGGTGCTCGGCGTCCACCCCGGTGTCCAGCACGGCGACCTTGGTGCCCTTGCCGTCGTAGCCGGCCGCCCAGGCCTCCGGCGCGTGCACCTGCGCGGTGGACCGGTCCAGCGTGGCCTTGACCTTGCCGTCCAGCCACAGCTTCTTCACCGTGGAGCCGGAACGTGAGCGGGTGTTGGTGATGTCCTGCCAGAAGGCGGCGGCAGTGTCCTTGCCTGCCCTGAGCGCGACGCCGTCCACAGCCGGGAGGCTCAGGCCCCGCTCGGCCCCGCGAGGAGCCGCCGGCGCACTGGCCGCAACGTTCACACTGTTCTGGTAGGTCGCGATGAGCGGCAGCGTGTCGGTGTGTGCGTCGTCGTATCCCTGGCGGATGAGCCCAGTGACGTTGAACAACTGCTCGTCGACCTTGCCCTCGGCGATCGCCTGGGAGGCGTCCTCCGGGTAGACGTAGAGGTCCTTGCCCATCTGATAGGTCTGGGCCATCGGTTGCGTACCGTCCTCGCGGGGCAGCACCGCCGCCGAACTGCGACCCGACCTGTCCGTGGTCACCAGTACCTTGTCGCCGGTGACGAGCGTGACCGTCACCTGACTGCCGCCCGTTGCTGCGGTCCCGCTGCCGATGACGGGTCTCTTCCCTGAGGTCCCGTCAGGCTGCGTATCCACCGCCCCGGAAGGCACGACCGCGGTGACGGCCAGGACGCCGGCGGTCGCCGAGCCCAAGGCCATACGCGTTATGAGGCGCATGAATCTCCCTACTTGACGCCGTGAACATGCCATGCTGCGGCTGCAGCCTGGCAGACAGGCGGATTGCGTGGGGGCGGCGCGCGTGGCGGGTTTCCCGCATGACGGATGTCCGTCACGCGGTCACATCAGTTGGCACGTCGGCTCGGTGAGGCTTCGGGCCTGGACGGTGGGGATCCGCCCGGCCGACCCGACGTTCGCCCGGATGATCTCGCTGAAGAGGGCGCGAGCGCATTCAGGCTCGGACCACGGGCCCGCCGGCGGTGAAGCTGGAGCCCGCCAGGAGTTGGCGACAACTCTCGCAGGGTGACCACCAACGGACGAAGGCTCCTCGACCCTCGGGCCGAGGAGGTCAAAGCCAGCCGGCTCGGGCCGCGTGCCACCCGAGTTGCAGGCGCGAGTCCGCTCCGGCAAGGTCCATCAGACGGCGTGTCCGCCGCTCCACGGTGCGTATGGAGAGGTCGAGTTGGGAGGCCACCCGCCGGTCCGAGAATCCTGCCAGCAGCAAGGAGAGCACTTCCAGTTCGCCCTCGGTCGGCTGCTGATCAACTGTCGGCTCCGCGTGCACACCCGTGTCGGTGGTGTGCAGCGGCCGGGCCTCGGCCCATTCCTTTTCGAAGAGATGGACCAGGGCCGTCAACAGGCCGCTGCGGTGCACCACGATCGCGCTCGGCTCGCCGGAGTCCATGTCCAGTGGCACCATGGCACGCTCCCGGTCCGAGACGACCATCTTCAGCGGCAGCGAGTCGACCAGGCGGAGCTCGACGCCTGCCGTGACGGCTGCCCGCACATCCCTCGCCACATCGGGACCATCGAGGTAGTCCTTGGCCGCCACGACCCGGAAGTCGACTCCGCGATCCAGCGCGAAACTCTCCGACATGTCGGCGTCGTCGCGCGGCACCGCGACGGGCGCGCCGACGAGGAAGACGAGCAGCTCCCGCTGGGCCCCCCGCTCCAGTTGATGGAACCGGTGGGCGACCTGCTCCACGCCTACGACGACCTCCACGACACCGCCCGCGGAGTGCACAGCGGTACTGCGGTACTGCTCGACGAGCATCGAAAACGCGCTCTCGGCCTGGTGCAGCGCATTGCGCTGCTCGACCAGGAACGGGGCCAGGGCCACCGAGGGCGGTGTGAGCCGGTAGCGGGCGGGCTGAAGGCCGGCCCCACATTCAGCCGAGTCAGATGCCCCCCTCTCGGCTTCGGTGGCGACCGCCACCAGGCCGCGTGTCTCCAGGTCAAGCAGGATGCGGGCGGTTTCGGCCTCCTCGAGTCCGGTCTGCCGGGCGAGTTCCTGCGAGGCTGCCGGTCGGGCCAGCAGCGCCATGTAGATGACCTCTTCGGCCGGCCTCAATCCCAGTGCCTGCAGCATCCAGCTCCTCCTCGGGCGAACACCATGTCCGGCCCTGGCGCCGCTCGCATGGACCAAGCGGATTTCCCTCGGTCGAACCCTAACCCGCTGTCGTGATGTCACCATTGGATGTAGGCCCCTGCAGCGCTCCACCCGGGACGCGCCGACATCAGCGACACCCGTGTCGAGCTGACCCTGGTGTGCGGCCGGGCCGTTCACGACACGCACTCATCGGCAGGCCGGGCCGCGATCGCGCGACTCGACCGGGCCGTGGCCGCCCTCAACGGCCGTCCACAGACAGCCGTGCGCAGCGGCGGAGCCGACGCGCACGGGACAGATGGCCGCCCGATCCCCGAGGCCGCCGCGCCGTCCACACCCCAGGTCCACGGCGAGCGGGCCGAGCCCTGCCGTGAGCTTCTCCCACACCGCCAGGTCGGACGAACGCTCGAAGAAGGCGAGGGCAAGGACGAAATACACCACAACGCGCGTCGGCAGCAGGTGCCTTCTGCGTTCCCGTGCGCCGGTGCCCTCCACGACCGCATCAACCAGCTCAGGGTCGATGATCTGCGTCAACTCACCAAGATGACCGGGCGCGTACACGTCCGGGACTACCGCACGGGACTGGACGCTGACAGACTTCCACGACAACGGGACCTCCGGTTGCTCGTCCCTGGCTCGACACCATGGGAACTACCAGAGGCCCCGCCCTCTTGACAGGGCGCACGGCCGGCAAACGCAATGGTGTTGCACCTGGCGGGACGCCATCCGCGTCCTTGGCGAAGACCGGCAGCCGCCGCTTCAGGGTGCAGTAGGCCGGTGGGTTGATGCCGGCTTCTTCCAGCACCCGCAACGAATCCAGCTTGCTGGTCGGCTCGATGATCCGTGCGAGCACCAACTGCCGGAACACGTCATCTCCGCGTGCGGCGTCGCGCAGGCCCAGTACGTCGTAGGCATCCGTCAAGGCGTCCCACAGTGATTCGTCCTCGACGACATGATCGGCAGCGGCCCGCCACCGGCGTCGCCGGCTGGCACCAGATCGAGGTCCAGCTCACCCTGCCCGGCAGCCAGGCGCTGCCGGGCGACTTCTTTGAGCACCCCCAGTTCAGCGTCGTCGTGCGCCGAACCGATGTGCTCGATATCGCGCGAGCCGCGCCGCGACGAGTGCACGATCTGCACCGCCCGCGCGCCCGAGGCGGTCTTCACTATGCGCAGGTACGGAGACACCGACTCACCCTACGAGCCCCGGATTTAGTGCGCAGATTACGCACAGAACCGCAGGTCAACGCTACCCGCATCCTCCGAGATCCACGATCACGGCCCAAGTCGGGTCATACCCAAGCTGCTTCGCGGCCACGTGCTGCAGACCTCTATCGAGCACTACAACACCGGCCGAAGCCACCAAGACCATGGGATCGGTCTGCGAGCTCCGACCGACGACCGCAACGTCCCACTCCCCACCCCAACCGACCGCATACATCGCCGCAGACGTCTCGGAGGACTCCCCAACGAGCACCAACCAAGCCACCACATGAAACCCCAGCTCAACACCGACCGAGTTTCGACCAGGACCGTCACTCATCCGGCCCGCGAGGAGCCCATGGCCCGGTCCATGACAGTTATGTGCATCGATGTTGACGGCCGCTCAAACCGCTTCTGGTGGACAGATGTTGCCCCCTTGACGAGGGACTTCTGTCGCAGTCTAATTTGATGACCATATGGAGAGGCCCACTCGTGGGAGAGTTCCAGTTCGCCGTTCTGACGTGGCAGGGCTTCCTTCTGATCGCGGCTGCCGCCGCAAAGGTGCGCGCACCGCGTCTGTTCGCAATGGCCGTTGCTGGTTACCGGCTTGCGCCGTCTGCCTTGGTCGAGCCACTGGCATGGAGCGTTCCCGGCGTCGAAGTCATCCTCGGCGCCGGCGGCACATCATTTTGTCTCGACCAGCGCGTGTAGATCATGGGGCTGGGACGCAACAGGCCGCCCCGGTCCGTTAGAGATATCGACCCATCGGAAGGAGTCGGAGATGAGCAAGAGGTCCGTAAGTCGGCGGCAGTTCCTGCG
This sequence comes from Streptomyces sp. NPDC047453, assembly GCF_040643155.1. Lineage (NCBI taxonomy): Bacteria > Bacillati > Actinomycetota > Actinomycetes > Kitasatosporales > Streptomycetaceae > Streptomyces > Streptomyces sp. NPDC047453. Next base: position 79,320 of record NZ_JBEYTS010000002.1, on the reverse strand, counting down.
GCCGCTGGGAGGCACCCTTGCTGCCGGAGTAGGCATCGCGTTGTTTCCGGCCGGATTCGCCTCGGCATCGTCCAAGTCCGGTCCGACATCGACCCCTGGCCATAAGGGCGGCGGGTCGGCGTACCCGAGAGACCCCGGCCAGTATTCGTACCCGGGAGACCCCGGCTTTGTCGCCACGAGTCCGGGGGAACTAGAGGCCGCTAAAGCCAGTTGGGAAACGCCGGAATATGGTTACTTTACCGGCCATAATCCTTCTACTCCTGGCACAGCGGTCGATTCCCCATGGCAGCTCGTCGCGGTAAACGCGTCCACCGCCTACGCCCTAGGGTACTTCGGGCAGGGCGTCACGCTGGGCATAATGGATTCGGGCTACAGGGCTACACACGAAGCATTTCAGACCGAGCTGATCAGTTCGGTGAGTGCGGAGGGTGTCTACGCCACGTCCGGCTTCTCTTATCGCACCTCGGCAACCCCGTCGAACCCGTTCACTGCGGGCGATCCGTTCACTGTGGCCGGTGATCAGGCGAGAACAAGTGACTACTCGCACGGGACCGGTATGCTTGGGGTTATCTCCGGCAAGCGCGATGGTATAGAACAGCACGGCATCGCCTTTGGATCGAACATACATGCTGCCAAGACCGGCGGCTCCGATAGCATGTCCCACGGTCCCTTCCATGATTACGTGTACTTTCATACAGGCCATAAGGCCCTGGTCGACGCAGGTGCCGAGGTCATCAACGAAAGTTGGGGCCAATATGTCTACACTCTTGACAGAACCCGCTTCGATGGTCTCGGGAACGATCTTGGAGTCAACGGCAACCTCGCCAACGCTTATCAAGTGCGCGGCAAAGACAGCGCCAGCGCCACGGCAAACGCGGCTGCGATTCCCAACGAGTCCCTGAAGGATCTGGAGTACCAGTTTTTCATCTTCAAGAAATTCTATTCGGTAGGCGGCGAACAATACAATCCGAAGCACCCCGGGCTTTCCTTTATGGACGCCATCTGGGACGCCATCAAGGACAGCGGTGCCGTCGACGTAAGGTCGGCCGGCAACAACGACTGGAGCAACCCGTATTATCGCCCGGCGTATCCCTTCTTCAATCCTTGGGCGGAAAATCAGTGGGTAGCCGTCGGCGGGGTGCAACCGCCCACTGCGGCCAATCCCGAATACACAAAGCAGTACGGGTATAACGAGGCGGGGCTCGCAAAGTGGTGGGTCGTGTCCACCCCGTCAAACAACGTTCGTACCACGAGCAGCGCTGGTGATATTAGCTATTCAAACTCAAGCGGCACGTCACCGGCAACGCCCGTTGCGACAGCAGTGATGGGGGTTCTGCTCTCCCGCTATCCGAACATGGACGCCAGGCAGGTGCGTCAGGTGATGTTTACCACGGCGAACAACAAGATGTCGGACGGCGTGAGATTCCTCGGCACCGGGCAAACCTCCCCCTCCGGGGCATCCATCGCCTGGACCGCTCCCGATGGTCTTCCGGACGATCGCTGGGGCTGGGGGATTCCCGATCTGGCCAAGGGCATGTACGGCCCCGGCCAGTTCCTGAGCCCGATGACCTACAACATGGATAAAGCGCCCCTTGACGTCTGGTCGAACGACATCAGCCAGATCGCGATCAAGGAAAGGGAAAAGGAAGATCTGCAGTGGCTGGCCGGCTACAAGCAGCAAGGCATTGCCTACGCCGGTGAATTCGGCCCCAACGTGCTGAATCCGGACGGCGCGCTTAACGAACACGCCTTCATGCTTCAGGGCATTTTGGCTGATCCTTACATCCAAGCTATTACTGACGGCCATCCCGAGGTGTACGACAAGATCACCTATGCGGACGCCGTCAAGTGGCGCAAGGAATGGATGGATGCGCGCGCGGCCCACATTCAGCACAAGATCGACAACGGCCTCTACACGGCTTCTCTGGTCAAGCAGGGCTCCGGGACGCTGTTCATGACGGGGAACAACACCTACGAGGGCGGCACGACGGTTGAAGGCGGTAAGCTTTCGATCACCGGCTCGCACGCAAGCTCGATCCACGTCAAGGGCGGCACGCTCGGCGGCAACGGTTTCGTGGCAGGCAGCATCGACGTCGACAGCGGCGTGCTGCAGCCCGGTCTGTCGTCCGGGGAAGCGGCGTCCGCGTTGTCCGTCACCCTCGTCGATGTTCCGCCCGGCAACGTCCTGAACGTCGGCGGCGACGTGACCGTCAGCCGAGCGGGTCGCGTCGCCATCACCATCTCCGGCGACCACGACTACACGAGCGTGCGGGCCGAGGGTGACTTGGTGCTGGACGGCGAACTCGACCTGGACATTCGCGCGACCCTCACTCCGGGCACGGTATTGACGATCATGAGCGGCGACTCGATCAAGGGCAACTTCCGTTCCCTGCCGGAACGGCGGGTCCTGAACGCGGGCCACCACATGTTCAGGGTGTCCTACCAGGACGGCGATGTGACGCTGGCCGTCGTGCGGACGCTGCCCTAGGCAGGGTCCGGCGGCGTCCAGCCGCACGTGGCCTGGCCAGCCAGGCTCAGGTTCGCCTGAGCCTGGCTGGCCAGGCCTACACCCAGGTTCAGCCGCCCTGACCGCCACGGTCGACGAACCTGCCGAACCAGTCCAGAACCCGGTCGTAGGCCTGCGCCGCGGCGTTGGGCGTTGTGGTTCGGGCCGGGCCGTCGAGCCGGAGGCGTCCCGGAGCGGTGAAGTAGCTGCCGGAACGCTCGCAGCTGTAGTCCGCCAGGACGGCATGGACACGGTTGCGCAGCAGCGTGCGCAGACGCACCAGCTGGCAGCGGTGGCGCAGCAGAGCCCGTTGCTGGCGCACCTGAAGCGGGGCGATCCACGCCTCCGGCAGCAGATCCGCACGGAGCAGCTGGGCGAGGGTCGCCGCGTCGACCTTGTCGTTCTTCAGCCGCGCGGAGGCGATGGCCTTGCACCGCAGCGGGTGCACCAGGTGCGGCTCGAAGCCGTAGTCCTCCAGCAGTTCCACCAGCCAGCCCCAGCCGTAGGCGGCCTCGAAGGCGACCGGGGCTCCGATCGGAAGATCCCCGATCACCGAGAGCACCGTCTCGACCCCGTTGGGCACGTTCCGATTCACCTGCACCGCACCGTCGTGATCAACGACCGCGATCTGCGAGCGCTTGCGGTGCACGTCGATGCCGACGTAGACCGACATTGAGGGCCTCCTCTCCGAGCACGTACGGGACCCGGAACCAGAATCCACCGGGCTGTGCAGGGGAGGGGGCCCGGCCCTCATGGGTGGTCGGATGAGGTTTTCGGCAGGCGCAGAGTCCGCACTCGACGCGCAACAGATCCGAAAGATGACTGAAAGCCTTGGAGATATTGCACAGCGTATCCATACGGCAGACGCCGACAAAAAGGCCTACTCTATGAAGCCCTGGGCATCACAATCAGTTACGAATACGACACAAAGACCGCGACCGTAAGGTCGAGGTCCTCGTCACCGTATCGTCAATAGTCGTTAGTCGTGTCCGAGGGGGGACTTGAACCCCCACGCCCGATAAAGGGCACTAGCACCTCAAGCTAGCGCGTCTGCCATTCCGCCACCCGGACCAGGCGTCTGCCGCCTGACCGGGGGTGTTCCCCGCGGCGACATGGACAACAATACCAAGGTTTCGGGGTGCGTTTCACCTGCGTATCCGCCCCGGGAGGGCCTCCGGGGCGGTGGACACGGATCGTGATCGGAGCGCGACGGACTCATCCCCCTCGGGCGAGTTCCGCGGCGCGGCTCGCGGCCGTCTCCATGGTGGCGGCCTGTTCGAGCAGGGGGTGGGCGCGCTCGTCGAGGATCGCGCGGCCGCGGGCCGCGTTCGTGCCGTCGAGGCGTACGACCAGCGGTCGGGTGAGCCGGACGGTGTCCAGGGCCTGAATGATCCCCTCGGCGACGGTGTCGCAGGCGGTGATCCCGCCGAAGACGTTGACGAGGACCGACCGCACGGACGGATCGGAGAGGATGACGGACAGCCCGTCGGCCATGAGCCGCGCGGAGGCTCCGCCGCCGATGTCCAGGAAGTTGGCGGGGCGGGCGCCGCGGCCGGCGACCATGTCCAGTGTGGACATGACCAGGCCGGCGCCGTTGCCGATGACGCCGACCTCGCCGTCCAGCCTGACGTAGGTGAGGCCGCGGGCCGCGGCCGCCGCCTCCAGCGGGTCGTCGTGCTCGGTGTGCTCGACCCCCCAGCGGGCCTGACGGAACCGGGCGTTGCCGTCGAGGGTGATCCTGCCGTCGAGTGCGACGATCCGGCCCTGCCTCGTCCGCACCAGCGGATCGACCTCCACCAGCAGGGCGTCCTCGCGGACCAGGACCTGCCAGAGCCGGACCAGGGTGTCCACGGACTGCGCAGGCAGGCCCGCCGCCGCGGCGATCCCGGCCGCCTTCGACGAGGTGACACCCTCGGCCGGGTCGACGGGGACGCGCGCTACCCGCCCGGGACGGCGCACGGCCGCCGCCTCGACCTCCGTGCCGCCCCGAGCCGAGGCGACGGCGAGGAAGCCGCCCGTCGCGCGGTCGAGGACGTAGGAGACGGAGAACTCCTCGGCGGCGTCGACCGGTTCGGCCACCATTACCTTGCGGACCCGGTGGCCCTTGATGTCCCTGCCGAGGATATGACGAGCCGTCAGCTCGGTGGCCGCGGGGTCTGCGGCGAGTTTGACTCCGCCCGCCCTACCCCGCCCGCCCGTCTTCACCTGGGCCTTGACGACGACCCGGCCGCCGAGCCTGCGGGCGATCTCGCGGGCCTTCTTGGAGGAGTCGGTGACCTCGGCCCGTGGCACCAAGATGCCGTACTCCTCGAAGAGTTGCCTTGCCTGGTGTTCGTAGAGGTCCATTCCGGCTCCCGTGCGGGACGGCTCCTGGCTGAAAAGTACTGCGCAACCCCTGGACACCTTTGGCGGGATGCGGGATAACAAACTTCATACAGTATTCGTCGACTGTATGCAATGACTGGTCGGCGAGTAGATCGAGTCCGGGAGCGGCCGGCTGTGAGCGCGGGCCGTCCCCGGACCGTACGCGCGACCGCACAGGCTGCACCGGACCCGCCCCGCGCCGCAACGGCGCTGTTCCGCAAGACTCCGGGCCGATCGAACGCCCGGCGCATCGTCCCCGATCCCCACCGACACGGCGAGGAGATGGCCAGACATGACCGCGGATCCCCTATCGACCAGAAGTACGCCGCGCGACGCCCGCTCGGCGCACGGCTCGTATCGCGAAGTGACCGACTCCCGGGGGCGGGTCTACCGCATCGGTGAGACCGACATCGACATCATGGGGCGTCGCCGCAGGTGGATGGTCATCCTCCCCTGGGTGGGCATGATGGGCATCAGCTCCGCCGAATACGCGTTCACATCGGCGGAGGAGACCCTCCACAAGGCCCACCTGTGGAGCAGTGGGCACATCTTCTGGCTGATGGGCGTCTGGGTGTTCTTCCAGGCGGCCGTGGCCTTCCCGGCCGGACAGCTGCGGGAGAGCGGCAGGCTGCCCGCCCGTTCGGCCATGCTGCTCGGCGCTGTCGGCACCCTGCTGGGCTATCTGTCGCTGGCCTACGCGCCGCACGTGATCGTGGCGTACTTCGGCTTCGGCATGTGCAGCGGCATCGGCGCCGGTCTCGTGTACGCGACCTGCGTGAACATGGTCGGCAAGTGGTATCCGGAGCGCAAGGGCGGCAAGACGGGCTTCGTCAACGGCGGATTCGCCTACGGCTCCGTTCCGTTCGTGTTCCTGTTCACCTCGTTCATGGACCTGAGCAACTACCGGACGGTGCTCGCCTGCGTCGGTGTCGGACTGTGTCTCATGGTGGCGACGGCCGGCTGGTTCTTCCGGGACCCGCCGAAGAACTGGTGGCCCGCTCACGTCGACCCGCTGAAGCTGACCGACGACCCGAAGATCCGCAGGGCGCTGGCGAAGAACCCGCCGGCGGTCAAGCAGTACACCCCGGGCGAGGCCGCCCGTACGCCCGTCATGTGGCTGATGTGGTTCTGCCTGCTGTGCACGGCCGGCATCAACATCTTCGGCATCGCCTTCCAGGTGCCGTTCGGCAAGGACATGGGGTTCGCGGGCGGGATCGTGGCGACCGCGATGTCCCTGAAGGCGATCGTCAACGGCACCGGGCGCGGCGTCATCGGCTGGATCTCCGACCAGTGCGGGCGGCGCAACACCCTGATCATCGTGTGTCTGGTGCTCGGCACGGCGCAGTTCGGTGTGCTGGTGTCCGGGCAGATGGGCAGCATGCCGTTCTTCCTGTTCTGCTCCATGGTGTCCGGGTTCGGCGGCGGAGCGATCTTCCCGCTGTTCGCGGCCATGACGGCCGACTACTTCGGGGAGAACCACAACGCCGCCAACTACGGCATCGTCTACAGCTCGAAGCTGATCTCCGGGCTCGTCGGTTCGGGTCTCGGCGCGGTCGTCGTCGCGGCCTGGGACTACCAGGGCGCGTTCGTCCTGGCGGGTTCGATCGGGCTGGCCTCGGCGGTACTGGCGCTGTTCCTGAAGGCTCCGGGCAGGCCGCAGTCCCGGCGCGGCATCGCCGCCAACCCCCGGCCCCTGGGCGAGGACATGGCGTGACCGCGTGAACCGCGCGCGGAGGGCCTCCCCAAGGATTTCCGGGGAGGCCCTCCGCGGGTGTGCGTTACTTGCGGCGCAGCGCGGCCATGTTCTCGTAACCGATCCGCGCGTATTCCATCGACTGGCCCGGGTTGGAGGAGCTCGGGGCGTTGTCCTGCTCGACCATCGGGTTGTGGTAATTGGGGTGGCCGACCCGGGAGAAGAAGGTCGTGTAGTCGATGACGCCGGTGCCGAACGGGACCATGTCGTAGCCCTGTCCGTTGGTCGTGTTGATGACGCCGTCCTTGGCATGGAACAGCGGGTAGCGCTTGTTGTTGGCGGCGACCAGGGCCGCCGGGTCGAAGATGTTCTGCCGGACGGCACCGTCGTGGTCGGTGTAGGTGCGGAACTTGTACTGGGCCACGTGGGCCCAGTAGATGTCCATCTCCAGCCAGATCAGCTTGGGGTCGGTGATGGACAGGAAGTACTCCAGCTTGCGGATGCCGGAGCTGCGGGTCGGCCGGCCCTGGGCGTCGAGCGGGCCGCCGTCGAGCAGGAAGCCGTAGGCCGTGTCGTGGTTGTGGGTGTAGAGCTTGATCCCGGCGCTGCGGGCGATCTCGCCGAGGGCGTGCCACTTCTCGGCGGCGACGTCCCAGTCGGCCTTGTAGGAGCTGCCGGTGGGGTCACCGCCGGTGCCCATGTGCTGCATGCCGAGGATGTTGGCGATCTCCAGGTGCTTCTTGAAGGTGTCCAGGTCCCCGGTGGTCAGCGGCCAGGAGCCCGGGATGAAGCCGTGGTTGCCCTGCGCCCGCAGCCCGAACTCGTCCAGCCAGCCGCGCAGCAGCCGGGCGCCCTCGACGCTCTCCAGGCTGGCGCCGCCGGGGGCGTTGCGGTGCTGGCCGTAGCCCGCGAACTCGACCTGCCGGTAGCCGTAGCGGGCCAGTTGCTCGAACACGGCGCGGAAGCCGGAGGGCAGGCTGGTGGAGAACGGGTCGCGGCCGGTGGCGTCGCGCACCGTGTAGAGGATGATGCCGCGCCTGTCCTCGGGGACGAGCAGGTGTCCCTTGGCCTTGCCGTTCGACTCGGCGGGGGTCGCCGCGTGCACGGGGGCCGCGCCGAACACGGGAGCGGCGATCGCCCCGGCCGCGACGGCGGTGCAGGTGCTGAGGAAGCTGCGGCGGCCGATGCCGAGGCTGCGGCGCAGCAGTTCGTCGGTGCCGTGGTCGGTTGCGTGGATGTCGTTCACGGGTGCCTCTCTTCGGACTTGTTGTCTGCTTGGCCGAGACCGGCGAGGTGGAGCAGGAGTGACTTCACGTCGGTGGCCGCGATGCGGTCGCCGACGGCGCGGGGGGTGGAGCACAGGAGGAGCGGACCGTCGTCGTCGCTCGCGGGCAGGCGGCCGTGGCTGCCGCGGATGGGTGAGGCGTCGAGGGGCACGACCGCCATGCGGTAGCGCAGCCCGAGTTTCTTGCGGGCCACCGCGGTCGCCGCCTTGACCTTCACATAGGGGTCATGCGGGTCCATGAAGAGCTCGACCGGGTCGTAACCGGGTTTGCGGTGGATCTCGACCAGCTGAGCGAAGTCGGGCGCGCGCGCGTCGTCGAGCCAGTAGTAGTACGTGAACCAGGCGTCCGGCTCGGCGACGGCGACGAGTTCCCCGGAGCGCGGGTGGTCGAGGTGGTGGGCCTTCTTGCCCTCGTCGTCGAGGAGTTTCTCGATGCCGGGCAGTCCGTCGAGGGCGGCCCTGGTCGCGTCCATGTCCTCGGGGCGGCGCACGTAGACGTGGGCGATCTGGTGGTCGGCGACGGCGAAGGCGCGCGAGGCCATCGGGTCGAGGTACTCCATGCCGTCCTGGGTGTGCACTTCGAGCAGGCCGGCCCGGCGCAGGGCGCGGTTGATGTCGACAGGCCGGTCGGCGCGGGTGATGCCGTACTCGGACAGCACGACGACGGTACGGCCCTCTGCGCGGGCGTCGTCCAGGAGCGGGGCCATGGCGGCGTCGAGGTCGGCTGCCGCTTGCAGGGAGCGCGGGTCGTCGGGGCCGTAGCGTTGCAGGTCGTAGTCGAGGTGGGGCAGGTAGCAGAGCGTCAGGTCGGGGTGGCGGGTGCGCAGGATGTGGCGCGTGGCGTCGATGATCCACTGGCTGGAGACAAGGTCGGCGCCGGGACCCCAGAAGTGGAACAGGGGAAACGTGCCGAGTTTCTCGGTGAGTTCGTCGTGCAGGGCCGGGGGGCGGGTGTAGCAGTCGGGTTCCTTGCGGCCGTCGGCGTAGTAGACGGGCCGTGGGGTGACGGTGATGTCGGTGTCGGCGCCCATGGCGTACCACCAGCAGATGTTGGCGACCGTGTAGCCGGGGTGGGCGCGGCGGGCGGCGTCCCACAGCTTGTCGCCGGAGACGAGGCCGTTGTGCTGCCGCCACAGCAGGACGTCGCCGAGTTCGCGGAAGTACCAGCCGTTGCCGACGATTCCGTGCTCGGAGGGCATGGTGCCGGTCAGGAAGGTGGACTGGGCGGCGCAGGTGACGGCGGGCAGTACGGTGCCGAGCGCGGCGCGGGAGCCCGACTGGCCGAGGGCCTTGAGGTGGGGCATGTGGTCGAGGATGCGCGGGGTGAGACCGACGACGTCCAGCACGAGCAGGGGTGTCGGTCCCTCGGGCCGGGTCATGGCAGTTCCTTCAGGCCGAGGTCGGTCAGCAGGTCACGGGTGAGGGCGAGTTCGGCGGCGATGCCGTCGGCGAGCCGGCCGCGGTCGCGGGGGCGCAGCTCGGACGGGAGCGCCTGCCAGGTGTAGGTCTCGACCTCCAGGTGGCGGGTGAGCGGCCGCGGGCCGCCGACGAGCCGGGTCAGGGCGGTCTTGAGGACCGGGAGGGTCGAGGTGAGGGGCTCGGCGGGGGCCGCGTGCAGGGGGACGTGGAAGTGGGCGCGCCAGGGCGCGGCGTCGGGCAGGACGTCTCCGCCGAGTGCTTCCCCGAGGTCGTCGGTGCCGCGCAGCCCGGCGGCGGTGACGGTACGGGTCTGGTGCAGGAAGCGGGGTTCGTCGAAGGCGGCGAGGGCCTCGCGGACGTCGGGCAAGTGGGGGTGCTCGGCGTGCAGGGCGGCCGACAGCTGGGACTTGACGATGGGGACGCCGGCCGCGGTGAGGGCGTCCAGGGCGGTGTGCGGGTCCTCGAAGGAGGTGGCGAGGTGGCACGTGTCCACGCAGATGCCGATACGGTCGTGGGCGATCGCGGTCAGCGGGGCGATGGCGTCGTGCGTGGTCTCGATGACGCAGCCGGGTTCGGGTTCCAGGCCGACCCGGATGGAGCGGCCCGTCAACTCCTCCAGCGCGTCGAGGCGTTCGGCGAGGATGCGCAGGGCGGTACGGGCCCGTTCGGCGCGGGTGTCGTCGTACGCGGTGCGCCAGGCCAGCGGCAGGGTGGAGACGCTGCCCTCGCCGACGTCGTCGGGGAGGAGGCCGGCGAGGATGCGGGCGAGCGCGGTGGTGTGGTCGAGGCGTTCGGCGTCGGCCCAGTCCGGCTTGTAGACGCGGTACTTGACCTCTTCGGCGCCGAAGCCCTGGTAGGGGAAGCCGTTGAGGGTGACCACCTCGAGGCCGTGCCGGTCGAGTTCGGCGCGCAGGGCGCGCAGTGCGGACGGGTCGGTGTCGAGGGTGCGGGCGGCGTCCCGGGCGAGCCACAGGCCGATGCCGAGGCGGTCGCGGCCCAGTCGGCGGCGGACGGGCTCGCAGTGGTCGCGCAGTTGGGCCACGACGCCGTCGAGGGTCTCGGCGGGGTGGACGTTGGTGCAGTAGGCGAGGTGGACGGTGGAGCCGTCGGGGTGCCGGAAGCGCATCGATCACTCCCCGCCGCGCAGGATGCTGTTGCCCTCGTGGGTGGCGCCGGTCGCGGCGACGTCGAGGCTCAGCCGGCCGCTGAGACCGTAGAACTCGACCGGATTGCGCCACAGCACGCGGTCCACCTCGTCCTCGGTGAAGCCCTCGGCGAGCATGAGGTCGCCCACCTTGCGGGTCTTGAGGGGGTCGCTTCTGCCCCAGTCGGCGGCGGAGTTGACCAGGACCCGTTCGGGGCCGTGGGCGCGCAGGATCGCGACCATCCGCTCCTCGTCCATCTTGGTGTCGGGGTAGACGGAGAAGCCGAGCCAGCAGCCGCTGTCCTTGGCCTCCTTGACGGTGGTCTCGTTGAGGTGGTCGACCAGGACGCGGTCCATGGCCAGCGCCGACTCCCGTACGACGTCGAGGGTGCGGCGCAGCCCGGCGAGCTTGTCGCGGTGCGGGGTGTGGACGAGGGCGGGCAGCCCGTGGTCGGCGGCGAGCTGCAACTGGGTGGAGAGGGCGGTGTCCTCTTCGGGGGTCATCGAGTCGTAGCCGATCTCGCCCACGGCGACGACCTGGTCCTTGACGAGGTAGCGGGGCAGTTCGTCGAGGACGGGCAGGCAACGCGGGTCGTTGGCCTCCTTGGGGTTCAGGGCGATGGTGCAGTGGTGGGCGATGCCGTACTGGGCGGCGCGGAAGGGTTCCCAGCCGATCAGGGAGTCGAAGTAGTCGAGGAAGGAGGCGGCCGAGGTGCGGGGCTGGCCGAGCCAGAAGGCCGGTTCCACGAGGGCGCGGACACCGGCGGCGTACATGGCCTCGTAGTCGTCGGTGGTCCTGGACGTCATGTGGATGTGGGGATCGAAGATGCGCATCAGGACTCCTTGCCGTCGGGGTCGACCGAGCCGTGCGGCGCGGTGTCGGGCTCAGTCAGGGCCAGGACGCGGTGCAGGTCCTCGGGGACCTGGCGGCCCGCGGCGGTGCGTTCGGCGGCGTAGTCGCCGAGCATGCGGGCGAGTTCGGCGTCGCCGCGGGCGCGGCGGCCCAGGTCCGCGACGCTGTCCACGGGCACGCCCGTGAACAGGCACTTCAGCACGGCGTGCCGCCATGCGTGGGGGGCCAGGTGCCCGGCGGCGTACGGGCCCACGGCGGCGGCGATCAGCCGGGTGTCGTTGGTGCGCAGCGCGTCCTCGACGAGCGGGAGGGCGTCGGGGCCGGCCACGAGGTGGGGCAGGGCGTGCAGGACGGCGCGGCGTTCGTCGGCGGTGCCCTGGCGGTAGACCCGGGTGAGGGCGCCGAGGCCCGCGCGGGCCGCGTGCAGGATGAGGACGCGGGCGGCGTCGGCGTGGGCGGGGCCGCAGCGGCGGCCCGCCTCGGCCAGGCGCAGTTCCCACACGGAGATCGGCCCATGGGTGCCGGGGTGGGCGGCGGCCTCGTCGAGCGCCTGGTCGAGCCAGGCCCGTGCGGCCGGTGCGAGGCCGCTGTCCGTACGGGCGCGCAGTTCGTCCGTCGGGGTCGGTGCGGGGGCGGTGCCGGCCGCGGGGGTGCCCTCGGTGCCGGTGCCGTGCGGGTGGGTCATCGGGTGCTCCCTTCCGGGGTGACCGGATGCTCGGAGGCTGGACGCGCGGGGGCGGGAAGCCCGGTGGCCGCGGGGGCCGGGGGCTCGCCCGTGGACGCGGCGGCGGTGGCCGCTCGGCGGAGGAAGGGCAGGGAGAGCTCGGCGTGGTGCGGGCCGGCGTGGGAGTGCCTGGGCAGTTCCACGACGGTCAGACCCTGGTAACCGGTGGCGGCCAGGGCCGCGAGGACGGGCGGGAAGTCGATCTCGCCGTCCCCGAACGGGAGGTGTTCGTGCACGCCGCGGCGCATGTCCTCGATCTGGACGTGCCGCAGCCAGGGCGCGGCGGCGCGGACGCACTCGGCCGGAGGGAGGGGTTCGAGGCACTGGCAGTGGCCGATGTCGAGGGTGAGACCCAGGTTCTCCGGGTCGCCGAGGGTGCGGCGCAGGTGGTGGAAGTCGGCGAGGGTGGCGAGGAGGTGACCGGGTTCGGGCTCCACGGCGAGGGGCACGCCGGCGGCGGTGGCGGTATCCAGGACGGGGCCCAGGGACTCGGCGAGCCGCTTCCACGCCGTGTCCCGGTCGGTGCCGGGCGGGGTGATGCCGCTGAAGCAGTGCACGGCGTGGGCGCCGAGGTCGGCGGCCACCCGTACGGCCCGCAGCAGCAGGTCGGCGCGCCGGGCGCGGTCCGCCGGGTCCGCGTCCAGGAGGGAGGGGCCGTGCTTGCGGCGCGGGTCGAGCACATAACGGGCGCCCGTCTCCACCGTCACCCCCAGGCCCAGCGCGTCCAGCCGGTGAGCGACCCGGCGGGTGCGGGCGGCCAGGTCGGGGGCGAGCGGGTCGAGGTGCATGTGGTCGAGGGTCAGTCCCACGCCGTCGTAGCCGAGGTCGGCGAGCAGGCCGAGGGCGTCGTCGAGGCGCAGGTCCGCGAGGCCGTTGGTGCCGTAGCCGAAGCGCGGGGCCGCGGCGGGGTCGGGGCTCATGTCACGCTCACCTTCCTCGCGAACCTTCGGGCCAGGGGGGCCAGGGCGGCCGTGCACAGGGCGGTGACCGGTGCGCCGGCGCGGGCGGACAGCGCGGCCTGGAGCGGGATCATGGCGCGGATGCCGCCGCCGACGGCCCTCTGGGTGAGCGGGGGCGAGGAGTTGAGGACGGCGTGGGCGAGGGGGCGGGCGACGGTGGCGGCGTAGCCGAGCGCGAGGGCCGCACGGAGCGCACCGCCCGGTGCGGGGGTGAGGCCCGGCGGACCGAGGGGGGCTGCTCCGCCTCGGTCCGCCGGGAGTCTGAGGGCCACGGCGGGCGGGGTCAGTGCGTACGCGACGCCGGAGGTGACCGCGAGGGCCGCGAGCGGGACGGCGGTGGAGCCGCCCTGGGTCTCGCGACGGGAGACGGCGGTGACGGCCAGGGTGTGGGCGCCGAGGGCGGCGGCGGACGGTACGGCGTCGCGGACCCGGCCGCCGCTCGCGGCGGCGCCGAGCACCAGGTCCAGGCTCCGGGCCGCCGCCATCACCGGCGGACCCGCCCAGTTCCGCTTGAGGCCGAGGTCGTACGCCCAGACCGAGGCGGCGAGCGGTACGGCGACGGTGAACGCGGGCCGGCCGGCGCGGGCGGCGAGCGCGAGGCCCAGGGCGGTGAGCGCGCCGGCCGCGGCGAGCGCGGCGCCGGGGGCGATCCGCCCGGACGGGAGCGGCCGGTGCGGGCGCTCCACGGCGTCCTCGGCGCGGTCCGCCCAGTCGTTGAGCGCCATGCCCGCCTGGTAGAGGCACAGGGACGAGCCGATGGCGAGGAGGGTACGGGTCCCGGGGGCCCGCCCGGCCACCGCGGCCCCGGCGAGGGCATCGCCGGGGACGGTGAACAGGGCGGGCAGCCGCAGCAGTTCGACCCAGTCGGCGGGGGTGCCGAGGGCGGGGCGGCGGAGTGGGAGCGGGGTGGAGGCGGGTCCGGGGGTCGGGCTCGTGACGGTGGGTGCGGCGGGGGCGGCCGTGGGTGTGGGGTTCTCCCCCGCCGGGTCGGTCGGATCCGCGGAACCGGTGGGTCTCGCGCCCGACCGCGGCTCCTGCTCCGCCTGTGGCGGTGGTGACGGGCGGCCGTGGTCCTCCTCCTGGCGCGGGCGACCGCGGGACGCGGATCCGCGCGCCCCGACGACGGCGGCGACGGTCACCGCCAGGGCGATGGCCACCAGACCGTGGCGGGTCATCACTGGTCCCCCAGCCGTCGGCCGAAGTCCAGGAGCGCCGCGTACTGCTCCCCCAGCGCGGCGGGGGCGCCCGGGTCGGGGTCCTTGAAGTAGAAGCCGAGTTCGGGGCGCGGACCGGTCAGTCCGCGTTCGTGGGCGCGGGCCAGCAACCGAGCCAGGTCGAGGACCAGGGGCGCGGCGAGCGCCGAGTCGCAGCCCTGCCAGGTGGTCTGGAGGGTCATCCGGGACCCGAGGAAGCCGCCGAAGGCGATGTGATCCCAGGCGGTCTTCCAGTCGCCGAGCGCGGGCACGTCGTCGATGTGCACCTCTCCCTGGGGGACCGTGCCCAGGGTGTCCGCGAGGACCCGTTCCTTGCCGGAGTTCTTCGCCGCGGCGGCGGCCGGGTCGGCGAGTGCGGCGCCGTCGCCGCCGCCGAGGAGGTTCGTTCCCGACCAGGCGAGCACGTGCAGCGCCCGCTGCGCGAACATCGGGCCGAGCACGGACCGGAGCAGGGTCTGCCCGGTCTTGCCGTCGCGGCCCGCGTAGGGCAGGGCGGCGGCCTCGGCCTCGGCGGCGAGCGCGGGGTGGTGCAGCCCGGTCGACGGGGTGAAGTTGACGTACGGGCAGCCCGCGCGCAGGGCCGCTGCCGCGTACAGCGAACTGGCGGGCAGGGCGGTGCCCTCGGGGGCCGGTTCGGTGGAGGCGACGTTGACGACGACGGTGCGGGCGAGGTTGTGGCTGCGGGTGAAGTCACGGATGTCGCCGGCGAGGGCGTCGATGAGGGCGTCCTCGCTCCGGGTGTCTCCGGGCAGCGGGCCGCCGGGCCTGATCTCCCCGTCGGCGGCGGTCAGTTCAGCGCGGACGGCGGAGGGCAGCCCGTGCGGCAGGACACCGCCGGCGGCGAGGCTCTCGGCGCGTTTGGGCAGCGGGCAGTCCACGGTGTCGTGCCCGCCGAAGACGAGGGAGGACAGAGCGGGCAGACCGCTCGCGGCGAAGGGCTCTGTCTCGGTGACGAGGCCGGCGGCGGGATGCAGTCCGGCGGCGACGGCGGCGCATCCGGTGACGGCGGTGGTGGCGACGGAACCTCTCGCGCCGATCAGCCAGACACCGGTGCGGGAGGGGGAAGCGGAAGGTTCGGCGGACATGGGCAGCCTCCTTGTCGTACGCGAACCGGAAGCCGGACGGGGTGGTGGGGCGCCGGGCGGCCTCCGGGGCGCCGCCGACACCAGGCACCGGCCTGAATCCGGAGCCGGGAGCAGAGTTGGGACCGGAACCGAGAACGAGACCGGAACCGAGATCCGGACCAGAGCCGATGCCGGGACCGGAGCCGGATTCCCGGTCGGGCAAGGCCTCGGCCTGGGCCGGGACCGGAGCCAAGGCCGGGACCCACAACCGGGACCCGGACCAGAACCCGGACCGAGGTCCGGGACCGGTCTCGGGCCGGGGACCGATGTAGGAGCCCTGCACCGGGTTTCCGGCCGGGCAAGGTCTCGACCTGAGCCGAAACCGAGCCCGGAACCCGATCCAGGACCTGAACCCAGACCCCGGACCCGGAACACCGGGCCGGAACCTGGATCCAGAACCAGCGTCGGAATCCCGGCCGGGCAAGGTCTCAGCCTCAACCGAAACCAAGCCCACGACCGGATCCAGGACCGGACCCGGAGCCCGGACCCGACTCGGGGCCGGAACCGGGATCCGGAACCGGAACCGGATTTGGAACAGGGGCCCGGTGCCGGCTCTGCCATTCCGGCCAGGTCGGGTTTCGGCCTGGCCGGGGGCGGGGTGCCGGGTTCGGGGGTGGGCCGGCCCGACCCGCCCCCGGTCGGGGGGCGCGGGCCGGGCCGGTTGGGTTGGGGACGGCGGGCGGGAGTCCGGCGTCTCCCGCCCGCCGCCGTTTCAGGCGCCCTTGACGGGCGGCTGTTCCTTGGTTCAGGCGGTGCGCGGCTTGCAGTCGGCCTTCTCCTGGCCGGTGGCGTACTTCATTCCACCGAGCAGGTGACTGCGGAAGCCGTCCTCGGCGTAGGACTCCTTGGTGTGGCCGAGGCCGGTGTAGAAGGCGCGTCCGCCCTGGTAGGCCTGGCACCAGGCGATCGGGTGGTCGCCCTTCATGTTGCCGCCCTGGTAGGAGGTCTCGTCCAGAGAGGCCAGGACGCGGACGCTGTCACGCGGGTTGGAGCGGTAGTTGTACCACTCGTCGGTGCGCTCCCACTTGTCGTCGAGGCCCTTGGTGGCCGGGTGGTCGTGCTCGGGGACCAGGACGGTGGCCTTCTGGATCTGCGGGTGCGAGTGGAAGTAGGCGCCGACCAGGCCGCCGTAGAACGGCCAGTCGTACTCGGTGTCGGCGGCCGCGTGGATACCCATGTAGCCGCCGCCTCCGGCGACGTACTTCTCGAACGCCTGCTTCTGGTCGGTGTTGAGAACGTTGCCGGTGGTGGAGAGGAACACGACGGCGTCGTAGCGGGCGAGGTTCTCGGCGGTGAACTGCTTGGCCTCCTCGGTGGAGTCGACGGTGATGCTGCTGTCCTTCCCGAGGTCCTTCAGAGCCTGCACACCGGTGCCGATGGAGTCGTGGCGGAAGCCGGCGGTCTTGGAGAAGACGAGGACGCGCTTGGCGTTCTTCTCGGGCTTCTTGTCGGAGATCACGAAGTCGTCGAGGTCGTAGAGCGCTCCGGTGCCGCTGCCCTTGAACACCAGGTACAGCTCGGTGGTCTTGTTCGGGAGCTTGCTGAGCGGGATGTCGATGTCCTGGAAGGTCTCCCAGCCACCGGTCACCGGGACGATCCCGGTGCCGTGCAGGGGGCCGTCCGGTCCTCCGCTGCGGACCTCGAGGTAGCCTCCGGCGCCGCCGGAGGAGATCCGGGCGGTGAGCGTCTGGGCACCCTTGAGGTCGTAGGGCTTGAAGGAGATCCAGTCGCCGTTGTTGATGTCACCGACGGTCTTGCCGCCGTGGGCCGGGGTCTTGTCGTACGTGCGGATGCCGCTCTGGTCGCTGAAGTGCTCGGCCTGCCGGTGCCGGGGCTGGAGCTGGACCTGGTCGTGGGTGGTCAGCGCAGCCTGACCGCCGCCGCCGTTGTCGGTGTACTCGGCGTCGAGGACGCCGAAGATGTTGGCGTTGGGGTCGTGCTCACCGTCGGCCGGCACGGTGATGGTGCCCTCACAGCCGTTGGCCGAGGTGATCGGGTGGCCGTGGCTGTCGTGGCCGAGGATGTAGCGGACGGTGACCTTCGAGCAGTCGATCACTTCGTCCTCGGGGTCGGTGACCTTCACCTTGAACGGGATGGTGTCACCGAACTCGAACAGCGCGCCGTTGGTCGGGGTCTTGAACTCGACGGTGGGCGCGGTGTTGCCGACGACCACGTGGACGTTGGCGGTGGCCGTGTAGCCGCTCGTGTCCGTCACGGTGACGGTGGCGGTGTACGTGCCGTTCGTGCGGTAGACGTGCTGGGGCGACTCGCCGGTGCCGGTGGTGCCGTCACCGAAGTCCCAGCTGTAGGTGAGCGCGTCGCCGTCGGCGTCCTTGCCGGTCGCGGAGAAGGACGCCTTCAGGGGCGCCGTGCCGGAGGTCTTGTCCGCACTGGCGGTCACGGTCGGCGCGTGTCCGTTGGTGACGTTCTCGATGCGGTAGAGCGCGGAGTTCGCGTCACCGCCGAACCAGGCCAGGCCGTAGTCCAGGACGTAGAGGGCGCCGTCCGGGCCGAAGGCCATGTCCATCACCTGGGTCCCGGACCAGGGGAAGGGGTTGATGGACTTGACGGTGCCATCGCTGTCGTGCTTGATCCGCTTGATCCACCGGCGGCCGAACTCACCGGCGAAGAAGTCCCCGTCATAGGCCTCCGGGAACTTGGCGGCGGACTTCAGGTCGGGGTCGTAGCGGTAGACCGGGCCGCCCATCGGGGACTCGGAGCCGGTGCCGAACTCGGGGACGGAGCCGCCGTCGTAGTCGATCCAGGCCGGCTGGGCCGGCGGGAGGTCGACCAGGCC
Organism: Streptomyces sp. NPDC047453; assembly: GCF_040643155.1. Taxonomy (NCBI): domain Bacteria; kingdom Bacillati; phylum Actinomycetota; class Actinomycetes; order Kitasatosporales; family Streptomycetaceae; genus Streptomyces; species Streptomyces sp. NPDC047453. The sequence goes on along the minus strand of NZ_JBEYTS010000002.1, from coordinate 61,238 downwards.
GGTGTTGTTCGGCGAGGTGTTCTTCGGCGCCGCACAGTCGAAGGCCGCGCCGGACTGCTTGGTGGCGAAGTCGTACTTGATGTACGCCTCGTTCTTGCCGACGCAGTAGGGCCAGCCGTAGTTGCCGGGCTTCGTCACGCGGTTGAACTCGACCATGCCGGAGGGGCCGCGGTTGGGGTTGGCGGAACCGGCGTCCGGGCCGTACTCGCCGATGTAAATGTTGCCGGTGGGCTTGTCGATGCTGAACCGGAACGGGTTGCGGAAGCCCATCGCATAGATCTCGGGACGGGTCTTCGCGGTGCCCGGGGCGAAGAGGTTGCCCTCGGGGATGTCGTAGGAGCCGTCCGGCTTGACCTTGATCCGCAGGATCTTGCCCCGCAGGTCGTTGGTGTTGCCCGAAGTGCGCTGGGCGTCGAACGCCGGGTTGCGGTTCGACCGCTCGTCAATGGGGGTGTAGCCGTCGGAGGCGAACGGGTTGGAGTCGTCGCCGGTCGACAGGTAGAGGTTGCCGTCCTTGTCGAAGTCGATGTCACCGCCGACGTGGCAGCAGATACCGCGGGACGCGGCGACCTCGAGGACGTTCTTCTCGCTGGCCAGGTCGAGAGTGCCGTCCTGCTTCAGGACGAAGCGGGAGAGCCGGTTGACGCCGTCGAAGGGCGCGAAGTCGGCGGCCGTGCCGTTCTCGGGAGCGTCGCCGGGCGGGGTGTTCAGCGGCGGCGCGTAGTAGAGGTAGACGAAGCGGTTCTTGGCGAAGTCGGGGTCGACGCCTATCCCCTGGAGCCCCTCCTCGTCATGGCTGTAAACGGCCAGCTTGCCCGCGATGGACGTGTTGCCCTGCGCGTCGGTCAGGCGCAGGGTGCCGTCGCGGGAGGTGTGCAGGACGCTGCGGTCCGGGAGGACTGCCAGCGACATCGGTTCACCGACCTCGGCCACGCCCTTGGCGAGGGTGACCTGCTGGAAGTCCTCGGCGGCCGCGGCGGCCGGCTTGGCGGTGTCGGGGTCGGTGGCGCTCGCCGGCGGCGCGGCGAGCGCGAGCGAGCTGCCCGCGAGGAGTGAACCGGTAAGAAGCGCTAGTGCCTTGTGGAATCTGGGACGTTTCCTGTGCACGAAGATCCCTCCGGGAGGGTGGGGGTCGTACGGGGCGGTTGCGATGTTCCGGGGTTCGCCGTCACCCCGGAGATGTACGTGTCCTGTACAACTCTGGGACCGTAGCTGGCTTTGTCGGAGTCGGATAGCCCTTACACAACAGAGAAGTTGAACTTTTTCCAGCATCAGGACAAAGCGGTTTCCGGGCAGGCTGGAGCGCCAGGTGGGCACCCCGCGCCCCAAAGGGGCGCGGGGAACTGCGCGACCAGCCGCAACAGACCCGCGGCCGCCGGCGGGCAACGCCCGGGACGGCACTCCGCGTCCGCGCCGAACCGGCGGAGCTACTCGCTGCCGAAGGCCGCGTCGAACGACGCGCTCGGCGGGTCGAAGTCGAACTCCTTGAGCCTCCGCAGCGCCTCGGGGGCACCCTGGAGCCGGTCCATGCCGGCGTCCTCCCACTCCACCGAGACGGGACCGGCGTAGTCGATGGACCGCAGCATGCGGAAGACGTCCTCCCACGGGACGTCACCGTGCCCGGCGGAGACGAAGTCCCAGCCACGCCGGGGGTCGCCCCACGGCAGATGGGAGCCGAGGCGGCCGTTGCGCCCGTCGAGGCGCTTGCGGGCCTCCTTGCAGTCCACGTGGTAGATCCGGTCCCGGAAGTCGTACAGGAAGCCGACCGGGTCGAGGTCCTGCCAGACGAAGTGGCTCGGGTCGAAGTTCAGCCCGAACGCGGGCCGGTTGTCCACCGCCTCCAGGGCCTGCCGGGTGGTCCAGTAGTCGTACGCGATCTCGCCGGGGTGCACCTCGTGCGCGAAGCGGACGCCCTCGGCGTCGAACACGTCGAGGATCGGGTTCCACCGCTCGGCGAAGTCCTGGTAGCCACGTTCGATCATGCCCGGCGGCACCGGCGGGAACATGGCGACCAGATGCCAGATCGAGGAGCCGGTGAACCCGATGACGGTGTCGACGCCGAACGCGGCCGCCGCCCGTGCCGTGTCCTTGAGCTCGGCGGCGGCCCGCTGCCGTACGCCCTCGGGCTCCCCGTCGCCCCAGATCCGGGCCGGCAGGATGCCCCGGTGGCGCTCGTCGATCGGGTGGTCGCAGACCCCCTGGCCGACCAAGTGGTTGGAGATCGCCCAGCACTTGAGGCCGTACTTGTCGAGCAGCGCGCGCCGCCCGTCGAGGTAGGCGGGGTCGGCCAGCGCCTTGTCGACCTCGAAGTGGTCTCCCCAACAGGCCAGTTCGAGCCCGTCGTAGCCGAAGTCGCGAGCCAGGCGGCAGACCTCCTCCAGCGGGAGGTCGGCCCACTGACCGGTGAACAGGGTGAACGAGCGTGACATGACCGGGCCTCCCTAGACCGGGACGGGCGTGTAGAGGGAATTCTTCGCCGCGCTCTCCTCGACGGCGGCCAGGACGCGCTGGACCTGGAGCCCGTCGGCGAAGGACGGTTGGGGCGCGGTGCCCGCGGCGATCGCGAGCACCAGGTCGCGGGCCTGGTGGACGAAGCTGTGCTCGTAGCCGAGTCCGTGGCCCGGCGGCCACCAGGCCTCGAGGTAGGGGTGGTCGGGTTCGGTGACGAGGATCCGCCGGAAACCGGCGCTGACCCCGGGTTCGGTGTGGTCGTGGTACGAGAGCTCGTTGAGCCGTTCCAGATCGAACGCGAGCGAGCCGTCGGCCCCGTTGAGCTCGATGCGCAGCGCGTTCTTGCGGCCGGAGGCGAACCGGGTCGCCTCGAACGAGGCGAGCGCGCCCGAGCCGAACCGGGCCGTGAACAGGGCCGCGTCGTCGACGGTGACCTCCCCCCGGCCGCTGCCGCCGATGCCGCTGAGCCCGGCCGCCGCCCCGGCCGGCAGCGGGCGCTCCCGGACGAAGGTCTCGGTGACCGCGGACACCCCGGTGATCGGCTCGCCCGCGAGGTACTGGGCGAGGTCGACGATGTGGGCGCCCAGGTCGCCGAGGGCCCCGGAGCCCGCCGAGTCCTTGCGCAGGCGCCAGGTCAGCGGGAACTCCGGGTCGACGAGCCAGTCCTGGAGGTAACTGACCCGTACGTGCCGCAGGGTGCCGAGGCGGCCCTCGGCGACCATGCGGCGGGCCAGGGCGGTCGCGGGCAGCCGCCGGTAGTTGAAGCCGACCATGGCGACCTGGCCGCGGGCCCGCGCCCGCTCGGCCGCCTCGGTCATCTCCCGCGCCTCCTCGACCGAGTTGGCGAGGGGCTTCTCGCACAGCACGTGCTTGCCCGCCTCCAGGGCGGCCACGGCGATCTCCGCGTGACTGTCGCCCGGGGTGCAGATGTCGACGATGTCGACGTCGTCGCGGGCGATCAGAGCGCGCCAGTCGGTCTCGGCGTCGGCCCAGCCGAGCCGGGCGGCCGCGCCCCGCACGGCCGCCCCGTCACGTCCGGCGACGACGGCCAGTACGGGCCGGTGCGGCAGGTCGAAGACGCGGCCCACGGTGCGCCATCCCTGGGAGTGGGCGGCGCCCATGAAGGCGTAGCCGACCATGCCGACACGCAGCGGAGGCTTCCCGGCCGCGGGCTCGCTCTCGGCCTGCTCCGACTGTCCCTTCAGGCCCATACCGATAACTCCTTCTCGTAAACGTTCGCAGCGGCGTTCCCGACGCCGTGATTGCGATGTGGGGGGTTGTCAGCGCCCATCACTTGAAGCCGGTGGGCATGTACTGGTCCACGTTGGTCTTGTCGACCACGGCCGAGTACAACGTGATGGACGCCGGGATCTCGAACTCCGCCATGCCGGACACGCCCTTGCCCTGGCCCAGTGCTCGGGCCAGGTCGATCGCGGACGCGGCCATCGTGGGCGGGTACAGCACGGTGGCCTTCAGAACGCCCTTGTCCTGCTTGATCTGCTCGAACGCGGAGAGCGCGCCGGCGCCGCCGACCATGAAGAACTCGTCGCGCCCGGCCTGCTCGATGGCACGCAGCGCGCCGACGCCCTGGTCGTCGTCGTGGTTCCACAGCGCGTCGATCTGCTTCTGCGCCTGGAGGAGTTGGGCCATCTTCGACTGGCCGGACTCGACGGTGAACTCGGCGGCCTGGCGGGCCACCTTGGTGATGTTGGAGTAGTTCTTCAGCGCGTCGTCGAAGCCCTGGGTGCGCTGCTTGGTCAGCTCCAGGTTGTCGAGGCCGGCGAGTTCGACGACCTTCGCGTTCGGCTTGCCCTTGAGCCTCTCGCCGATGTACTGCCCGGCGTTGAAGCCCATCCCGTAGTTGTCGCCGCCGATCCAGCAGCGGTACGCCTGCGGGGAGTTGAAGACCCGGTCGAGGTTGATCACGGGGATGCCCGCGCGCATCGCCTTCAGACCGACCTGGGTGAGTGCCTTGCCGTCGGCGGGCAGGATCACCAGGACGTCGACCTTCTTGTTGATGAGGGTCTCGATCTGCCCGATCTGCGCGGCGGTGTCGTTGGAGCCCTCGGTGATCTCCAGGGTGACGTCGGAGTACTTCTTGGCGCGGCTCTTGGCGTTGTCGTTGATCGCGTTGAGCCAGCCGTGGTCGGCCTGGGGGCCGGCGAAGCCGATGGTGACGGGCTTGCCGGGCTTGTCGTCGGCGGCGACGGGCTGGTCGTTCGCCGCGGGCTTCTCGTTCTTGGGCTCGTTGCTGGTGCAGGCGGCGAGGAAGGCGGTGGCGCCGACGGCGGCGCTGCCGAAGAGCAGACCTCTGCGGCTCGGTGTCTGAGGCATGGCGATGGCCTTTCCGGTGAGGGCCGTACGGAGCGGGCGGCTCGGCTGGGCTGGGCTGGGCTACGTGGTGGAGGCGGTGCGCCGCTGGACGAGGACGGCGGCGACGATGATGGCGCCCTTGGCGATCTGCTGGACGTCGGTCTGCAGATTGTTCAGGGCGAAGATGTTGGTGATCGTGGTGAAGATCAGGACGCCGAGGACGGAGCCGACGATGGTGCCCCGGCCACCGCTCAGCAGGGTCCCGCCGATGATCGCGGCGGCGATGGCGTCGAGTTCGTACAGGTTGCCGTTGGTGTTCTGGCCGGAGCCGGCCAGGACGATCAGCAGGAAGGCCGCGATGCCGCAGCACAGACCGGACAGCAGGTAGAGGTAGAGGCGCTGGCGGCGGACGTCGATGCCCGCGAGGCGGGCCGCCTCCGCGTTGCCGCCGACGGCGACGGTGCGCCGCCCGAACGTGGTGCGGTTCAGCACGAGCCAGCCGATGACGGTGACGGCGGCGAAGACGAGGACCAGCGGCGGCACGCCGAGGACGTAGGAGTCGCGTTCGCCGAGGCTCAGGATGCCGTCGATGGTGACGATCTGGGTCTTGCCGCCGGTGATCTGCAGGGCGAGTCCGCGTGCGGAGGCGAGCATGGCGAGGGTCGCGATGAACGGGACCATGCCGCCGTACGCGATGAGGACGCCGTTGACGAGTCCGCAGCCGACGCCGACGAGCACGGCCGTGAACAGCACGCCCACGAAGCCGTACTCCTGGGTGGCCACCGTGGTGGCCCACACGGAGGAGAGGGCGACGATCGCGCCGACGGACAGGTCGATGCCGCCGCTCATGATGACGAAGGTCATCCCGACGGTGACGACGCCGATGATGGACGCCTGCGTGAGCACCAGTTGCAGGTTGCGGGTGTCCAGGAACTGGTCGGGTTTGGTGATGCCGCCGATGAGGACGAGGACGGCGAGCACGCCGAGCAGCGACAGGGTGCGCACGTCGGCGCGCGCCCACAGGAGGCGCAGCGGGCCGGCGCCGCCGGCCGGGGCGTCCATGCGGGCGGTGGGGTGCGTCATGACGTCGCGCTCCCTTCCTCGGTTACGGACTGCGTGGACACGGGGCTTCCTTCCATGACCAGGTCGAGTACGCGGTGTTCGTCCAGTTCCCGGGCGGGTGCCGTGTGGACGACGAGCCCCTCGCGGAGCACCAGGACGCGGTCGGCGAGGCCGAGCACCTCGGGCACCTCGCTGGAGACCAGGAGGACGGCCAGGCCCTCGTCGGCGAGGCGGCGCACCACCGCGTACAGCTCGGCGCGTGCGCCGACGTCGACGCCGCGGGTGGGTTCGTCGAGGAGCAGGACGCGGCAGCCGCGCAGCAGCCAGCGGGCGAGGACCGCCTTCTGCTGGTTGCCGCCGGAGAGGGTGCGCACCGGGGCGTCGGGGTTGTCGGGGCGCAGAGAGAGTTCGCGGGTGGCCTGCCGGGCGGCGTTCCGTTCGGCGCGCCGGTCGAGCCAGCCGACGCGGGCGAAGCGCGACAGCGTGGAGACGCTGACGTTGCGGGTGACGGACTCCAGCATCAGCAGGGCCTGGGCCTTGCGTTCCTCGGGGGCGAGCCCGAGTCCGGCGCGGACGGCGGAGCGCACGCTGCCGGGGCGCAGGGGTGTGCCGTCGACGAGGACGCGGCCCGCGCTGGGTTTGCGGGCGCCGTAGATGGTCTCCAGGATCTCGGAGCGGCCGGAGCCGACGAGTCCGGCGAGGCCGACGATCTCGCCGGGCCGCAGTTCGAGGTCGAGGGGAGCGAACTCACCGTCGCGGGCGAGTCCTTCGACGGTGAGGACGGGCGCGGGGTGCACGGCGTCGGCCGGCGGGCGCGGCGGGAAGACGTACTCGACGTTGCGGCCCGTCATCAGGGAGACGATCTCGCGGGTCGGAGTGGATTCGGCGGGCAGTCCGCCGGCGACGGCGCGGCCGTCCTTGAGGACGGTGACCCGGTCGCCGATACGGCGGATCTCCTCCAGGCGGTGGGAGATGTAGACGACGGCGACGCCGTCGGCGGTGAGGTCGCCGACGATGCGGAAGAGGTTGTCGACCTCGTCCGGGTCGAGGGCGGCGGACGGTTCGTCCATCACGATGAGCCGGACGTCGTGGGAGAGGGCCCGGGCCATGGAGACGACCTGCTGCTGGGCGGCGGAGAGGTCGCCGACGAGCCGGGCCGGGTCGATCTCGGGGTGGCCGAGCCGCTTGAGGAGGCCGGCTGCGGCGGAACGGGCCTCGCGGCCGCGGACGACGAAGCCGGCGGTGGTGGGCTCGTGGCCGAGGAAGACGTTCTCCGCCACGGACAGGTGTCCCACCAGGTCGAGTTCCTGGTAGATGGTGGCGATGCCCAGGCTCATGGCGGCGATCGGGGACTTCAGGGTGATGGGCTCGCCCCGCCAGGTGATCTTCCCGTCGTCGGGCTGGTGGGCCCCGGCGAGGACCTTGATGAGGGTGGACTTCCCGGCGCCGTTCTGGCCGAGCAGGCAGTGGACCTCTCCGGCCAGGACCTCCAGGTCGACTCCGTCCAGGGCACGGACTCCGGGGAACGACTTGGTGATGCCGGACATGCTGAGCAGGGGTGATTCTGGAGCCATGGTGGTTCCCCTCGGCGGATACGGCCGGTCTCAGGGCAGGGCTGACGTACGCGGGGCGTACCGGTGCCGGTGCGTGGTACGCGGCGTGTGCTGGGGTGTCGGGGTACGGGGGTGGTATGCGGGTACTCGGGGATGTACGGGGCTGGGATACGCGGGGCGGGCGCGCCGGTCGCACGTGGTGCGTGCCGGTGCTCGGGACGTGCTGGTGGTGCGCGGGACGTGCCGGTGGTGCCGTGCTGCGTGCTGGTGGTGCGGGACGTGCCGGTGGTGCGGGGTGGTGCGCGCCGGTCAGGCCGGCGAGAACAGGTGGTCGCTGATGAGCCGGGCCGCGCCGATGACTCCGGCGGCGGGCCCCAACTCGCCCAGGACGATGGGCAGGTTGCCGGTCGCCAGGGGCAGCGACTGGCGGTAGACCTGGGTGCGGATCGCGGCGAGCAGTGTGTGGCCGAGGCCGGTGACCCCACCGCCGATCACCACCAGGCCGGGGTTGAAGAAGGAGACCAGTCCGGCGATGACCTGGCCGGTGCGGGTGCCGCCCTCCCGGATCAGGCCGAGCGAGGTGGCGTCGCCCGCGGCGGCCGCGGCGGCCACGTCGACGGCGCTGAGGGCTCCGTTCGTCTCCAGCCGGGTCGCCAGCTCGGCCGACAGTCCCTGCTGGGCCGCCTCCAGCGCGTCACGGGCCAGGGCCGCGCCGCTGAAGTGGGCCTCCAGGCAGCCCCGGTTGCCGCAGACGCAGGGGTGTCCGCCGGGCACGGCCTGGATGTGCCCGATGTCGCCCGCGCTGCCGGTCGTTCCGCGGTGGACCTCGCCGCCGACGACGATGCCGCAGCCGATGCCGGTGCCGATCTTGACGCAGAGGAAGTCGCCCACGGAGCGGGCGACGCCCGCGTGCTGCTCCCCCATCGCCATGAGGTTCACGTCGTTGTCGACCATGACCGGGCAGCCGAGTTCCTGGCTGAGCGCCTCCCGCACGGGGAAGCCGTCCCAGCCCGGCATGATCGGGGGTGCCACGGGGACGCCCTGGGGGAAGCGGACGGGGCCGGGGACGCCGATGCCGGCGCCGTCGTAGCCCTCCGCGAGCCCCGACACCTTCAACTTCGCGGCCATGGCGAGGACTTGCTCGAAGACCGCGACGGGCCCCTCGCGTACGTCCAGCGGCTGGTTGAGGTGTCCGAGCACTTCCAGTTCGGCGTTGGTGACCGCGACGTCGACCGAGGTCGCGCCGATGTCGACGCCCAGGAAGCGCAGTTCGGGTGCGAGCCGGACGTTGTGGGAGCGGCGGCCGCCGCGCGAGGCGGCGAGTCCGTCGGCGACGACCAGTCCCGTCTCCAGGAGCCGGTCCACCTCCACGGCCAGCTTCGACCGGGACAGCTCGACGCGGTCGCCGAGCTGTGCCCGGGAGCTGGCTCCCCCATCGCGCAGCAGCTTCAGCAGCCGGGCCTGGTGTGCGTTGGCGGGTCGTGCCGTCATACGTCTCACGTGCCCCTCCCCGCCTCAATTCGGCCTATGCGCAAGGGATTCCGGCCACTTGGCCGCTTGCTTGAGAGAGGAACGTAGCAGCGACTGCCGGAACTGGGAAGAAGTTGCGCATGGATTGCCGCCAACTTTCTCCACCGACAGGACAAAGTTGGCGGCGCCGAGCGGGGCCCCGGACCGGTCTTCATGAGGTCGGGGCCGGGCTCGTTCGGGTCAGGGCACGGCCTGTGGGATCAGAGATCGCCCCGGGGGCAGGGCTCGACGCGCAGGGTCAGGGCTTGGCCTGGCCGTGGTACGACCTGCGGGTGTGCTCCGTGTGCTCGCGCATCAGACGGGTCGCGCGCTGCTCGTCGCGGTCGGCGATCGCCTCGATGAGCGCGCGGTGCTCGATCCAGGACTGGCGGCCGCGCTGCCGGGCCACCGGCGTGTAGTACCAGCGCACCCGGCGGTCGACCTGGGCGGCGAGCTCGGCGAGCACCGCGTTGCCGGCCAGCGCCACGACCTTGGCGTGGAAGCGGGCGTTCAGGGCGACGGCCGTGTCCACGTCGTCGGCGGCGACGGCCTCGAACCCCTGCGCCACCAGCTCCTCCAGGGCGGTGACGCCGTCGCGGTCCGCGTTCGCGGCGGCGAGGCGGGCCGCCTCGGCCTCCAGGAGCATGCGCACGCTGAGGAGCTGGTCGGCCTCCTCCTCCGTCGGCTCGTGCACGAAGGCGCCCTGGGCGGGCCGCAGATCGACCCACCCCTCGGTGTTCAGCCGCTGGAGCGCCTCGCGCACCGGCTGCCGGGAGACGCCGAGGTGCCCGGCGAGTTCGCTCTCGACGAGGTGCTGGCCCGGCTGGAGGGCACGCGTGGTGATGAGCTCCAGCAGGGCTTCGTAGACGCGCTCGCGCAGCGGGCCGGGGCGTTCGAGCCTGGGCACCGCCCCCTGCGGCAGTCCTGTCGACAACATCGCGGTCCCCTCCTCGGCCGGGCGCCGGCGCAGCAGGCGGACACCCGGGTCCTTGACACTCGGCGGAGCGTCGATCGCCGTTCGTCTACAGTCTACGATGCACAGTCGCCACGATCAGCGGCTGTCGCGGGCTTCACACCCGCGCGCGACGCACACGCGCGCGTGAAGCCCGCGCGGGTGTGAAGCCCGCGCGCGTGAACCCCTCACACCCACCGGGCGAGGACCCACGGGCCGCCGATCACGGGCAGCGCACGACCTGCCCGGCGTAGGACAGATTGCCGCCGAAGCCGAACAGCAGCACCGGGTCGCCGGTGGCCACCTCACCCCGTTCGACGAGCTTGGACAGGGCCAGCGGGATGCTCGCGGCCGAAGTGTTGCCGGACTCGCTGACGTCGCGGGCGACCACGGCGTTGACGGCTCCCAGCTTCGCGGCGAGCGGCTCGATGATGCGCAGGTTGGCCTGGTGCAGGACGACCGCGGCGAGTTCCTCGGGCGCGAATCCGGCCCGCTCGCAGGCCTGCCGGGCCAGCGGCGGCAGCTGCGTGGTGGCCCACCGGTAGACGCTCTGCCCCTCCTGCGCGAACCGCGGGGGCGTGCCCTCGATCCGTACCGCGTGCCCCATCTCGGGCACCGAGCCCCACAGCACCGGACCGATTCCGCGCTCCTCGCCCGGCCGGCAGGCCTCGACCACGGCGGCCCCGGCCCCGTCGCCGACGAGCACGCAGGTCGTGCGGTCGGTCCAGTCGGTCACGTCGGTCATCTTGTCGGCGCCGATGACCAGGGCGCGGGTCGCGGCGCCGGCGCGCACGGTGTGGTCGGCGGTGGCCAGGGCGTGGGTGAAGCCCGCGCACACGACGTTGACGTCCATCGCGGCCGGCCGCGGCACGCCGAGCCGGGCGGCGACCCGGGCGGCGGTGTTCGGCGAGCGGTCCGTGGCCGTTGAGGTGGCGACGAGTACCAGGTCGATGTCGGCGGGCGCGAGGCCGGCCGCCGCGAGCGCCTTGGCGGCGGCGTGCGCGGCGAGCTCGTCGACCGGCTCGTCGGGCGCGGCGATGTGCCGGGTACGGATGCCCACCCGGCTCCTGATCCACTCGTCGCTGGTCGCCACGATGCCCTCCAGGTCCTCGTTGGTGAACACCTTGGCGGGCTGGTAGTGACCGACGGCGGTGATGCGCGAGCCGTTCATGGGATCCCCCTCGTGGCCGTGGGTAGCGGGATTCACCAGTCTGATCAGTGACTCACGGGTAACGCGGCAGGTGAAGTCACAGGATTGGCGGGCCCCGCTTGTCGGCTTCCGTCAGAGGGACGCCCACCCTCGCGGCCAGGGACCCTTGCTCCCGTGACGCAGCCAGTAGACAATACATCGTCGACAGTATTCACAGCGTCAGGACAAGGTCACGGCCGCCATGGGCGGGGTTCTCCCGCCGCGATCCCCCTGCCGTGCGTGCAGGACAATGGAGATCGTCAAGGCCGCTTCGGCCGGAGAGCGCACAGAACCGGAGCTGATCAGGACATGGGACGAGTCACGGAACGACGCAAGGTGATCCGCATCCGGGACGGCGCCGTCTCGTCCCGTCCCGACACGCTGGTCGCCGAGGAGCCGCTGGAGATCCGGCTGAACGGCAAGCCGCTCGCGATCACCATGCGCACGCCGGGTGACGACTTCGCGCTGGCGGCCGGTTTCCTGGTGAGCGAAGGCGTGCTGGCCGCCACGTCCGACCTGGTGAACATCGTGTACTGCGCGGGCGCGACGGCGGACGGCTCGAACACGTACAACGTGGTGGACGTGAAGACCGCGCCGGACGTCGTCCTGCCCGACATCACCCTCGAACGCAACGTGTACACGACCTCGTCCTGCGGCCTGTGCGGCAAGGCGAGCCTGGACGCGGTCCGTACGACGGCCCGCTGGCCGATCTCCGACACGCCCCCGCTGCGGGTCGGGCCCGAGCTGCTGGCGAGCCTGCCCGACCGGCTGCGGGCCGCCCAGCGCGTCTTCGACCGCACCGGCGGACTGCACGCGGCGGCCCTGTTCACCGAGGACGGCGAACTGCTGGACATACGGGAGGACGTGGGCCGGCACAACGCGGTCGACAAGCTGATCGGCCGCGCCCTGCAGAACGGCGAGCTGCCCCTGTCCCGCAGGATCCTGCTGGTCTCCGGCCGCGCCTCCTTCGAGCTGGCCCAGAAGGCCGTCATGGCGGGCATACCGGTGCTGGCGGCCGTCTCGGCGCCGTCGTCCCTGGCGGTGGACCTGGCCGCGGAGACGGGACTGACGCTGGTGGGCTTCCTGCGGGGCAGCTCCATGAACGTGTACGCGGGCGCGGAGCGGATCGCCCTGCGGGAGGCGGCCGCCCACGGCTGAGCCGCCCCCACTGTCAACGGGACCTGTCAACGTCAACGGGAACGGGTCGCCGTACCGACCACGGTGCGTGACGCCACGGCCGTCGCCCGCTCGGCGCCCTCCTGCCGTGCCTCGGGGTCGCGTGCCCGGCGCTTGGCGATCACCGCGCACACCATGAGCTGCATCTGGTGGAAGAGCATCAGCGGCAGCACGGCGAGCGAGGCATGGGCGCCGAACAGGACGCTCGCCATGGGCAGCCCGGAGGCCAGCGACTTCTTCGAGCCCGCGAACTGCACCGCGATGCGGTCCTCCCGGGAGAAGCCCAGCGCCCGTGAGCCGTACCAGGTCAGGGCGAGCATCACGGCGAGCAGCAGGGCCTCGACGACGAGCAGCCCACCGAGCCGTACGGGACTGACCTGGTGCCAGATGCCGCGCACCATGCCCTCGCTGAACGCGGTGTAGACGACGAGCAGGATCGAGCCGCGGTCGACCAGCCCGAGGACCTTCTTGTGCCGGGCGACGAAGCCGCCGATCCACGGCCTGAGCACCTGCCCGGCGGCGAACGGCACGAGCAGTTGCACCACGATCGTGACCAGCGAGTGCCCGGAGAAGCCGCCGCCGCTGCTGCCGAGCAGTGCCGCCGCGAGCAGCGGGGTCAGGATGATGCCGACCAGCGAGGAGAAGGAGCCGGCGCAGATCGCGGCGGGCACGTTGCCGCGGGCGATGGAGGTGAACGCGATCGACGACTGGATGGTCGACGGGACCAGGGTGAGGAAGAGCAGGCCCTGGTAGAGCGGCTGGTTCAGCAGCACCGGGACGAGTCCGCCGGCGGCGATGCCGAGCAGCGGGAAGATCAGGAAGGTGCAGGCCAGGACCGTGACATGCAGTCGCCAGTGCTTCAGGCCGTCCAGCGCCTCACGGGTGGACAGCCGGACGCCGTAGAGGAAGAACAGCAGGGCGATCGCGGCGGTCGAGGCGCCCGAGGCCGCATGGGCGGCGGTGCCGCGGGCCGGGAGGAGTGCGGCGATGCCCACCGTCGCCAGCAACAGGACGATGTACGGGTCGATCGGCAGCCAGTTCGTCGTCCGGCGCAGGCGTTTCACGGTGCTCCACTTGCTCGTGCTCTTCGGTTCGGTACGGGCGCCGTCACGCCCGTGCGGCCCTTTCGGTGCGGGGCCGACGGATCCCCCCTCCATCGTGCTCCTTCCGGCGCCGATCGGGAATCCGTCATACCGCTCTGACTGTCATCGCGTTTTGCGATCACCGCTGGTAACCTGAGCCTCGTGTACGACCCCGCCCAGCTGCGCACCTTCCTGACCGTGGCCCAGACCCTCAGCTTCACGGGGGCGGCCCGGCGGCTCGGGCTGCGTCAGTCGACCGTCAGCCAGCACGTGCGCCGTCTCGAGGACGCGACCGGCAGGCTGCTGTTCTCCCGCGACACCCACTCGGTGGAGCTGACCGAGGACGGCGAGGCCATGCTGGGCTTCGCGCGCCGGATCCTCCAGGTGCACGAGCAGGCGACGGCGTTCTTCACCGGCGCCCGGGTGCGCGGCAGGCTGCGGTTCGGCGCGTCGGAGGACTTCGTGCTCACCCGGCTGCCGGAGATCCTGGAGGGCTTCCGCTACGAGCATCCCGAGGTCGACCTGGAGTTGACGGTGGAGCTGTCGGGCACCCTGCACGAGCAGCTCGCCGCCGGAAAGCTCGACCTGGTGCTGGCCAAGCGGCGCCCCGAGGACCCGCACGGCGAGCCGGTCTGGCAAGACCGCCTGGTCTGGATCGGCGCCGAGCGGCTGCGCCTGGACCCCGACCGCCCGGTGCCGCTCATCGTCTACCCGCCGCCCGGCATCTCCCGGGCCCTCGCGCTGGAGGCCCTGGAGCGCCAGGGCCGGCCGTGGCGCGTCGCCTGCACCAGCGGCAGCCTCAACGGCCTGGTCGCCGCCGCCCGCGCGGGCCTCGGCGTGATGGCCCACTCCCGTGGCCTGATCCCGCCGGGCCTGGTGCGCGTCCCGGACCGCGCGGGCCTGCCGGAACTGGGCGGAGTCGACTTCGTCCTCGTCCACGGCCGCCGTCACGACACGCCCCACCACGCGGCCGACGCCCTGGCCACGGCCATCCTGACCAGCGGCGACCGCCTCCACCGGCGCGGAGTCGGCTAGAGCCTCTCGTTTGGCTCATGCCGGGCTCGCGGGCCCTGGCACCGCTCCCCAGACCGCGACCGGTCCGGGCCGTCAACGGCCGTCGCCGCCACCGGCGCCTGGCTTGTTCACGACGGTCGCCGCGACGTCGCGCCGGCCGGTCGCGAGGGCCGTAATCGGGCCGTACAGATTCGGTGGAGATAACGGCACCGAAACTTACTGATCCGTAAGAAAGTCTGTCCGACCCTTCCCCTTGTGAGGGCATTTTCCGGCGTCCGCCGGGGCGCTGCCCGCCTTCGCGGGCCCTCCCGCCCCCTGCCTCACTGGGGTAGCTTTCACGGCGCTGTGCGGAGCGTCACAAGGAACGGGAGCGGGGTTTGCGCGAGTTCACCAACCCTCCGTCGACGTTGCCACCGCCGGTGGGCGGACTGGCCGACGTCGTCTTCCAGCATGCGCTGGACGACCCGCTCCACATCGCGCTCGGCCGCAAGGACGAGTTCGGCAGGTGGCGGGATGTGACCTGCGCCGAGTTCCGCGACGAGGTGCTGGCCCTCGCCAAGGGCCTGCTCGCCCAGGGCATCCGCTTCGGCGACCGCGTCGCGATCATGTCCCGTACCCGCTACGAGTGGACGCTGTTCGACTTCGCGCTGTGGACGATCGGCGCCCAGGTGGTGCCGCTCTACCCCACCTCCTCGGCCGAGCAGTGCTTCTGGATGCTGTACGACGCGGAGGTCACGGCGGCGGTCGTGGAGCACGAGGAGCACGCGATGACGATCGCCACCGTCATCGACCGGCTCCCGCAACTGCGCCTGCTGTGGCAGCTGGACACCGGCGTCGTGCAGCAACTGTACGACGCGGGCGGGCACATCGACGACGACGTGGTGCACCGGCACCGGGAGGCGGTCACCCCGGACTCGGTCGCGACCGTCATCTACACCTCCGGCACCACCGGCCGCCCCAAGGGCTGCGTGATCTCGCACGGCAACTTCATGTTCGAGTCGGACACGGTGATCGAGCGCTGGGAGCCGGTGTTCCAGAGCAGGAAGGACGAGGAGGCGGCGACGCTGTTGTTCCTGCCGCTCGCCCATGTCTTCGGCCGGATGGTGGAGGTCGCCGCGATCCGCGGCAAGGTCCGTTTCGGCCATCAGCCGCAGCTGAACGCCTCCGCGCTGCTGCCCGACCTCCAGGCGTTCCGGCCGACGTTCATCCTGGCGGTGCCGTACATCTTCGAGAAGGTGTTCAGCGCCGCCCGCCGCAAGGCGGAGAAGGAGGGCAGGGACGGGCCGTTCGAGAAGGCCGTCGAGGTCGCCGTGAAGTACGCGGACGCCGTCGAGGCCAAGGCATGGGGCATCGGGCCCGGCCCCTCGGCCGGCCTGCGGATGCAGCACCAGTTCTTCGACACGTTCGTGTACTCCAAGGTGCGCGCCGCGATGGGCGGCAGGATCCGGAACGCGGTGTCCGGCGGCTCGGCGATGGACCGCCGGCTCGGTCTGTTCTTCGCGGGCGCCGGCGTGCAGATCTACGAAGGCTACGGACTGACCGAGTCCACCGCGGCGGCCACCGCCAACCCGCCCGAGCGCACCCGCTACGGCACGGTCGGGCAGCCCATTCCGGGCACCACCGTGCACATCGCCGACGACGGCGAGATCTGGCTGCGCGGCGACAACGTCTTCCAGGGCTATCTCCACAACGAGAAGGCCACCGACGAGACCCTGCACGACGGCTGGCTGGCCACCGGCGACCTCGGCTCCCTCGACGAGGACGGCTATCTGACGATCACCGGCCGTAAGAAGGAGATCCTGGTGACTTCCGGCGGCAAGAGCGTGGCGCCGGGCCTGCTGGAGGAGCGGGTGCGCGATCACCCGCTGATCTCCCAGTGCATCGTCGTCGGCAACGACCGCCCCTACGTCGCCGCGCTGGTCACCCTCGACGCGGAGGCCGTCGAGCACTGGCTCCAGATGCGGGGCAAGCCGCGGATGCCGGCGGCCCGGCTGGTGCACGACCCCGACCTGGAGACGGAGGTCCGCCGTGCGGTGGTCGCCGCCAACACGCTGGTCTCCCAGGCCGAGTCGATCCGCACCTTCCGTATCCTCGCCCAGCCGTTCAGCGAGGAGCACGGTCTGCTGACCCCGTCCCTGAAGCTCAAGCGCAAGGCCATCGAGAACGCGTACGCCGACGAGGTGGAGGCGCTGTACCAGGTCTGAGCGGGGCCGCACGCCCCAGCCGCCCGACGGGTTCCGGCCGGATCGGCCGCTCAGGAATGCGAACAGGCTCGTGATCGTTGACGATGGGACCGACACACGACGACAAGCGAAGGATCGAGAAGCTCGTGAGCAGCAAGGTCCCCCCGATCATCCTCAACAACGGCGTCGAGATGCCCCAGCTGGGCTTCGGCGTCTGGCAGGTGCCGGACGACGAGGCGGAGCAGGCCGTCGCCACCGCACTGGAGGCCGGGTACCGCAGCGTCGACACAGCGGCGATCTACGGCAACGAAGAGGGCACCGGCAAGGCCATCGCCGCATCCGGCATCCCGCGCGAAGAGGTCTTCGTCACCACCAAGCTGTGGAACAGCGACCACGGGTACGACTCCACGCTCCGCGCCTTCGACGCGTCGCTGACCAAGCTCGGCCTGGAGTACGTGGACCTCTACCTGATCCACTGGCCGACACCGGCCCGGGGGAAGTTCGTCGACTCCTACAAGGCGTTCGAGAAGCTGCACTCGGACGGGCGCATCCGGGCGATCGGCACCTCCAACTTCCTTCCCGAGCACCTGGAGCGCCTGATCGCCGAGACCTCGGTGATCCCGGCGGTCAACCAGATCGAACTGCACCCGCACCTCCAGCAGCACGCCGCCCGCGAGTACCACGCGGAGCAGGGCATCGCCACCGAGGCCTGGTCGCCGCTCGGCCAGGGCAAGGGCCTGCTGGAGGTCCCGGCGATCGTGGCGATCGCACAGAAGCACAACCGCACGCCCGCCCAGATCGTGCTGCGCTGGCACCTCCAGCTCGGCAACGTCGTGATCCCGAAGTCCGTGACGCCCTCCCGGATCCGGGAGAACATCGAGGTCTTCGACTTCAGCCTGGACAACGAGGACCTCGCGGCGATCAGCGCCCTGAACGAGGACCGGCGCCTGGGCCCGGACCCGGCGACGTTCGAGATCGTCTGACTCGGACGGCGTAGGGCGCGCCCCGGACCACTGCCCGCGGTTCCGGGGCGCGCCGCGCTTCGTCGCTGTTGCAACGCACCTCCCGGTAAGGAAACTTTCCTGACAGAAGGAGCCCGCAGTGCACATACGAAGACCGCCCCTCGCCACGGCCCTGAGCGCGGCCCTGCTCAGCACCGGAATACTCCCCGCGCACGCCTCCGGCGCCACCGGACCCCGGTTCATACGGGAGGGCTCGGTCGGCGCCGCCGACCTGCTCGCCAGGGTGAAGACCTGCCGGCAGATCTCCAACGGCAAGTACCGCAAGGACGCGGGCGCTTCGGCCACGGTCCCGGTGTGTGGCAAGAACGGGGCGGTGTTCTGGAAGGCCGACATGGACATCGACTGTGACGGCCAGCGCACCACCCACTGCAACGAAAATATCGACCCCTGGTTCCAGAACGACACGGCCTTCCACCAGTCCGACGGCCGGCCGCTCAAGTCCGAGTCGCTGCCGTACGTCGTGGTCCCGAGCGCGAGCAGCATCTGGAACTACGCCGGAGCCGGCATCCGCGGCGGCAGCGTGGTGGCGGTGATCCACGCCGGCAGGGTCGAGTACGCGGTCGTCGGCGACGCCGGCCCCTCGGAGATCATCGGTGAGGCCTCGTACGCCACTGCCAAGGCCCTCGGCATCAACCCGGACCCGGTCACCGGCGGCGTGCACTCCGGCGTGACCTACATCCTGTTCAAGAACTCCCGGGCATCGCCGATCGAGAGCCACGGCGCGGCGGTCGCGCTCGGCGAGCGGCTGGCGAGGCAGTTCATCGCCGCCAACTGAGCGAGGAGGGCGGGCGGGCGCAGTTGGGCCGGCCGAGCGGTCGTACGACGACGGTGTTGACGTCGACTCCCTTCGGCTGCCGGAGCGCCCACAGCACCGAGTCGGCGATCTGGTCGGCGGTCAGCAGACGTCCCGGCGGGAGGCCGCCGTTCTCGTCCCAGAACGGCGTCTCCACCCGGCCGGGCGCGATCAGGGTCACCCCCACGCCCCATTCGGTGACCTGGCGGCGGGTGTTCTCGGCGAGCGCGGTGACCGCCCTCCCCCACCCTCGGCTTCGCTCGAGCGGGCGGTACCCCCATGGTCGCCCCGTAGAGGTTTCCGGGCGTGGGCACGAACCCGGCGACACTGCCGACCAGCACGATCCGCCCCCGGGTCTCCTTCAGGGCGCCGATGGCGGCGCGGACCAGCAGCGCGGGACCGAGCACATTGGTCAGCACCATCTCCCGCCAGCCGGCCGGGGCGCCCTCGGCGACCGTGTCGTGGCCCGGCGTTGGCGACGACCGCGTCGAGCCGGCCGAACTCCTTCACGGTGCTCTCCACGGCGGCCCGCACCTGGCCGTACTCGGCGGTGTCCCCCGCGATCGTCAACAGCCCTTCGGGACGGCCCAGTCCGTCGGCGAAGTCACGGAGGCGCCGCTCACCGCGCCCGGTGACGGCCACCCGGTGCCCGGCGCCGAGCAGCTGCCGGGCGACGGCGGCGCCGATGCCGGAGCCGCCGCCGGTGATGAGCGTGACAGGAGAGTCGGTCATGGTTGCCCCCTACGTGTCGGTGGACGCAGGGGAGTCCATCACTTGGAGCGCTCTTGAAGTCAACCGCCGTGCCCGTCCGGCTCAGCCGGTCCGCACCCCCGTGTGCACCGTGTACGCCTTGAGCACGAAGAGGTCGCTCCTGCGGTGCACGCTCGCCTCGTCCTCGGGGTCGAGGAGCCGGTCGAGGGTGGCACGGTCCTCGTCGTCGATGCCGCTCTCCAGGGACTCGCGGAGCCGGTTCAGTTCGGCGGCGACATAGGCGCGCGCCGGGTCGGAGACCGGGGCGGGCAGGTCCAGCAGGAAGCTGCGGGTACCGCTGGGCTTCAGGCCCGCGGAGGCCAGCAGCGCCGGCCAGTCCTCGGTCTCGGCGACCGAGCCCGGCAGCTCGGCCCGCATACGCGCGAACCAGTCCTCCAGCACCACGTCGAGACGGGCCTGGAGGCCGGGCCGGCCGATGCCGAGGTCGCGGGGCAGGAACCGGGCGGGCAGGCCGCCCTCCAGCAGGGCGAGCGTGCCGCCGGGCGCCAGCCGCTCGGCGAAGGCGGCGAGGGCGGCCCGCTGGTCGCCCAGGTGGTGCAGGCTGTTGCCGGCCCACAGCACATCCGCCGGGTACTCCAACTCATGCAGCACGCCGGGGAGTTCACCGGCGAGGGTGCCGAGGCGATCGGCCAGGCCGAGGCGGGCGGCGCGGGCCCGGGCCCGCTCCAGCAGCGGCTCGGAGCCGTCCACTGCGACGACCCGCGCGCCCGGGAACGCCTCGGCGAAGAGGCAGGAGATCACACCCGGCCCGCTGCCGGCGTCGACGATCAGGCCGGGCTCGGGCGCCTTCTCCCCCAGCCACGCCATGACCTTCCCGTACAGGGGCGCGAACAGCTCCGCCTGGGCTTCGAGCAGCGGAGCCATGACGGCCCAGTCGATGTCGGTGTGACCGTGGCCGTGGTGGTCGTGCCGGCCGGGGTGGGCCCCCTCGTGGCCGTGGTGTCCGTGGGGTGCGTGCGCCATGCTGATCAGCCTCTCTTGTCCGGTGCGGCCAGCCTGCGCCGACGCACCGGGAGAGGGCCACTCCTGTTGCCGAGGCGGCAAAACGGCCGGGGGGCACATGCCCCCCGGCCGCGGGGAGGAGCCGTTCGCCGCCCGCCGGGGCCGCCCGGCAGGGCCGGCCCCGGCGGATCGCCTCAGATCACGGCAGTGCCGGGTACGCGTTCTTCATCAGCTCCTGGAACTGGGCGGAGAACCAGTGCCCGGAGACCGGAGCGTTCGGCAGCGCGCCCGACATGCTGTTGCCGTTGCGGGCGTTGCCGCCGTAGGTCGGGTCGCACATGCGGTCGAAGCCCTTGCCCTCGTCGTTCGGGATGGCCGAGCTGGAACCGTCGGACTCCCCCGGGGGCTTCATCCACACATAGGCGTCGATGCCGGCGGCCGGCGCCGCCTTCGGACGCTCGCCGAGACCGGCGCCCGCCTGGTTGCACCAGTTGCCCGTGTTGAGGCGCCGGTCGTAGCGCCCGCCGTCGACGTAGGTGTCCACGCTGGTCTTGGCGCCCGGGCCGGCCGGACGGGCCGATCCGCCCCAGCCGTTCCTGGAGGTGTCGATCAGCATGCCGATGTTGGAGTTGAAGCCGACCGAGACGAGCTTCTGGCGGAAGGCCTGCGCGAAGGACAGCTCGTCGACGTACTGGTTCCAGTCCACCCACTTGGACTGGCGTACCGACACGCCGTTCACCTGGTCGTTGATCGTGAAGTTGTTCTCCTTCAGCGCGCTGTAGTTGGCGGTGTTGGTGATGAAGCCGGTCACGTCGTTGACGGACGCGCCCTCACTGGTGGCCGCCTGCTTGAAGATGTCGGCCGACGGGCCGAAGTTGTCGTCCCAGCCGATCCAGCCGTGGTGCCCGGCGTCGATGTAGTTGTAGACGTTCGGGATCTTGCCGAGCTTGGCGAGCGCGTAGCCGACACCCTTGACGTAGTTGCCGTTGGCCTTCATGGTGTCGCACTGCGGTGTGGCGGTAGCGCGGCTGCCGGTGTTGGTGACCAGGTTCGGCAGCGAGTCGATCTCGATGGTGGTCACGATCCGCAGCGAGGAGTACTTGGCGTCGCCGAGGATGGCCGCGATCGGATCGATGAACTGGGTCTTGTACTTGTCGATCTCCGTCGGGCCGAGCTCGCCGTTGGAGGCGAGTGCCGCGCAGTCGCGTCCCGGCAGGTCGTAGACGACGACCTGGATGACCTCTTCGCCGCTGCCCTTCTGCTTCAGGGCCTCGTCCAGGTGGGCGCGCAGGCCCATGCCGCCGTTCACGCCGTTGATCGCGGCGATGCGGTCGAGCCAGACGCCGGTGGGCTGGTTGGAGACGCGGGTGCCGCCCGGCTCCGCGGCGGCCTTCGCGGACCACTCCGGGTTCACGTACACCTTGGCGCCGGTGTACGGGTTGTCGACGCGGCTTCCGCCACCGGGGTCACCACCGCCACCGGGGTCACCGCCACCGCTGTCGACGTTGCAGGTGACACCGTCGAGGGTGAAGGCGGCCGGGATCGCGTTGGTGCCGCTGTAGGTGCCCTGGAAGCCGAAGTTGACGGAACCGCCCGTGGGGAGGCTGCCGTTGTAGCTCTCGTTGGCCGCGGTGACGTTGGCACCGCTCTGGCTGATCTTCGCGTTCCAGCCGCTGGTGACCTTCTGGTTGCCGGCGTAGGTCCACTTCAGCGACCAACTCGACTTGGCGGCGCCGTTGTTCTTGACGGTGACATCAGCGGTGAAGCCGCTGTCCCACTGGTTGACCTTGTAGTCGACGGTACAGGGGACGGCGGCGCTGGCGGGAGCGGCGGTCAGCGCCGCCCCTGTGGCGCCGGCCACCAGGGCCATGGCGGCGAGTATCGATGTTCTGGTGCGGCTCATGAGTGCGAAGTGCTCCTTCTTTCGAACGTGACTTGCGGACAGGGGACGTGCGGCCTTTCGGAAGGGGACATGCCGACTCGGAGTTGTGGACTGGAAGTTGCGGTCTCGGACGTGCAGGAAGGGGCTCAGGGGCTGAGGGCGCGCAGGTGGTCGCGCAGCCCGGCGCCGAACGCCGTGGGCGTACCGTCGTAGGCGGAGATCAGGGACGGCCCGGAGGAGCAGTCCCAGGTGTTCCAGGTCCAGCCCAGGTAGGACAGGCCACGGTCGTCGAACCACTTCATGACCTGGTCGATGAATCCGTGCGAGCAGGTGTTCTCGCCGATCTCCCCGGCCACCAGCGGCACCTGGGCCGCGACCGGGGCGAGGGTGGAGTTCCAGCAGCTCGCGCTGGAGCAGGTGTTGAAGTTGTAGACGTGGTAGGAGGCACCCAGATTGCCGGTCGGGTCGCTGGGCCGGTAGGTGAGCCACTGCCCGAGGTCGTTGGAGTACGCGAGACCGCCGGCGAGGATGACGTTCTTGGCCCCGGCACCGCGGATCGCGTCGACGAGGCTCTGCATGCCGGCGACCGGGTATCCGATGCCCGGACAGGTGCCGCCGTCGCGCCAGCACTTCCAGGCGTCGGTGAGACTGGAGGTCGCCCGGTCCGGATAGGGCTCGTTGAACAGGTCGAAGACGACGGCCTGGTCACCCTTGAAGGTACTGGCGACCGAGGACCAGAACGACGGGGTGTACTGGGCGTCTGGCATCGGCTTCTGGCAGGTGGCGTGGATGCCGGAGCAGCCCGCCGAGTTGCCGGTGTACTGGCCGTAGGTCCAGTGCAGTTCGACGATCGGGGTCATTCCGTGCGCCTCGACCCGGGCCACCAACTCCTTGACGGCGCTGATGTAGTTGGCGCCCGCGTACTGCGGTTTGATGTTGGAAAGACCCAGCCAGCACTCCTCGTTGAGGGGGATACGGACGGCGTTCGCCTTCCAGTCGGCGATCGCCTTGATCGCGGCGTCGTCCACGGGGCCGTCCCAGATGCCGTAGCCCTGGACGCACATGAACTCGCCGCCGGAGCGGTTGACTCCGAGCAGCCGGCGGTTTTTCCCGGCGGCGTCGACGAGCTTGCTGCCGGAGACGTGCAGGGCGGGCGCCTTGCCGTCACCGGTCGGCGGCGGATCCGTCGGAGGTGTGGACGGCTCCGAGTCGACGTTGCAGGTGGTGCCGTTGAGCTTGAACGCCGTCGGCACGGGATTGCTCCCCGACTTGGAGCCGAGGAAACCCGCGCTGACACTCGCGCCGGTGCCGAGCGAACCGTTGTAGCTCTCGTTGGCGGCGGTCACCGTCGTACCGGACTGGGACCACTTCGCGTTCCAGCCCTGGGTGACCTTCTGACCGCCCGCGAAGCCGAAGGTCAGACTCCAGCCGCTCAGCGGAGCCTGGTTGTTGGTTATCTTCACGTCGCCCTGGAAGCCGGCGTCCCACTGATTGGTGACGGTGTACTCCACCGTGCACGCGGGTGCGGCTCCGTGCGCCGTGACCGCCGGCACGACCACGCTCCCGACGAGCGCGACCGCACCGGCGATGGCTAAAAGGACTGAACGCGGGGGGTGTCGCATGAGCGACTCCTTGCAGCTCTGGCGCGCCGTGACGGCCGCGTCGACTGATGGAATCGCTCCCACTGGTTCGAGTGAAGGTAGCGACAAGTGACGGCAAAGGACAGAGGGTGTGCGAACTTTTGTCGAACTTCCTCAACTCAGCACCTTTTAAAGGAGGTTGAACGGCGTCGAATCTTTTCGACTCTTCAAGGACCTTGACCCCCTGGACACCCGTCCGCACTATGGGAGCGCTCCCACTGGTTCACGGCTTGACGCTCCTCCCCCACCTCCCCCGAGCCGCAAGGAGGAACCAGCACATGCATCCCCGACGCGGACGCCGCGGCGTGCGGCGGCTATGGACCGCCATCGTGGCGGCCCTCGCCCTTCCGCTCACCATGCTGTCGACGGGGTCGACCACCGCGCACGCGGCGGCCCTGCAGTGCAGCGTGGACTACAAGACCAACGACTGGGGCTCCGGCTTCACCGCGGACCTGACCATCACCAACCGCGGTGCGGACGCCATCAACGGCTGGACCCTGACCTACGGCTACTCGGGCAACCAGAAGCTCAGCAACGGCTGGAACGGCATCTGGTCGCAGTCCGGCCAGACGATCACCGTGAAGAACGAGTCGTACAACGGGACGATCGCCGCCAAAAGCGCCGTGAGCACTGGTGCCCAGTTCAGCTACAGCGGCACCAACACCGCGCCGACGAGCTTCGCGATCAACGGCACCACCTGCGCCGGCGCGCACCAGCCCCCGGTGACGGTGCTGACCAGCCCGGCCGCGGGCGCGGTCTACACCCAGGGCGCCGCGGTACCGCTCGCGGCGACCGCGGCGGCGGCCGACAACGCGAGCATCAGCAAGGTCGAGTTCTACGACGACACGACCCTGCTGGGCACGGACACGAGCGCGCCGTACTCGCTCTCGGTCTCCAACTTGGCCGTGGGCAGTCATTCCCTGGTGGCGAAGGCGTACGACACCCTCGGCGCGTCCGCGGAGTCCACGCCGGTCGGCATCACGGTCTCCTCGGGTCCCGCCGTGGTGGCCTCGCCCACCCAACTGGGCGTTCAGCAGGGCAAGTCGGGGACCTTCGACGTCAAGTTGTCGAACCAGCCCAGCTCCAACGTGACGGTCGGCGTGTCCCGCACGTCCGGCAACACGGGCCTGTCCGTGACCGGCGGCTCCTCGCTCACCTTCACCCCGGCCAACTGGAACACCGCGCAGAAGGTGACCGTCACCGCGGACTCCTCGGGCACCGGCTCGGCGGTCTTCACGGCCTCGGCCACCGGCTACACCAAGGCCACGGTCACCGTGACGGAGCTGGCCGCCTCGAAGGCGTACGACGCCCGCTTCCTGGACCTGTACGGGAAGATCACCAACCCGGCGAACGGCTACTTCTCCCCCGACGGCGTCCCCTACCACTCGGTGGAGACGCTGATCGTGGAGGCGCCCGACCACGGCCACGAGACCACGTCGGAGGCGTACAGCTACCTGCTGTGGCTCCAGGCCATGTACGGCAAGGTGACGGGCGACTGGTCCAAGTTCAACGGCGCCTGGTCGATCATGGAGAAGTACATGATCCCCACCCACGCCGACCAGCCGACCAACTCCTTCTACACCGCCTCCAAGCCGGCGACGTACGCGCCCGAGCTGGACACGCCCAACCAGTACCCGGCCCGGCTCGACTCCGGGGTGTCGGTGGGTCCTGACCCGATCGCGTCCGAGCTGAAGTCCGCGTACGGCACGGACGACATCTACGGCATGCACTGGATCGAGGACGTCGACAACGTCTACGGCTACGGCAACACACCGGGCGGTCAGTGCGAGGCCGGACCCACGGCCAAGGGACCGTCGTACATCAACACCTTCCAGCGCGGCGCCGAGGAGTCGGTCTGGGAGACGGTGCCGCAGACCACCTGCGACGCCTTCAAGTACGGCGGCAAGAACGGCTATCTGGACCTGTTCACCGGTGACGACTCCTACGCCAAGCAGTGGAAGTACACCGACGCCCCCGACGCCGACGCGCGCGCCGTCCAGGCCGCGTACTGGGCCAATCTGTGGGCCAAGGCGCAGGGCAAGGGGTCCGATGTGTCGGCCACCGTCGCCAAGGCGGCGAAGATGGGCGACTACCTGCGGTACTCGATGTACGACAAGTACTTCAAGAAGATCGGCAACTGCACCGGGCCCTCCTCCTGCCCCGCCGGTACCGGCAAGGACGCCTCGCACTACCTGCTCTCCTGGTACTACGCCTGGGGCGGGGCGACCGACACCTCGGCGGGCTGGGCCTGGCGCATCGGCTCCAGCCACGTCCACGGCGGCTACCAGAACCCGCTCGCCGCGTACGCGCTGAGCAGCAACGCCGACCTGAAGCCCAAGTCGGCGACGGGCGCGGCGGACTGGAGCAAGTCGCTCCAGCGGCAGCTGGAGTTCTACCGGTGGCTCCAGTCCTCCGAGGGCGCCATCGCGGGCGGCGCGACCAACAGCTGGCAGGGCCGTTACGCCACCCCGCCGGCCGGCACGCCGACCTTCTACGGCATGTACTACGACTGGCAGCCGGTCTACCACGACCCGCCGTCCAACCAGTGGTTCGGCTTCCAGGCCTGGTCGATGGAGCGGGTCGCCGAGTACTACCAGCAGACGGGTGACGCCGCCGCGAAGACGGTGCTCGACAAGTGGGTCAAGTGGGCGTTGTCCAAGACCACGGTCAACCCCAACGGCACCTTCCAGATCCCCTCCACGCTCCAGTGGTCGGGCCAGCCGGACACCTGGAACGCCTCCTCCCCCGGCTCCAACAGCGGGCTGCACGTCACCGTCGCCGACTACACCAACGACGTCGGTGTGGCCGCCGCGTACGCCAAGACCCTGACGTACTACGCCGCCAGGTCCGGGGACGCGCAGGCCAAGTCGACGGCGAAGGCGCTGCTGGACGGCATGTGGAGCAACAACCAGGACAGCCTGGGCATCGCCGTCCCGGAGACCCGCACCGACTACAGCCGCTTCGGCGACAAGGTGTACGTACCGAGCGGCTGGACCGGCACGATGCCGAACGGCGACAAGATCGACTCCTCGTCGACCTTCGCCTCGATCCGTTCCTTCTACAAGAACGACCCGGCCTGGTCGAAGATCGAGTCCTACCTCAAGGGCGGCGCGGCCCCGGTCTTCACCTACCACCGGTTCTGGGCGCAGGCGGACATCGCGCTCGCCATGGGTTCGTACGCGGAGCTCCTCGAATAAGTCCCCGCTGAACGCTCCGTGTACCGGGGCCCGTCATCCGCCGACGGGACCCCGACCGGGCGGCTCCCTCACAGGGGGAGCCGCCCGGTCGTCACGTCCTTCCCGCTCCTGCCTCCTGGCAGCTTTCCCCCTTCCTCCCTCCCTTACTTCCTTCCTCCTGCCCTCCGTCGAGAGGAGCCCCACCGTGCGAAGAACCTCCCGCACCGGCCGTGTCCTCACGGCCGTGTTCGCACTCGCCGCCGGACTGCTTGCCGGCGCCCCGTCCGCGGCGGCCCGGCCCGCCGCACCGGCCGCGGTCGCGGCGGACACGTACACCTGGAAGAACGCCCGCGTCGACGGGGGCGGCTTCGTCCCGGGCATCGTCTTCAACCGCAGTGAGAAGAACCTGGTCTACGCCCGCACCGACATCGGCGGCGCCTACCGCTGGCAGCAGTCGACGAAGACCTGGACCCCGCTGCTGGACTCCGTCGGCTGGGACGACTGGGGCCACACCGGCGTCGTCTCCCTCGCCTCCGACTCCGCCGCCCCCGACCGGGTGTACGCGGCCGTCGGCACGTACACCAACAGCTGGGACCCGGGCAACGGCGCCGTGCTGCGCTCCACCGACCGGGGCGCGAGCTGGAAGAAGACCGACCTGCCGTTCAAGCTCGGCGGGAACATGCCGGGCCGCGGGATGGGCGAGCGGCTGGCGGTCGACCCGAACAAGAACAGCGTGCTGTACCTGGGCGCGCCCAGCGGCAAGGGCCTGTGGCGGTCGACGGACTCGGGGGCGACCTGGTCGCGGGTCACCAGCTTCACCAACCCGGGCAACTACGCGCAGGACCCGAGCGACACGTCCGGCTACGCCAGTGACAACCAGGGCGTCGTCTGGGTCACCTTCGACGAGTCCACCGGCACCCCGGGCAACGCGACGAAGACCGTCTACGCCGGGGTCGCCGACAAGGACAACGCGGTGTACCGCTCGACGGACGCGGGCGCGACCTGGCAGCGGCTGCCGGGGCAGCCGACCGGGTACCTGGCCCACAAGGGCGTACTGGACGCGAAGAACGGCTACCTGTACCTCGCCTACAGCGACACGGGCGGACCGTACGATGGCGGCAAGGGCCAGTTGTGGCGGTACGCGACCGCGACCGGCACCTGGACGAACATCAGCCCGGTCGCGGTGGCCGACACCTACTACGGCTTCAGCGGTCTCACGCTCGACCGGCAGCACCCGGGCACGGTGATGGCGACGGCCTACAGCTCCTGGTGGCCGGACACGCAGATCTTCCGCTCCACCGACAGCGGCGCGACCTGGACACAGGCCTGGGACTACACGTCGTACCCGAACCGCTCCAACCGCTACACCATGGACGTGTCGTCCACGCCCTGGCTGACCTTCGGCGCCAACCCCTCACCGCCCGAACAGACCCCGAAACTGGGCTGGATGACGGAGTCGCTGGAGATCGACCCGTTCGACTCCAACCGGATGATGTACGGCACGGGCGCGACGATCTACGGCACCGAGAACCTCACCCGGTGGGACGACGGCGGCCAGTTCACCGTGCGCCCGATGGTGCAGGGCCTGGAGGAGACCGCGGTGAACGACCTGGCGTCGCCGCCCTCCGGAGCGCCGCTGCTCAGCGCGCTGGGCGACATCGGCGGCTTCCGGCACACGGATCTGGCGAAGGTCCCGTCGATGATGTTCACCTCCCCCACCTTCACCACGAGCACCAGTCTGGACTTCGCCGAGACGAACCCGAACACGGTGGTGCGGGTGGGCGACACCGACTCGGGCGCGCACATCGGGTTCTCGACCGACAACGGCGCCAACTGGTTCGCCGGCACCGACCCGTCGGGCGTGAGCGGCGGCGGGACGGTCGCGGCCGCCGCGGACGGCAGCCGGTTCGTGTGGAGCCCGGCGGGCACGGGCGTGCGGTACACGACGGGCTTCGGGTCCTCGTGGTCGGCGTCGGCCGGGATCCCGGCGGGCGCCGTCGTGGAGTCGGACCGGGTGGATCCGAAGACCTTCTACGGCTTCAAGTCCGGCAAGTTCTACGTGAGTCCGGACGGCGGCGCCACCTTCGCCGCCTCGTCGGCCACGGGACTGCCCAGCGGTGACAATGTGCGCTTCAAGGCGCTGCCGGGCACGAAGGGCGACATCTGGCTGGCGGGCGGCGCGAGCGACGGCGCGTACGGGCTGTGGCACTCCACCAACGGGGGCGCGTCCTTCACCAAGCTGGCGGGCATCGAGCAGGCCGACACCATCGGCTTCGGCAAGGCGGCGAGCGGCGCCTCGTACCAGACGCTGTACACGAGCGCGAAGATCGGCGGGGTGCGGGGCATCTTCCGCTCCACCGACAAGGGCGCGAGCTGGACCCGGATCAACGACGACGCCCACCAGTGGGGTTGGACCGGCGCGGCGATCACGGGCGACCCCCGGGTCTACGGCCGCGTGTACGTCTCCACCAACGGCCGCGGCGTGATCTCCGGCGACGCCTCCGGCACCGGCGGCGGGGACACGGGCGGCGGGGACTCGGGCGGCGGCACGACACCGCCGGCCGGCCCCTGCGCGGTGACGTACAAGGTCACCAACCAGTGGACCGACGGCTTCCAGGCCGACGTCCAGCTGACCAACACCGGTTCCACGGCCTGGAACGGCTGGTCGCTCACCTGGTCCTTCCCGAACGGGCAGAAGGTGACCCAGCTGTGGAACGCCGACTACTCCCAGTCGGGCGCGTCGGTGACGGCACGGAACGTGAGCTGGAACGGCACCGTGGCGGCCGGTTCCTCGGTGGGCTTCGGCTTCACGGGGAGCTGGTCGGGGACCAACGGCAGACCGGCCACCTTCACGGTCGGCGGCCAGGCCTGCATGGTCTCCTGACGGGGGGAGGGGCGCGTGCCGGACGCGGCACGCGCCCCTTCGTCCGGCTCGGCGGCTCGCCGCCCCTTGCTTCCCCTCGCGGAAGCTCCTCTTTGCTCCCCCTTGCTCCTCTACTCCTCTGCTCCTCTCTCCTCCTTGCGGAACGCCCGCAGGGTGAAGACCGGGTCCGGGCGGCGGCGGTCCTGGTCGGGCAGGGCCGCCAGCCGCGTGGCGAAGGCCTGGGCGAGGGATTCGCCCGGCGGCAGCGTGACGAACCAGCCGCGGCGCAGGTCGGCGATGGTGCTGCGGGGGCTGCGGCCCTGGTCGCGGCCCGGGAAGAGGGCCTGCCCGGCCGGGACCAGGCCGTGCGCGGCGGCGTACTCGCCGACGAGGCCGGCGTCGTCGCGGGCCGGGCGGCGGGGCCGGGAGGCGAGTACGGCGTCGATGTCGCTGCCGACGTTGTGCGCGGCGGCCTTGTCGACCGTGGTCACGTACACCCCGCCGGGCCGGAGCACCCGGGCGCACTCGGCGACGATCGCCCGCGCGTCCTCGGGGCCGGGCGCCAGGTGCAGCAGCCACACGCTGGTGACGGCGTCGAACCGACCCTCGGGGAAGGGCAGGCTGCGGCTGTCGGCGAGCACGACGGCACCGGGCAGGCGTGCCCCGGCATGCCGGGCCATCGTGGGCGCCCGGTCGACTCCGGTCACCCGCAGACCGGCGCGGGCGGCGGCGAGGCGGCGGGTCACGATGCCGGTGCCGCAGCCCACGTCGAGCAGTTCGCGCGTCTGCCGCGGCACGAGGCCGAGGACGGCCTCCGCCGCGGCCTCCGCTCTCGGTTCGCCGCCGCGCGAGGCGTCGTAGCGCTCGGCTTCCTCGTCGTAGTCCAGCACGCGGATCCCCCCACCCCGCCCCGGCGGCGGCTCAGCTCGCCCCGTGTCCCGGTGCGAGGTCCTGCACCCGGCGGGCGAGTTCGAAGTCCTTCTCGGTGACGGCGCCGCCCGCGCTGTGGGTGTTCACGCTGAGCGAGACCGTGTTGTAGCCCAGGGTCAGGTCGGAGTGGTGGTTGAGCTCCTCCTGCACCTGGGCGATGTGCACGACCATCGCCGTCGCCGCGAAGTGCGAGCCGAGCCGGAAGGAGCGGGTGAGGCGGTCCCCGTCGACGGACCAGCCGGGCAGTTCGGCCAGCCGGTCCTCGATCTCCTTGTGCGACAGCGGTGCGACGGGCATGGGGCCGGCTCCCTTCCTGGACCTCTCCTGGACCTCGCGTTCCTGTTCAGCCTGCCACAGGAGGGCCGCCGCGTCCCGGGCCGGAACGGGCCCCGGCTCAGCGGGCCACGCACTCGGCCGCGAGGTCGTCCGCCAGGGCGGCGATCCTGGCACGGCCCTCGACGTGTTCCACCCAGGTGTGCGGCAGACCGTGGTCGCCGTGCCGGGCGCCGAGGATGTTTCCGCAGAGGGAGCCGGTGGAGTCGCTGTCACCCGAGTGGTTGACGGCGAGCAGCAGGGCGTCCTCGACGCGCGGGGCGGCCAGGGCGCTGTAGACGCCGATGGCGAGGGCCTCCTCGGCGACCCATCCGGCGCCGAGCCGCTGAAGCCTCTCGGGCGTCGGAGTGCCCTGTCCGGCCAGGTCGAGGGCCTGCTCCAGGGCGGCACTGGTCTCCTCGTGCCCTGGATGGCGGGCGAGCAGCCGCAGCGCGCGCAGGACCGCGCCCTCGACGGAGTCCCCGGACACGAGGTACGCGACGATCACGGCGAGCGCGCCGGCCGCGTAGTAACCGGTGGGGTGGCCGTGGGTCGTCTGGGCGCAGCGGGCGGCCATGCCGAAGGCGGTGGCGGGGTCGGTGCGGGTCAGTCCGAAGGGCGCCGAGCGCATCACGGCGCCGCAGCCCTTGGAGTCGGAGTTGACCGGGCCGGGCGAGCCGAGTTCGGCCGCCGGATCGGGCACGAAGTCCTGGGACAGCCCGGACAGGCAGGCGTTTCCGGGGGCGCGGCGGGCGTACAGCCACCGCTCGGTGATCAGTCCGCCGCGCGGACCCTCGTAGGAGCCCCCGGCGGGCCCGGCCATCTCGCTGTCCTCGGGGCCCTGCCTGCGCTGGGTCTCCAGCCAGCGCTCGTAGGCCCAGCGCACCAGGCGGGGCCAGCCGCCGCCGATGCCCCGCAGCCGCTCGCGCTCGTGGGCCTGGCGCAGGCCCTCCACGGTGAACAGGGTCATCTGGGTGTCGTCGGTGATCCGGCCCACCGCGCCGTCCCCGTCGGGCACCAGGCCGGTCACGCCGCGCGGACCGTGCACGGCGCGGATCCGCTCCAGGGAGTCGAATTCGACCGGATAGCCGAGCGCGTCCCCGACGGCGCCGCCCAGCAGGCAGCCGCGCACTCTGGCGCGGTACACCGCCGTCGCCTCCCAGGACGGCTTCCACGGCTCGGTCATACGCCCCCTCCTCGACTACGGTCGTGCGTATGACCATTGTCGCGTCCGGCACCACCGCGTCCCCCACCGCCCCCGCAGCCCAGGGCGTGGGCCCGCTGCTGCGGTCCTGGCGGGAGCGGCGGCGGATCAGCCAGCTCGAACTGGCGCTGCGCGCCGACTCCTCGGCCCGGCACATCAGCTTCGTCGAGACCGGACGGTCCCGGCCTAGCGAGGAGATGGTGCTGCGGCTGGCGGAGCACCTGGAGGTACCGGTGCGGGAGCGCAACGCCCTGCTGCTGGCCGCCGGTTACGCCCCGAGGTACCGGCAGACCCCGCTGGACGACCCGGCGCTCGGCCCGCTGCGCGAGGGCCTGGAGCGGCTGATCCGGGGGTACGAGCCGTATCCGGCGCTGGTGGTCGACGCGAAGTACAACGTGGTGAGCGCGAATCGGGGCATCACGATGCTCCTGGAGGGCCTGCCGGAGCGGCTGCTCGCCCTGCCGCTGAACGCGATGCGGCTGACCCTGCACCCAGAGGGCCTGGCGCCGCGCATCCGCAATCTGCGCGAGTGGCGCGGGCACCTGCTCGCCCAGATGGAGCGGCAGGTCGCGCTGCACCGTTCGGCCGCGCTGCGCGAGCTGTACGAGGAGGTGGCGGCCTATCCGCTGCCGCGCAACGCGCCGGAGGAAGTGGCGGAGCCGCCCGCGCAGGTGCCGTACTTCGCGCTGCCGCTGCGGATCGAGCACGACGGGCGGGTGCTGTCGTTCGTCTCCTCCATCTCCACCTTCAACACGCCCATGGACGTGACGGTGGCGGAGCTGGCGATCGAGACGTTCCTGCCCGCCGATCCGGCCACCGTCGAGTACCTTCACTCGTCGTGGGCGGGAGAGAGCCGGGGTGCATGGCGTGAGTGAGCGGCGGGCGGCGCCCACCGTGGGACAGGTGGTGCTCGGCAAACGGCTTCAGGAACTCCGGGAGAAGGCCGGACTGGGACGCGAGGCGGCCGCGCGCGTCCTGCGGGTGGCCCCCGCGACGGTACGGCGGATGGAGACGGCCGAGGTCGCACTGAAGATCCCGTACGTGCAGATGCTGCTGAGCGCGTACGGGGTGGGCGACGAGGCCGCCGCCGCGTTCGTCGCGCTGGCCGAGGAGGCCAACGCGCCGGGCTGGTGGCAGCGGTTCCACGACGTGCTGCCGGAGTGGTTCAGCCTGTATGTGAGCCTGGAGGGCTCCGCCCGGCTGATCCGCTCCTACGAGCCGCACTTCGTACCGGGACTGCTCCAGACGGAGGACTATGCGCGGGCGGTGCTGGAGGCGGGGACGGTCGGGCAGCGCAGGCCGGACGCGGTCGAGCGGCACGTGTCGCTGCGGATGGCCCGGCAGCGGCTGCTGGAGCGGGCCGATCCGCCGCACCTGTGGGTGATCATCGACGAGACGGTGCTGCGGCGGCCGGTGAGCGACCGCCCCGAGGTGATGCGCGAGCAGCTGGACAAGCTGCTCCTCTACACCGAGCGGGACCGGGTGACGCTGCAGGTCGCCGAGTTCTCGCGGGGGCCGCACGCGGGGACGTACGCGCCGTTCTCGCTGTTCCGCTTCGCCGAGCCGGAGCTGCCCGACCTGGTCTACACCGAGTACCTGACCGGCGCCCTGTACCTGGATTCCCGCACGGAGATCTCCGCGCACCTCGAGGTCCTGGACCGTATGACGGCCGCCGCCGCCACCGCCGAGCAGACCCGCGAGCTGCTGCGGAAGTACCGCGAGAACCTGTGAGGCATGCCCGGCGGGCGAGCGACCTGTACCACTAGTGCCGCGGCAGGCAACGTTTGCCCGTGAAGGAGCGGCGTCCGGTGCGTGCTCTGGGGGTCCCCCCTGCTCGAAGAGCTTGGGGGAGTGCCGGCCGGAAGTCCTCGTACTGGACGTACTTGGGCTTTCGGCCGGTGCGGCGAGTGGGGGTCCCCCCTGCTCGAAGAGCTCGGGGGAGCGTGCCGGGCGTCGCGACGGGGCGAACGTTGCCTGTTGGGGCACTAGGCGGCTCCGCCCCTGGTGTCGCGTTCGTCGTCGACGATCTCCGCGTCCACCACCGTGTCCTCGTCGGGCGGTGCCGTCCGCGGTCCGGTGCTCTCCGTGCCGCTCTGCTGGGCCTGGGCGTACATCGCCTGACCCATCCGCTGGCTGACGGAGGCCAGTTTGTCGATGGCCGTGCGCAGCGCGGGGGTCTCCGCCTGCTGCTCCAGGAGGGCCTTCACCTCGGCGGCGGCGGCCTCGACCTCCGACTTGGTGTCGGCGGGCACGCGGTCGCCGTTGTCGCGAAGGAAGTTCTCCGTCTGGTAGACGAGCTGCTCGGCCTGGTTGCGGGTCTCGGCGGTCTCCCGGCGCTTGCGGTCCTCCTCGGCGTACTGCTCGGCCTCCCGCATCATGCGGTCGATGTCGTCCTTGGGCAGCGCCGAGCCGCCGGTCACGGTCATCTTCTGCTCGCGGCCCGTGGCGAGGTCCTTGGCCGAGACGTGCATGATCCCGTTGGCGTCGATGTCGAAGGCGACCTCGATCTGCGGCACCCCGCGCGGGGCGGGCGGCAGGCCGGTGAGGTCGAAGACGCCGAGCTTCTTGTTGTACGCGGCGATCTCACGTTCGCCCTGGTAGACCTGGATGCCGACCGAGGGCTGGTTGTCGGTGGCGGTGGTGAAGATCTCCGAACGCCGGGTCGGGATCGTGGTGTTGCGCTCGATGAGCTTGGTCATGATGCCGCCCTTGGTCTCGATGCCGAGGGACAGCGGGGTGACGTCGAGGAGGAGGACGTCCTTGACGTCGCCGCGGATCACGCCCGCCTGGAGGGCGGCGCCCACGGCCACCACCTCGTCGGGGTTGACGCCCTTGTGCGGGTCCTTGCCGGTCAGCTCCCGCACCAGGTCGGTCACGGCCGGCATCCGGGTGGAGCCGCCGACGAGGATCACGTGGTCGACGACCGAGAGCTTGATGCCCGCGTCCTTGACGGCCTGGTGGAAGGGCTTGCGGCAGCGGTCCAGCAGATCGGCGGTGAGCTCCTGGAACTGGGCCCGGGTCAGCTTCTCGTCCAGGTGCAGCGGGCCCTCGGCGGAAGCCGTGATGTAGGGCAGGTTGATCGTCGTCTCGG
Organism: Streptomyces sp. NPDC047453; assembly: GCF_040643155.1. NCBI lineage: Bacteria > Bacillati > Actinomycetota > Actinomycetes > Kitasatosporales > Streptomycetaceae > Streptomyces > Streptomyces sp. NPDC047453. The sequence continues at coordinate 26,128 of NZ_JBEYTS010000002.1, read as the reverse complement.
AGGACGACGACAGCTCGACCTTGGCCTTCTCGGCGGCCTCGCGCAGCCGCTGCAACGCCATCTTGTCGTTGCCGAGGTCGACGCCGTACTGGCCCTTGAACCGCTTGACCAGGTGCTCGACGATCCGCTGGTCCCAGTCGTCGCCGCCGAGGTGGGTGTCGCCGTTGGTGGCCTTGACCTCGATGACGCCGTCGCCGATCTCCAGCAGGGAGACGTCGAAGGTGCCGCCGCCGAGGTCGAAGACGAGCACGGTCTGCTCCTCGCCCCGGTCCAGTCCGTAGGCGAGCGCGGCGGCCGTCGGCTCGTTGATGATCCTCAGGACCTTCAGACCGGCGATCTCCCCGGCCTCCTTCGTCGCCTGCCGCTGGGCGTCGTCGAAGTACGCCGGTACGGTGATCACCGCGTCCGTGACGTCCTCGCCGAGGTACGCCTCCGCGTCCCGCTTCAGCTTCTGCAGGACGCGCGCGGACAGCTCCTGCGCCCGGTAGCGGGTTCCGTCGACGGAGCCCTGGTCCGGGAAGCGCCAGTTCGCGTCCCCCATGTGGCGCTTGACCGAGCGTGCGGTGCGCTCCACGTTCGTCACCGCCTGCCGCTTGGCCACCTCGCCGACGAGCACCTCGCCGTTCTTGGCGAACGCCACGACCGACGGCGTGGTGCGCGCGCCCTCGGCGTTGGCGACGACGGTGGGGTCGCCGCCTTCCAGCAGGGCCACCACCGAGTTCGTCGTCCCGAGATCGATCCCGACCGCACGTGCCATCTTCGTCCCCTTCCGGGCGCCTCCTGCTCTCCAGCACAAAACTTGAGTGCGCTGTTGTCAATGCCGCGTACCCGCCGGCTGCCGCTCTACCCGGGAACACCGATGCCGCGCCCGGGACGAGGGGCGCGGCATCGTCGGACGTGGCCTCGGCTCAGGCGAGCTTCGCGTCCAGGGTGATCGTCGTACCGGCCAGGGCCTGGCTGACCGGGCAGTTCTTCTTGGCTTCCTCGGCCGCGGCGACGAACGCGTCGTTGTCGATGCCGGGGACCGTGCCCTCGACGCTGAGGTGGATGCCTGTGATGCCCTCGCCCGGCTGGAAGGTGACGTCCGCCTTCGTCCGCAGGGTGGTGGGCGGGGTGCCGGCGCCGGCGAGGCCGTGCGACAGCGCCATGGAGAAGCAGCTCGAGTGGGCGGCTGCGATCAGCTCCTCGGGGCTGGTCTTCCCGTTCGCCTGCTCGGCGCGCGACGGCCACGACACCGGCTGCTGGCCGATGCCGGAGGAGTCGAAGGTGACGACGCCGTTGCCCTCGAGCAGGTTGCCTTCCCAGACGGTGTGAGCGGTGCGCGTGGTTGCCACGGTTGGTTCCATACCTTTCGCCAAGGTTCCCGTTGCCGGGGTTCCGTAACCGCCATCCGATCACATCCGCGCCATGCGCGACCACCGAACAGGCCGCGACCTGCCGTGGAAGGTGTGTGAATCGCCTGCCGGACGGCGGGAGGAGGCCCTACAGTCCGTTCCATGGTCGAACTCTTCCAAGTCCTCGGGGGAATCGCAGGATTTGGTGGGGTCGCTCTCGGCGTCCTGTACCTGCTCTACCGGGACCTCGTGCGCGACATCATCCGCAGGCGGATGTTCCGGACGCTCACGTCGGCGCAGGCGACCGCCCTGTTCGGAACCGTGGTCGTGCTCGCCTTCGCCGTGGCGATCCTCGGGATCTTCGCCACCCTCGCCGAAAGCACGGGTGTCCGGCAGTTCCTGGTCCTCGTGGGCATGCTGCTGCTGTTCCTGCTGGCGGTGCTGTTCCTCGCGGTGCGCCTGGTCACCGGTCCGGCGGCCCGCGCGAAGGCCGGCGGCGGTGCGGAGCGCAGGCTCACCACGGTGCGCCGGCACGTCGAGAGCGGGGAGGCCGACCAGGCGGAGCGCGCCCTGGAGGCATCCCGGCTGGACCGCGAGTCGTCCGTGTTCTGGTACTGGAAGGCCAGGATCGCGCTGGTCCGGTCCAACCTCGACGTGGCGTACGGATATGTCGAGGAGGCGCTGAAGCTGGACGGCCGGGACCCGTACGGCATCGCGCTGAAGATGGAGCTGCTTCTGCTGGCGGGCGACCCCGACCGGCGTGACCGGGCCGCGCGGCTGTCGGTGGAGAGCACCGGCTTGAACGCCGAACTCGACGCGTGGCTGCGCCAGTTGCGGGCCGAGGGAATGTTCGACGGTGGGGTACGCACCCGCACGGAGCTCGAGGCGCGGTGCCCGCTTCCCACCCGTACCACGGAGGATGTCCATGCGGAGTGAGCGGAGCAGGCACAGGGAGCAGCGGAAGGCGGTCCTCTTCCTCCCGTCGGCCACCGTCGCGGACGAGGGCGCGGGCGGTGGGTCGTGCGACGAGCCGGAGGAGGCGCTGCGGGAGGCACTGACCGCCGCGGCCAGGGCGGACCTGTTCCCGCTCTCTCCGCCGGCCCGTACGGCGGAGGAGGCCGACGCGCTCCTCGCCCGGCACCCGGACGCGGTGCTCCTGATCCACCCCGGCGGCCGGATCCAGCGCGACGCGCGCCCCCAACCGGGCGGCGCGCTGTGGCAACTCCTGCGCTGCGGAGCCGGACTGCGGCTGTGCGAACCGGCCACGGTGGCGGAGGCCGCTCTTCCGGAAGGCTCTTTGCACCCGGAGGGGGCCTCTCGTGTGGTGGGTGCCTCTCGTGTGGAGGGTGCCTCGTCGTCGGTGGGGGCGTCGTCCTCGGAGGAGTCGCCGCCCCCGCCGGGTGCCCCGCTTCCGGGCGGTTCGGCCGCGCCGGGGCCCATGGGCCCGGACGGCGAGGACCGGCTGGCACTGCTGGTGGTGGAGCTGCCCCGGGAGGGTGCTCCCGCCGCGGCCGGGCGGGCGGTACGCGCCGAGCGCGCGCCGCTGTGCCGGGACTTCGCGGCCCGCATCGGGCTGCCGGCCGGGCCGGTGCTCGGGGAGAGCGCCGAGGACTGGGCGGTGGAGCTACGAGGGGCCGTGCGCTGGAACCTGACGCTGACGGCGATCGTGCACCCCGGGATCACCCCGCCCGCCCCGGACAGTCCGGACGCCCCGCTGTGGGGATGGCTGCGGGCGGGTCGGGAGATCCGGTCGGCGTCCGCCCCGCGCGACGGGCGATTCTCCCTGCGGGGGTCGGGGGCGGCGTCCGAAGGGGACACCGTCTACATCGGCCGTCTGAGCGCTCCGCCTCCGGAGGAGGAGGACTGGCTCCTCCCCGCCTCACTCGACGGGGAGATCCAAGCGCGCACGCGGCACGCCGCGCAACCTCCGCCGGGTTCGCGCGGGCCCGCCGGGCCACCGCCGCCCGAGGACGAGGCCTACGAGGACTACGAAGCCGATGAGTTCCTCCGCCGTCGCGGCCCCCGCGACCCGGTCCCCGAATCCGCGGCCGCCGATCACCTCGGTGCCGCCGCGCGACGTCGCACCATCAGCTATGGCGCCCAGCCGCCCGGCCGTCGCCTGCCCCTGTTCCGCCGCACCGGCCGGCCCCTCCCCCACGACGGACTCTTCATCCGCCGCAACAGCGCCTTCGGCACCCGTTCCCCCCTCGGCGTGCGGGATCTCATCGAGCAGGGCGTGATCATCGGGCAGGAGCAGATCCGGTTCGACGACTTCGTGGCGGCCCGCACGGAGCAGGTGCCCGGTCCCCCGCCCGGCCGGGCCGTCGGCGTCAGCCACGGGCTGGCGGCCGCGCAGGGCGAGTTCAGGGCCGACGAGGCGACGACCCACTTCCTGGAGATCACCCTCAAGGCGGGCGAAGCACCCCCCGAGGACGCCCCCGCCGAGCCGCTTCCGGTGAACTTCGTCTTCGTCGTGGACACCAGCGGCTCGATGCACGGCGAGAAGCTCGACGGCGTCAAGGCGGCCCTGCAGACCCTCTACGACCGACTGCGGCCGACGGACTGCCTGGGCGTCATCACCTTCGAGCACCACGTCCGCACGGTGCTGCCCGCCACCGCCAAGCGGGAGCTGCCGCGCGAGCGCTTCGCCCAGGTGGTGGCCGGGCTGAGAGCCGGCGGCGGCACGGACATCAACCTCGGTGTGCAGTACGGCATCGACGAGATCGGCCGGAACGCCCTCGGCGGGGGCACGGTCAACTGCCTGTACCTCTTCTCCGACGGCGGCCCGACCTCCGGCGAACTGGACTGGGTCAGGATCCGCACGAACATCGCGGCCAAGCTCCGCGGCGACCTCACCGTGTCGTGCTTCGGCTTCGGCTCCGACGCCCGGATGCCCGAACTGGCGGCGCTGGCCGGGCTGGCCGGCGGTCACGCGACGTTCGTCACCCGGCCCGAGCAGGTGGGCACGGACCTGCTCGCCGACCTGAACCGGCGCGACCACCTGGCCGCCATCGACATCCAGCTCCGCCTCGACATCGCCCCCGACGTGGAGATCCGGCACCTGTACGGCCACGACCTGGTCACCGACCCGCGCGCCCGGGCGGCGGTGCTGCGGGAGGCGGCCCAGGCGGCCAAGCGCGCACAGCGGGACTACGGCGCCGAGGCCCTCCCGGACCTCATCACCGAGGAGACCGGCATCCGCATCTTCGCGCCCGACCTCGCGTTCGGGGAGACGTACTGGATCGTCCTCGAACTGACCGTGCCGCCGGGCCGCGAGCCGCACCCCCTGGGCACCGGGGCCGTGCAGTACGTCGACACCGTCACCCGCGAGGGGCACCGGCACGAACTCGGCCTGGCCGCGGACCTCACCCTCACCGAGGAGACCGTGGCCGTGCACGCCATGGGCCTGTGGACCAGCGAGGTCACCTTCCACGCCCTGGACGACCTGTACGACCGGGACCGCGACACGGCGACGAAGCGGCTGAAGCAGCACATCGAGGTGCTGCGGGCCGCGCACGGCCGGCTGCCGGCGCGGGAGTTCCGCGACGACCAGGTCACCCTGCAGAAGCTGATCACGCTGACCGGCTCGCTGGACACGGTGGTGTCGTTCAGCGACCGGCCGCACGGCCCGGGCGGCATGGCGCCCGCGGTCATGATGATGAGCGACTTCGGCCGGGTCCGGTCGGGCTTCTGGCCGCACTACTGACCGCCGGACCAGGGGGTCAGGCGGCCCGTTCCTCCGGTTCCACGGTGAGCGGCGTCCCGGTCCCTGCGGCCTCGTGCAGCCAGCGCCGCAGCACGCGGTGGACGTGCTCGGCACCGACGAGGTCCTCGCCCTCCTGTACCGGCGGGGAGCAGTCGAGCGGCGACAGCAGGAACGGGTGGCCCTGCGCGCCGCCGAGGCCGCCGTGGGAGCCGATCTGCTCCTCGAAGGCGAGAACCTCTCCGTCGGCCGGGTCGTGGCTGGAGTTGACCATGATGTCGGCGACGTGCGGGAAGGAGTGGGTGCGGCGTACTGCGTCGGCGGCGCCGGGGCCGAAGAGGGCGAGCGGGCCGGGATCGGCGTCGAGTTCGGCCAGCGGTATCCGTACACCGCGCGCGCCGAGCACGACACCGCCGTGCTCCTCGCTGCGCACGAGCAGGAAGCCGACACCCGGGTGGTCGGCGAGCGTGGACAGCAGCGCGGGATGGCGGGCGTCGATCTCCTCCTGGCTCATGCGGTGCGGCACGTCCGGGAAGGAGACCAGGCCGAGGTTGCCGGAGGCCAGCACGACGGGCTCCGAGCGGCGGGCGGGCCGGCGGTCCTCACCGCTCTCCTCGACCGGGCGGCCGAGCGCGGCCCGCACGGCGGCCCGTGCCTCGGCGCCACTGCGCGTCCTTCCCGCCCGTCGCGGTACGGACAGGCCGCAGCCGGCCCGGACCAGGTCGCCCAGGGTCAGACCGTAGCGGGAGCGGAAGGTCTCGCCGGGGCTCTGTCCGTGGTCGGACAGGAGGACGAACCGGTACGGGCGCGGGGCGTGCTCGGCGACCTTCTCGATCAGCGCCAGCGAGCGGTCCAGACGCCGCAGCACCTGCGCCGCGTCACGACTGTGCGGCCCGGAGTGGTGGGCCACCTCGTCGTACGCCACCAGGTCGGCGTAGACGGCGGTGCGCCCGGCGAGCAGGTCGCCCATCACCGCGGCCACGACGACGTCCCGTTCGACGACCGTCGCGAAGGCGCGGATCAGCGGGTACAGGCCGCCGCGGGAGACACGCGGGCGCTCCTCGCGGAGCCGGGCGCGCAGGGACTGGCCGATCTCGCGGCCGGCGTCGGCGACGAAGGACAGGAAGGTGCGGACGGCGTTGGCGGGGTCGGAGAAGTAGGCGAAGTAGCCCGCGCGGGAGCGGCTGGCGCGGTCGCGGCGGGCCGCGACCGACAGGACGAGCGCGAGTTCGCCGGCGCCGCCGCCGAAGAGGTTGCCGCGGCTGGCCCCGTCGGCGGTGAGCAGTCCGCCGTCGCCGGTGCGCCGCACGGCGCGGCGCTGGAGTTCGACGGCGCTGCTCGGACGGTTGCAGACCATCACCTCGCCGGTGTCCTTCTCGTACCAGCGGAAGGCGGGGACGTCGTGGTTGGTTCCGTGCAGGATGCCGAGCTGGCTGGCGCCGGTCTGGCTGGACCAGTCGGTGCGCCAGGGGGTGAGCCGGTGGGTGGGCTGCCCCTCGCCGGCGCCGAGCCATCGGGCAACGGTCGGCATCAGGCCCTCGTCCACCGCGTCCCGCAGCACGTCGTGACCGACGCCGTCGAGCTGGACGACGACGGTACCGGGGGTCGACGAGCAGGGCGGCAGCCGTCTGCGGCGGCGGTCGGCGAGCCGGTGGAGCCGGCGCCGGTAGGCGTCGTCGTCGCGCACGGCGAGGGCGGCGCCGGTGGCGGAGGCGACCGCGGACATCACCGCGGCCACGATGACGGCGGTCTCGGGGGCCGCCTCGGCCTGTCCGGAGGGGGTGATGCGCAGGGCGAGCAGGAGCAGTGAGCCGTTGAGGAAGAACACCAGCAGCCCGAGGACCAGCGCGGGCACGAGCAGCAGCAGCCGGACGAGCAGCGGCCACACCACGGCGGACAGCACACCGAAGGCGCCCGCGCCGAGCGCGGCGGTCACGGCGACGGTGGTGGCGCTGTCGCCGTCGGGCGACTGCAACTGGAAGTCCGGCAGGATCCCGGCGAGCACGAGCAGGGTGACCGTGGAGACGGCCCACACGGCGACACTGCGCCCGACCTGACTGGCGGCCCGCCGCCACCGCCGCCCGCCACCCATGCCGGCACATCCTCCGTTCCCGCCCCCGCCCCGCGCCTCCACGCAGACCCACCCCAGCTTGTCACACACCCCCACAAACCCCCGTGACCTGCGGTAACACCCATCATCACGGCCCCGCCACCGGCGCTCGCCGACGCACCCGCGCTCAGCCCCGCCGCGCCGACGGCGCCGAGCGCACCGGTGACGCGATGGGGGTCCGGAGACGGTGCGGGGCGCGGTCCGGGCCGTCGGACGCGCCGGATCCCCGGCCCTCCGGTCCCGGCCTGCGGCGCCTCCGACCGCACGGCACCGGCCCACCGGAGCCGGCCACTCCCCCTTTCGTCGCCCTGACCCTCGGCCGCACGGCCGCCCCGCTCGCAGGGCCGGCGCACCACGGAGCCGACCGGCCGGCGCGCGGCCATCGGCCGTGTGACCGGGCCGTCGTCGGTGGGACGGTGTGGGCGGCGGGCTGGGTCAGCGGCCGTCGTAGCCGGCGGTCGGCATGGAGAGGCGGCGGTGTACGTGGGCCTTCATCTGGGCGTCGTACGCGGGCTCGGCCTGGCCCACCGTCTCCACCCGGACCCCGCGTCGCGCGCACTCCGCGGTGAACTCCTCCACGGAGGACAGCGCCCGCTCCAGCACCCGCCGGCTGGGCGCGACGAACAGGTCCACGCCCGGGCGCACTCCCTCCCACAGGGCGAGGTGGTCGGCCCGCAGCCCCCGGACGAGCAGTTCCCGCGCGATCACGTAGCCGTGCTCGGCCGCCCAGCGGGCGCACATCGCGTGCTGGCCGCGGGAGTCCACCAGGAAGGGGTCGTCGTTCAGCTCCTCCAGGGGCGTCAGGCTCGCGATCGCCGTGACGCGGACGGCCGCCGGAGCGCCCCCGCCGGGGGCATCCCGCACTTCTCCCATGGCGTCCCCCCTCACCTCCGGGTTTCCGCCGCCGACCCTACTCCTGCCCGTAGGCTCAGGGGGAGTCGCACGAAGGAGGCAAAGGAGTGCCGGTGGAGATCACCTGGTGGGGTCACGCCACCTGCACGGTCGAGGACTCGGACGTCCGCGTGCTGACCGATCCCCTGTTCGCCCGCCGGCTCGCGCACCTGCGCCGCCGCCGCGGCGCGCCACCGCCGCCCACCGCCTGGCACGCGGACGTGGCCCTGGTCTCCCACCTGCACGCCGACCATCTGCACGTACCCTCACTGGCCAGGCTGGAGCCGGGCACGCGCCTGCTGGTGCCCCGGGGCGCACTCGGGGCGGTCGCGGGACTGCGCCGGCTCGCCCACCTACGCATCACCGAGGTGACGCCCGGTGACCGGGTCGAGGTCGGCGGTGTCGTCGTACGGGTGGTGCCGGCCCGGCACGACGGGCGCCGGCTGCCGGTCGGGCGGCACCGTTCGCCGGCGCTCGGCTACGTCGTCGAGGGCGAGGCGCGGACGTACTTCGCCGGGGACACCGGCCTGTTCGAGACGATGGCCGAGGAGGTCGGACCGGTCGACGCGGCGCTGCTGCCGGTGGGCGGCTGGGGACCGTACCTCGGTGCGGGGCATCTGGACGCGGGACGGGCGGCGCAGGCGCTGGCCCGGCTGGCGCCGGGGAGCGCAGTGCCGGTGCACTACGGCACGTACTGGCCGATCGGGATGGACGCCGTGCGCCCCCATGAGTTCCATGCGCCGGGTGACGAGTTCGCGCGCCTCGCCGCCGAGCGTGCGCCGGGGGTCGCGGTGCACCGGCTCGGGCACGGGGAGAGCGTGCGCCTGGAGGGCGCCCGGTGATACGGATCGCCGCCGCCGTGACCTCGGTGGTGCCGCCGGAGTCCACCCAGCAGGCGCTCGGGTATCCCTCGCTGTTCCTGCTGGTGCTGATCGGGGCGCTGGTGCCGGTGGTGCCGACGGGTGCGCTGGTCAGTTCGGCGGCGGTGGTCGCCCTGCACCAGACGGCGCCGTTCTCGCTGGCGCTGGTGTTCCTGACGGCGTCGCTGGCCGCGTTCCTCGGGGACGCGGCGCTGTACTGGCTGGGGCGGCGCGGACTGGGGTCGAGGAACGGATCGCGCTGGCTGGAGGCGATCCGCACGCGCGCCCCGGAGGACCGGCTGGCGCAGGCGCAGCGGAAGCTGACCGAGCACGGGGTCGCGGTCCTGGTCCTGTCCCGCCTCGTCCCGGCGGGCCGCATACCGGTGATGCTGGCCTGCCTGCTGGCGAAGTGGCCGCTGCGCCGCTTCTCCCGGGGCAACCTCCCCGCGTGCCTGGCCTGGGCGGTGACGTACCAGCTGATCGGCCTCCTCGGCGGCTCCCTGTTCGAGGAGCCCTGGGAAGGCGTGGTCAGCGCGATCGCGCTGACCGTCCTGCTGGGCGCCGCCCCCTCCGTATGGCGCCGCCTGCGCCGGCTGATCCCGGTCCACCGCTCGCACTGACCTCGGCGGGGGCTCCGAACGCGAGGGGGCGGCGACCGGCCGCTACTCCAGGACCCGGGAGGCGCCCACCGGCAGGTCCCACAGCCGTTCCCGGGGAAGGCCGGCCTCCTGCCAGGCCCTGCGGACCCGGGTCAGGGGTTCCAGGAGGGGTTCGGCGGAGAGGACGAAGGTGCCCCAGTGCATGGGCGCCATGTGCCGGGCGCCGAGGTCCTGGGCGGCCTGGACGGCTTCCTCCGGGTCGCAGTGGACGTCGCTGAGCCACCAGCGGGGGTCGTAGGCGCCGATGGGGAGCAGGGCGAGGTCGATGCCGGGGTAGCGGCGGCCGATGCGGGAGAACCAATGGCCGTAGCCCGTGTCGCCGGCGAAGTACACGCGCTGCCCGTCGGGGTCGGTGAGCACTCAGCCGCCCCACAGGCTGCGGCAGGTGTCGGTGAGGGTGCGCTTGGACCAGTGGTGTGCGGGGACGAAGTCGAGGCGGACTCCGGACAGTTCGGCCGCCTCCCACCAGTCCAGTTCGGTGACGCGGGTGAACCGGCGCCGCTGGAACCAGCGGCCGAGTCCGGCCGGCACGAACACCGGGGTGTCGCGCGGGAGTCGGCGCAGGGTGGGCGCGTCCAGGTGGTCGTAGTGGTTGTGGCTGATGACGACCGCGTCGACGTGCGGCAGCGCCTCCCAGGCCACGCCGACGGGCGTGACCCGGGCCGGGGTGCCGATGATGCGGCGCGACCACACCGGGTCGGTCAGCACGGTCAGCCCGCCGATCCGGACCACCCAGCTCGCGTGCCCCGCCCAACTGACGGCGACGGTACGGGTGTCCACGCGGGGCAGATCGGCGGGCCGGTACGGCAGCAGCGGGATGTCGGCGAGGGCCTCCTTGTCCGGCCGCAGGGCGCCCTCGCGGGCGAACCGGGCGAAGGCCTTCAGACCGGGCAGCGGGGCGGTGAGCCGGTCGTGGAAGGTGCGCGGCCACACCCGCCGCTCCGCCAGCGGCCGGGGTTCGGCCAGCGGCGGGAACGGGGCGGGCGGGGAGGTCAGGAGGGACGAGGCCGCGGGATCGTCGGCCTCCTGGGCGGTGGTGCTCGTGGACGTGGTCGACTCGGACTGCTGCGTCATCGAGGAGGCTCCCATCGCTGAGCGTCGTCGCGGAGATCGTCGAGTACCGACCTCAAGGAGAGCAACGCGCGTTGCACGTGTGGCAGTTCCAACGGCTCGGGGGACAGGAGGCATTCCGCGCGTTCCTCGTCGGTGCGGCCGAGGAGTTCCGCGGTGGACAGCCGCACGCGCAGCGCGCCGAGGTCGTCGCCGAAGCGGTGGCCGCCGTGCACGGGCAGTTCCAGGCGGGTGGTGAGGAAGTCCTCCAACTCCTGTGCGTCGCCGACCGCGTGGGCGTCGAACGCGGAGCGCAGCGGGCCGAGGTCGGCATAGAGGTGGCGACCGGCCTGCGGCGGCAGGGCGAGCGCGCCCGCGGCGACCAGGGCCGCGTGGACGGCCCGCGCCACGCGCGCGTGCAGGCGTACCGAGGCCGCCAGGCGCGCGGTGACCGGCCCGGGTTCGTCGAGGACGCGGGCGGCCGCGACGGCGACCGGTTCGGCGACACGGGCGTCCAGTGCGGTGAGGACGTCGAGCACCCGCGCGTGCAGGGCCTCGCCGGTGGCGCCGGCGGGGAAGCGGGCGATCGCGGCGGGCCAGCCGGCGGGCAGGAAGGGGCCGGCGAGGTCGGTGACGACGGTGACCCGGTCGGGCAGCATCTCGGCGGGACTGAGCAGCACCGTCTCGTGCGGCGCGTGCACGGTGTCGCGCCAGGTCTCGTCGCTGACCAGGTGCAGTCCCTCGGCCGTGGCGGCCTCGACGGTCTCGTGCAGCACCTCCGGCGGTGCCACGGTGGCGGTGGGGTCGTCGGCGACGGACAGCACGAGCAGCCGGGGGTCGCCGCCCTCGGCACGGACCCTGCGGACGGTTTCCAGCAGGGCGTACGGGTCGGGGACGCCGCCGCACTCGGCCGGCGTCGCCACGGGGAAGGCGGGGGTGCCCAGCAGGCGCGCGTACGGCGCCCACCAGGCCGCGCAGGGCCGGGGCACCAGGACGTCGCCGCCGAGCGTGGCCGTCAGCGCGAGCAGCAGGGCGGGTGCGCCGGGTGCGGCCGCCACCCGGCCGGGCCGGGTGGGCAGTCCGCGTCGCAGCCAGTACCCACAGGCGGCGTCCAGCAGTTCGGTGCCGCCGCCGATCGGTCCGCGCCGGGTCCGGTTCGCGGCCCCGGCGAGCGCGGCGGACACCTCCGGCAGCACCGGCAGTCCGTCGTCGGGGAGGGCCGACGGACCATAGCGGACGGGGCCGTGGCCTTCCGGGTCCGTCCGCCGCATGGGTACCTCCGCGAAGTCCCTGATGCCGTACGGCGCCGCCGAGTCGTGCCGCCGCCGGTCCGTAGCGGCCGCGTGCGCCCGGCCCACCGCCCGGTGTCCGGGGGCGGGTCCGTCCGCACGGCGCCGGCCGTGCCTTCGGGGCTCCGTGTACCCAGGGCGGCGCCGTCCCAAGGCCACCCGGCCGGCTCGGGCAGGTCACACGGGCCCGCGTCCCCGCACGGCCTCCGGCTGCCCGGTCAGGCCTCGGCCCGCCCGCGCCGCCACACCCGGTGGACCGCCCCGCCGAGCGCCGCCGCGATCAGTGCGCCGCCGCCGATCAGGGCCGGCAGGGAACCGGTGAACGAACCGCCCGCACCGGCCTGCACACCGTGCTGCGCCGCCTCGCGTGAGGGGTCGCGGTCCGCGGGGTCGCGGCCCGCGGCCGGGTCGCGGTCCGGGCCGTTGCCGAACTGGCCGCGGGAGGGGTCCCACGAGCCGTCGTCACGGGACGGGCCGCCGGCGTCCGGACCTCGGGACGGGGCACGGAAAGGGTCCCGGGAGGGGTCCCGGGAGTCCTGCGGCCGGGAGGGGTCGTAGGGGGCGTTGGGCCCCGGCAGGACCTGGGTTCCGAACGAATCCTGCGGGCGGGAAGGGTCGACGGAGGCGTTCGGGCCCGGCAGGACCTGGGGTCCGAACGAGTCATGCGGGCGGGAAGGGTCGTAGGGGGCGTTGGGGCCCGGCAGGACCTGGGGTCCGAACAAGTCCTGCGGGCGGGAAGAGTCGACGGAGGCGTTCGGGCCCGGCAGGACCTGGGTTCCGAACGAATCCTGCGGCCGGGAAGGGTCGAAGGAGCCGTTGAGGTCCGGCACGACCTGGCTGCGGGAAGGGTCGTAGGTGGGTACGTCGCGGAGCGTCTCGCGGGCCGGGTCGCGCGGGACCTGGCCGGAAGCCGGGTCTCGGGGCGGGATCTGCGCGGGTCGGCCCGGGGCAGGCTCACGGGGCGACGACTGCCCGAACCGGCCCGAGGCCGGGTCACGGAGCGAGAACTGCCCGGACTCGGGGCGGAACGAGTCGTTGGCCGGCGCGTCCTGGAGGACCGGGTCCCGCGACGTGTCCGCCGGGGCCTGGGCCGGTGCCGCGGCCGCCGCGTCGCGGAGGGCGCCCCCGGACGGCCTGGCGCGGGCAGCGTCCGACGGGACCGCGTCCCCGGACGGTCTGGCGCGGGCCGTACCGGACGGGACCGCGGACACCCCACCGCGCCTGCCCGCGCCGGATCCGGCTGCCGACGCGCAGGCCTCGTCCGCGGCGCGCAAGGCGGCACCGTCCGGGCCGCACACGACGGTGACGGCGGCGCCCTCACCGGTCCGCGGGGCGTGGGCGGTGTGCGCGGCGTACCGCAGGGCGGGGGGACGAGCGTGCGAGCCGACCGGCGCGACCGGGCTCGCGAAGGCGGCCGACGCGGCGCCGCCCGCTATGGCTCCGGCCAGGACGGCGGCGGGCAGGGCGCGGGGCACGGTACGGCGCATGAGCGGGGCTCCTTGGAACCGACGGCGGCTGGCGGCACGGGTTCGTGCCCTTCGCTGCCATCTCAGCCGCTGGGGCCGCGGGTCGCGCGCGGCCGAGCCCCATTGGCGGGACACCGACGACCTATCGAGTGACGCCGGCGGCCCGCCCCGGAAGCGGGGCCGCCCCTACACGCCCTCCCGCATCACCTGCTCCCGCAGCCGGTCGCAGCACCGGTTGATCAGCCGGGACACGTGCATCTGCGAGATGCCCAGTTGCTCGGCGATCCGGCTCTGCGTCATGTCGCCGAAGAACCGCATGTACAGGATGGCCCGCTCCCGTTCGGGCAGCGCCGCCAGCCGCGGCCTGACCGACTCGCGGTCCACCACGGTGTCCAGGGCCGGGTCGGGCGAACCCAGGCTGTCGCTCAGGGAGTAGCCGTCCTCGCTGCCGGGCAGTTCCGCGTCGAGCGAGAGCGCGGTGAAGCTCTCCAGCGCCTCCTGCCCGATCCGCACCTCCTCCTCGCTGAGGTGGGCGTGCTCGGCGATCTCGGTGACGGTGGGGCCGCGGCCGGAGATCGTCCGGGAGAGGTCCTGGGAGGCGAAGCGGACCCGGTTGCGCAGCTCCTGCACCCGGCGCGGGACGTGCACCGTCCACATGTGGTCGCGGAAGTGCCGTTTGATCTCACCGGTGATGGTGGGCACGGCGTAGCTCTCGAAGGCGTTGCCGCGCCCGGAGTCGTAGCGGTCGACCGCCTTGACCAGGCCGAGCGCGGCGACCTGGCGCAGGTCCTCGGAGCTCTCGCCGCGGCTGCGGAACCGGCCGGCGAGCCGTTCGGCCATCGGCAGCCAGGCCTCGACGATCTCGTCGCGGACCTCGTTGCGCCGCTGCCCCGGGGGGAGTGCGGCAAGCCGGCGGAAGGCTTCCGCGGTGGCGGGGGCGTCGTCGTGGGGGTGGTGCCCGGCGCTCGCTCGCGTTGGCATGGTGCGTCGCAGCTCCCTCGCGGTCCTCTCGGGTGGACGGTCACCGTGGGAGCGCGGGCGCGTGGACCGGACGGCCGCGCGTGGCGGCGTGTGCGCCGCTGCCACGGGCGTGCCTCCAGTCCGAAGCACTGGCTCCGCGTCTGCCCCCGGTCCCGGGCGCCCAAACACGTCGCCGCGGCGGGGAAGGACACCGGCCGCCCCCGGGTGTCATCCCGTCCCGGAAAACCGGTGTCGGCTCCCCGCGCACGGGTACGCGGTGGCCACCCCCGACGATCTGGAGGGAGACATGCAGCGAGGCAGTGACCGGCTGAGTGTCCACCGTGACGACGAGATGAAGCACGAGCTGCAGGGGCTTCTGAGGTCCGGCCATCCCACGCGGAGCGAGGAGTGGCACGACCCGGAGCCGACCGCTGAGGACGATCCGGAGGTGTGGGGCGGACCGGTGGCGCCGGGCGGCTCACGGGCTTCCCTGGAGACCGTCCGCCTGGAACTGGCCAGGATCCTGGGCCGCAGTGCCTTTCCCGCGGGTCCGGGCGAGCTGACCCGCCAGCTCCGGCGCAAGAACGCGCCCGACACGCTGATCGAGGCGCTCCAGCGACTGCCGCGCAAGGCGCGCTACGCCAATGTGCAGGAGCTGGCCCGGGAGCTGACGCACACCGAGGCGCCCGCACGGGAGGAGCGCGCGTAGGCCCGTGCCCGGGGGCGCCGCGGCCGGCGCCACGAGAGATAGGCGCCCCGGGGACGGCAGGGCCCGTCCCCGGGGCGGTGAAAGGACGTTGAGGCATCATGCGCATCGCATTTCTGACCGCGCCCGAGGGCGTGGAACAGGTCGAGCTCACCGAACCGTGGAAGGCGGCGAAGGACGCCGGTCACGAGACGGTGCTCGTCTCGACGAAGTCCGGGGAGATCCAGGCCTTCGACCACCTGGACAAGGCCGACAGGTTCCCCGTGGACGCGGTCGTCGGCGAGGCCTCCCCCGACTCCTTCGACGCGCTGGTCCTGCCGGGCGGCGTGGCCAACCCGGACTTCCTGCGGATGGACGAGAAGGCGGTGGCGTTCGTGGGAGCGTTCTTCGCGCAGGGCCGTCCGGTGGCCGCGATCTGCCACGCGCCGTGGACGCTGGTCGAGGCGGATGTCGTACGGGGACGGGTGCTGACCTCGTGGCCGAGTCTGCGGACGGACATCCGCAACGCGGGCGGCATCTGGGTCGACGAGCAGGTGAAGGTCTGCGACCACGGCCCGAACAAGCTGATCACCAGCCGCAAGCCGGACGATCTGAAAGCGTTCTGCGAGGCCTTCCTCGACGTCCTCACCGAGAAGGCCGGCTGACCCGCCGGCGCCCGGGACCTTCTTCAGAAGCGGGGAGTCGCCGACTCCCCGCATCCGCGTTCCCGGGCTCCCTCGCGGGTGCGGCCGGCGGCGACCGGGCGGCGCGGGTTGCGGCGCAGGTACTCGCCCTCGAGCTGCGCCATGCGTTCGTTGTGGGCGCGCAGCGCGTCGTTCGAGCCGTACAGCAGCGTGTCGTGGCGCGTGCGGTGGATCGTCTCCAGCTCCTTCATCAGCTGCTGGTCGTCCAGCCGTCCCGGGTCGACTCCGTTCATGGTGGTGCCCCGTTCGTCGTGTTCGTACCTGCGGTCCGGGTACCCGCCCGGCGTGCGGCGCCACCGAACGGTCCCCAGGAGGGAGCCATGGATCTCGCCTTTCTGCATCCACTGTACGAACAGCCGGGCCCCTGGGCCTCCGTGTACGTCGACACCTCGCGGCACGCGGAGGACACGGCCCACCAGTTGGAGCTGACGGCCCGGGCCATGGGGCGCGAGCTGGCGCGGCAGGGCGCGGACGAGGCCACCTGCCGAGCGGTGGAGGAGGCCGTACGGGAGCTTCGCCACGTCCCCGACCCGCACGGGCGGGTGCTGTTCGCGCGGGCCGGCGCGGTCGTGCTCGACCCGCTGCTGGCCCGTCCGCCGCGGGGCGGCAGCCGGGCGGAGTGGGCGCCGCTGCCGCGCGTGGCGCCGCTGCTGGACCTGGCGGACGAGGATCCGGTCGCGATCGTCGCGTACGTCGACCGCAGAGGCGCGGACTTCGAGCTGCGCAGCTCGCTGGGCCGGGAGGACGCGGGGACGGTGGTGGGGCTGGAGTGGCCCATCCACGGGACGGCCGGTGCGGACTGGTCGGAGCGGCACTTCCAGCTGAAGGTGGAGAACACCTGGGAGCACAACGCGGCGGAGATCGCCGACGCGCTCAGCGTCTGCCAGGAGGAGACGGATGCCGACCTGCTGATCCTGGTCGGCGAGGAACGGGAGCGGCGCGAGGTGCGCGAGCGGCTGCCGAAGCGGCTGCACGACCGCGTGGCGGAGGCCGCCCACGGCACCGGCAGCCGGCTGCTGGACGAGGACGTGGAGCGGATCCGCGCCGAGCACGTGCACCGGCGTGTCGAGTCCGAGCTGGACCGGTTCCGGGCGGCCAGGACGCCGGACGACGAGGGTCGGTCGGGGGCCGCCGAGGGGGTGTCCGCGCTGGTCGAGGCGGCCCGCGAGCACCGTCTTGAGGAACTGCTGATCCGCCCGGACGGAGCCGACGCCCACCGCGAGGTGTGGATCGGCGAGGACGCCGACCAGCTTGCCGTGCGCCGCACGGAGCTTAAGGCCCTCGGCGAGCGGCACTCCTGGCCGGCCCGGGCCGACGACGCCCTGCTCCGCTCGGCGGTCTGCCAGGACGCCACGGCCCTGTCCCTGGACCCGGCCGCCGCCGGCGAGGACGTGCCGACGGGCGGTCTGGGCGCCGTCCTGCGCCGGCAGTGAGCGGCCCGGCGGCGGCAGACGTGCGTTACCGCGCCCGCCGCACCCGCCGTTCGTCCCACACCGGCTCCGGGGTCTCGCGGACCTGGCCGTCGCTGCCGAAGACCAGGAACCGGTCGAAGGAGCGCGCGAACCAGCGGTCGTGGGTGACCGCGAGGACCGTGCCCTCGAAGGCCTCCAGGCCTTCCTGGAGGGCCTCGGCGGAATCCAGGTCGAGGTTGTCGGTCGGCTCGTCCAGGAGCAGGGCGGTGGCGCCCGCCAGCTCCAGCAGCAGGATCTGGAACCGGGCCTGCTGGCCGCCGGAGAGCCGGTCGAAGGTCTGCTCGGCCTGGCCGGTCAGTTCGTAGCGGCGCAGCCGGGACATGGCGGCGCCGCGGTCCTGGGAGTGCTCCTTCCACAGGATGTCCAGCAGGGTGCGGCCCACCAACTCGGGGTGTGCGTGGGTCTGGGCGAAGTGCCCGGGGACCACCCGCGCGCCGAGCTTCCACATGCCGGTGTGCGCCACGTCCTCGCCGGCCAGCAACCGCAGGAAGTGCGACTTGCCGGATCCGTTGGAGCCGAGCACCGCGACGCGTTCGCCGTAGAAGACCTCCAGGTCGAAGGGCTGCATCAGGCCGGTCAGCTCCAGGCCCTGGCAGGTGACGGCCCGGACGCCGGTGCGGCCGCCCTTCAGGCGCATGCGGATGTCCTGCTCACGCGGCGGCTCCGGCGGCGGACCGGCCTCCTCGAACTTGCGCAGCCGGGTCTGGGCGGCCTGGTAGCGGGAGGCCAGTTCATGGCTGACGGTGGCGGCCTGCCGCAGGTTCAGCACCAGCTTCTTCAGCTGCGCGTGCTTCTCGTCCCAGCGCCTGCGCAACTCCTCGAAGCGGGCGAAGCGCTCGCGCCGGGCCTCGTGGTAGGTGGCGAAACCGCCGCCGTGCACCCAGGCGTCGGCGCCGGCCGGGCCGGGTTCGAGGGAGACGATCCGGCCGGCGGCGCGGGCGAGGAGTTCACGGTCGTGGGAGACGAACAGCACCGTCTTGCGGGTCTCCTTCAGACGCTCCTCCAGCCAGCGCTTGCCGGGCACGTCGAGGTAGTTGTCCGGCTCGTCGAGCAGCAGCACCTCGTCCGTGCCGCGCAGCAGCGCCTCCAGCACCAGCCGCTTCTGCTCGCCGCCGGACAGCGTGCGCACCTGCCGCCACTGCGCCTTGTCGTAGGGCATGCCGAGCGCGGCCGTCGTGCACATGTCCCACAGCGTCTCGGCCTCGTAGCCGCGCGCCTCCGCCCAGTCGGCCAGCGCCTGCGCGTACTGGAGCTGGGCGGCCTCGTCGTCGACGGTCATGATGGCGTGCTCGGCCGTGTCGACGGCCCGCGCGGCCTCCCTCACCCGCGGCGACGCGACCGACACGAGCAGGTCGCGCACGGTCGTCTCGTCCCGCACCGACCCCACGAACTGCCGCATCACACCGAGACCGCCGCTGACGGTCACGGTGCCGCCGTGCGGCTTCAGCTCGCCGGAGACCATGCGGAGCAGGGTGGTCTTGCCCGCGCCGTTGGGTCCGACGAGGGCCACGGCGGCCCCCTCGCCCACCCGGAAGGACACATCGCCGAGCAGCGTCCTCCCGTCGGGAAGGCTGTACTCCAGGTGCGCGGCTTCCAGATGTCCCATGGTCAGGCATTCTGGCCGCGACCGCGCGGGCCGGGCAAACGCTTATCCGAAGTCCACGGGCCGTCCCGCCGGGCCGCTCTCCCGCGCCGGGATGACGACCGCGTCCGCCCACGTCAGGGCCGTCCATCCGGCGTCGGCCGAGCCCTGGAGGACCACCACGCCGGTGTTCTCCAGGGGGTGGGTGGCGGCGAACTCCGCGTCGAGGTTGCGGGCGCGGACCGCGGTCCACAGGCGGATGGCCGCGCCGTGACTGACCATGGCGACGGTTCCGGCGCCGTCCGCGGTGGCCTCGGCGACGACGGCGTCGTAGCGGGCCAGTACCTCGGTGCCGCTCTCGCCGCCGGGAATACGCGTCCGGGGGTCACCGGCGGCCCAGCCCAGCAGCGTGCGCATGTAGACCTGTCCGCGCTCGGAGTCGCCCGGCTCCGTCTCCAGGTCGCCCGCCGACACCTCGCGGATGCCGTCGCGGACGATCACGTCGAGTCCGCGGACGGCGGCCAGGGGCCCGGCGGTGAGCTGGGTGCGGACCAGCGTGGAGGCGTAGAGCGCCTCGATGTCCTCGCCGGCGAGTGCCTGCGGCAGCGCGGCGGCCTGCCGTTCGCCGAGTTCGGTCAGGCCCGGCCCGGGGATCCGCGTGTCCAGCAGGTGGTCCACGTTGGAGGGGGTCTGGGCGTGGCGGATGAGGAGCAGACGCATGCAAGGGTCCCTACGACGGCCGGTGTGCCGCCCCGCGCACACAAGAAACGGCGACTTCAGGGTAACGGTGCCGGTATGAGCCCAGACGTCGACCTCACCGTCCCGAAGACCGGCGCCCGCGCCGTCCTGAAGCGCCTGACGGCCCTGGACGGCCGGCTGTTCGAGTTCGCGGCCGAGCGCCGCTGGCCCGGCGCCGGGCCCGTGCTGCCGAGGCTGAGCCGGGCCGCGAACCACGGTGTGCTGTGGTGCGCGGCGGCGGCCGCCATCTCGGCGAGCCGCACCCCGAGGGCCCGCCGGGCAGCCGTCCGCGGCCTGGCCTCCCTGAGCCTGGCGTCCCTCACCGTCAACACCCTGGGCAAGCGTTCGGTGCGCCGCGACCGGCCGGTCCTGGATCCCGTCCCGATCATGCGCCGGCTCAAGCGGCAGCCGTTCACCACGTCGTTCCCGTCCGGGCACGCGGCGTCCGCGGCCGCTTTCGCGACCGGCGTCGCCCTGGAGTCCCCGGCCTGGGGCGCGGCGGTGGCCCCCGTCGCCGCGTCGGTGGCGCTCTCGCGCGTCTACACCGGCGTCCACTTCCCGAGCGACGTCCTGGCGGGGGCCGCACTGGGCGCCGGCGTCGCGTTCGCGGCACGGGCCCTGGTGCCCACCCGCGCGCAGACCGGCCCGCCGCCCCACCCCCGCGCCGATCTGCCGGCGCTGCCCGGCGGCGCGGGCCTGGTGCTCGTGGCCAACCGGGCCTCCGGCACCGCGGACCGCGCCGGCGCGCTGCGGGACGTACTGCCGGAGGCGGACGTCGTCGAGTGCGAACCGGGGGAGGTCCAGGCCGAGCTGGAGAAGGCGGCGGACCGCGCCCGGGTGCTCGGGGTGTGCGGCGGCGACGGCACCGTGAACGCGGCCGCCGAGGTCGCCCTGCGCCGCGGCCTGCCGCTCGCGGTACTGCCCGGCGGCACGCTGAACCACTTTGCCCACGACCTCGGCGTGGAGGACGCGCGGGCCCTCGGCCGGGCCCTGGAGCACGGTCACGGCGTACGCGTGGACGTGGGCCGCTTCCGCTCCGGGAGCAAGCGGGGCGTCTTCCTCAACACCTTCAGCCTCGGCCTGTACCCGGAGCTGGTGCGCGAGCGCGAGCGCTGGTCCGGCCGGATCGGCGGCTGGCCGGCCGGGGTGCTGGCGACGCTGAAGGTGCTGAGCGCCGACCGCCATCCGCTGCGGGCGGTGGTGCAGGGCCGCACCCACCCGCTGTGGCTGCTGTTCGCCGGAAACGGCACGTACCACCGCATGGGGCTCGCGCCGGGCCGCCGGCTCGACCTGACGGACGGAAAGCTCGACGTCCGGGTGGTGCACGGGGGCCGCAGGCCGGCGCTGCGCCTGCTGTCCGCGGCTCTGGCCGGCCCGCTGACCCGGTCCCCCGCCCACGCCGCGGTCCAGGTGAAGCGCCTGCGCCTGACCGGTGTCGCGCCCGGCACCCTGCTCGCCCACGACGGCGAGGTGATGGAGGTGGAGGACGAGCTGTGGCTGGAGAAGCTGCCCGAGGCGCTGGCGGTGTACCGGCCGCTGCCCGGAGACTGACCACCTGCCCCCGTCCGTCCGAATGCTGAAATCGAGGTCTCACCATCCGGCACGGAGGCGTACCGTGATCCGTGCCGCCCGGGGCCGCGGGCCCACGGGGTCAGGGGACGAGAAGGGGTACAGCCATGCCGAAGCGGGAGACGGCCGTCTACACGCACGGGCACCACGAGTCCGTGCTGCGTTCGCACACCTGGCGCACCGCCGCCAACTCCGCGGCCTACCTGCTCGGCTCGCTCCAGCCGCACATGAGGATCCTCGACATCGGCTGCGGTCCCGGCACCATCACCGCCGACCTGGCGGCCCTGGTCCCCCAAGGGCACGTCACGGGTGTCGACCGGGCGCCCGGCGTCCTGGAGCAGGCCCGCGCCACAGCCGCCGGGCGGGGCCTGACCAACGTCGACTTCGCGGTGGCCGACGTGCACGCCCTCGACCATCCCGACGACACGTTCTGCGTCGTCCACGCCCACCAGGTGCTCCAGCACGTGGGGGACCCCGTGCAGGCACTGCGCGAGATGCGGCGGGTGACGAAGCCGGGCGGGTACGTCGCCGTCCGCGACGCGGACTACGCGGCGATGACCTGGTACCCGCGGGAGCCGGGGCTGGACGACTGGCTGGACCTGTACCGACGGGTCGCCCGCGCCAACGGGGGCGAGCCGGACGCCGGACGCCGACTGCGGTCCTGGGCGCTGGCGGCCGGCTTCACCGACGTCACGGCCACCTCCGGCACCTGGACCTACGCCACCGAGGACGAGCGCGCCTGGTGGAGCGGGCTCTGGGCCGACCGCACCCTGGCGTCGGCGTACGCCGAGCGCGCCGTCGCGGGCGGACACGCGACCGAGGAGCGGCTGCGGGCCGTGTCGGCGGCATGGCGGGAGTGGGGCGAGCGGCACGACGGCTGGTTCGCGGTCCTGCACGGGGAGATCCTGTGCCGCAAGGAGGGCTGATTCACCAGCGCTCCTTGCGGACCTCTCCGCCGCCGTTCCCGAAGCGTCACTGCCGGGGAAGCAGGGGTCCCAGCGGTCCGAGGTCCAGATTCAGGTCCTCGGGCCGCAGTCCGTACCGGTCGCGCAGCTCGGCCATGCGGTCCTCCAGGAGCATGAGCGTGAGACCGATCCGCTCCTCCTGCTCCTCGCTCAGGTCCCCCTCGTCGAAGCGGCGCAGCGCCTGCCGCTCCATGAGCTGGCGCAATAGTTCCACGACGGTGAGCACGAGCTTCACCAGGTCCCGCTCGACCGTGTCGGGTTCCAGATCCAGTCGCTTGCGCGGGGCCACGGCTACTCCTCGAAGGGTGACGGCACTTGGGCGTTCACCGAACTGATCAGCGCGTTCAGGTCGATGCGGACGAGGTCCACGTCGGCGATGCGCAGGGTGATGTCCCCGGTGATGACGACACCGCCGGCCAGCAGCCGGTCGAGCAGGTCGACCAGGGCGATCTCACGGCGTTCGACGACCGTCACGCCTCCTCCCCCGCGAAGGAGTACGCCGCCCAGGGCCCGGTGAGCTCCACGCGCAGCCCAGGCACGTCGTCCTTCGTGCGGTCCACGAGCTCCACGAACTCCTCGGAGTCGCCGCGCGGCACCAGGTAGGCGGCGTTGAGCACGTTCCGCCCCGCCGCGCCGGAGAGGGTGGGGTTCTGCGGGGCGTGCAGCCGGGACTCCTCGGCGAAGGCGGAGAGCTGCTCGTGCAGCCGGGTCGCGAAGGTCTCCGCCTTCTGCCACAAGTCCTCGCCCGCCCGGGCCTGCTGCCGCCGCTGGCGCAGATAGTCCCGGCCCGACGCGGCCTTGGGCGCGGGCTGCGCGGCCTGCTGGGGCTGCTCGGTCTCGGCGTAGATCTTCACGCCCCACTCCACACGCCCCTCCAGCCGGTCCAGGGTGCGGCGGATGTGGTCCTCACGGGCCTCGATCATCGAGCGCACGGCGCTGTCGTCCCGGAAGACGGTGGCGAGCCTGAGCGGCAGCGGTGTGGTGACGACGGTCAGCGCGTCGACGACGCCCTGGTGGGCGCGGGCGGTGGCGGCGAGCCAGTCGAGGTCCTCCAGATGGGCGTGCAGCGGGCCCTCGCCGAAGTCACGCTCCGGCACCTCGCTGATGACGGCGACCAGGCCGTGGTGGTTGAGCTGCTTGGCCGGGGCGCCCGCCACCCCGGTCAGCTGCGCCTGGAGGGGCGCGCCGAGGGGCCGGCAGACGGCGTAGACGTACCGCAGTCCGGTCATGGTGCCTCCTTGCGGGCGCGGCCCTGGTCCACGCGGCCCCGGTCCAGGCGGCCGGGCTCCGGGCGGCCACGGTCCAGCTCCAGTTCCTCCAGTCGCGCCAGCCGCTCGCGCAGCTCCGCGTTCTCCCGGGCGAGTTCATCGCGGCGGGCGCGGGACGAGAGCGCCGGGTCGCTCTCCCACCAGTCGATGCCCATCTCCTTGGCCTTGTCGACCGAGGCGACGACGAGCCGGAGCTTGATGGTGAGCAGTTCGATGTCGAGCAGGTTGATGCGGATGTCGCCCGCGATGACGATGCCCTTGTCGAGCACGCGCTCGAGGATGTCGGCGAGGTTGGCCCCGCTGCTCGGGCCGTACGGTTCGGGCAGTCGGCTGGGCGTCGTCATCGGCGGCCCCCGCCCTCGGCGTACTCGTACTCGGGCTCCTCTTCTTCCTCTTCCTCGTCCTCGTACTCGGGCTCTCCCTCGTCCTCGGGCTCCCCGGACTCTGCGGGCTCGTACTCCTCGTCTTCCTCCGCCTCGGGCTCCTCCTCGGGCTCTTCCTCCTCGGCCTCGTACTCGCCGTTCTCCTCCTCCTCGTACGGCTGCTCCTCGTCCTCGTATCCGGCCTCCTCCTCGGACTCCCGCTCCTCCTCGGCCACCGCGTCCTCGTGGCTGCGGACGACCTCGCCGTCGCGGATCTCGCCACGCCAGCCCTCGTCGGCCTCTCCTTTGAGGGTGACGAAGCGGACGTAGTTCTTCAGGTCCAGCCGGGCGCGGCGGCCCTGGGCCCGCCAGATGTTCCCGGTCTTCTCGAAGAAGCCGCTCGGGTAGTACTCCATGACCAGCAGGACCCGGGTGAGGTTCTCCTCGAGGCGGTGGAAGGAGACGACACCCTTCGTGGTGCCCTTCGCTCCCTCCGACGTCCACTGGATGCGCTGGTCGGCCACCTGCTCGGTGGTGTGGGCCTTCCAGCTTCGGCTGGACCAGAACACCTTCAACTGCCAGTCGGAGGAGGTGTCGTCGGCGCGGCTCGCGCTCTTGACGCCCTTGGCGAAGGTGCTGAAGTCCTGGAACTGGGTCCACTGGTCGTAGGCGGTGCGCAGCGGCACGCCGACATCGACGGACTCGATGATGACGGTGGGCTTGTTGCCCCCGCCGCGCTTGCGCTTGCCCCCGCCGCCACCTCCGAGGTTCTTCAGCGCGCCCATGACGTTGTCCTTGGCCCGGGAGGCGCCCAGCTCCAGGACCGTGCGCACCGGGCCCTTGCCCTGGGCGACCTTGCGTGCGGCGTCGAGGGCGAGCTTGGCGAAGCCCGGGCTTTTGCCCTCGGCTATGTCGTTGAGCATGCCGGTGGTCTCGCCGAGCTTGTGGCCGAAGCCGACCAGCAGTCGCTGGGCCTGGACGGCGAGGTAGTCCTGCACCTCGGCCTTGAGCCGGTCGGCGGCCTCGCTGTGGGCGAGGTCGCTCAGCGGGCTTTCCTTCGCCGCGCCGCGCGCCGCGCCGCCGGCCGCGGAGGTCGCGGATCCGAGGGCCTCGGTCATCGGTCACCACCACCCTTCGGCCGCCGGGAGCGGGCAGCGCGGGTCGCGCCGCCGGCCGCGGCCGTCCTCTTCGCGGCCGTCCTCCCGGCCGCGGTCTTCTTCGCCGCCGCCTTCTTGGCGGGGGCCTTCTTCGCCACTTCCTTCCGGGCCGGTGCGCCCGCCGACGCCTTCTTGGCGGCCTTCGGAGGCGCCTTCTTGGCCGGTCCCTTCTTCGCGGGGGCCTTCCTGGCCGCTTCCTTCCGTCCCGGTCCGTCCCGGTCCCCGGACCCGCCCCGGCTCTCCTCCCCGGCCTCGCGGCCCTCCCCCCGGTCCTCGTACTCGTCCTCGTAGTCGTCCGAGTACGCGTCCTCCCTCTCGGTCTCCTCGTCCCCGCCGGGCTGCGGCACGACGCCGGCCAGCTCGTCGCGGACCTGCGCGGTCCGCCCGTGCAGCCGGTCGGCGAGCGCGGTCATCTGCCGTTCGACCATGGCTCCCGAAGCCGCCTTGCCCACGCCCTTCAGGTCGTCGCGCAGCTGGTCGCCGATCTCCTTGAGCTGCGGGTTGCTCGTCAGTTGCTGGTTGACCAGCTGCGCGATCCCGCCCGGACCGAGGTTCAGCTTCTTGCCCGCCACCAGGCTGCCCACCGTGAGGGCGAGCTTCGCCTTCTTCGTCCGTCCCAGGAGGTAACCGGCCCCTAGCGCGAGGCCGAGTCCCACTTTGTTCATCGTGCCGTCTCCTCGCCTGTCTCCGCGCCTGTCTCTGTGCCTGTCTCCGTGCCTGAGCGCAGGCCGGTCTCGAGCCGGTCCAGAAGCTCGTCCTCCCTGCGGTCGAACTCCTCGGCGCTGATCTCGCCCGCCTCCAACTGCTGTTCCAGTCGCGCGAGTTCGGCCTGCACCGTGGCCGGGTCGTAGTAGATGCGCTCGGCCTCGCGCAGTACCTGCCGGATCGCCCAGGCGCTTCCGCGTGCCGGCGCGAACGGCAGCAGCAGTACTTCGGAGATGAGTCCCATGACGTCACCCCGCTCCTGTGTCGGCTCCGGCCGTGGTGCTCGCGGGTTCGGCGGGGCCGGGTTCGACGAAGCTGTACGGCGGCAGGGGGCCGTTGACGCGTAGTTCGAGGTGGGGCAGGTCCTTGCGGGCTTGTTCGACGGCGGTCACGAACTCCTCGGCCGCCTCGCGGTCGACCAGGAAGGAGGTGTTGACGAGCCAGCCGGTGGAGGGCGGGCCGTCGCTGACCGCGGCGGCGTACGGCTCCAGCGCGTGGACGATGTCGCGGGCGTCGTCGGCCTCGCGGGCCTGCACGGCGGCCGCGACCAGCTCACCGAGCCGGAGCTTGTCCTGGTAACCCCCGCCGCCGGAGCGCCG